>JAUNJG010000072.1 GCA_030533385.1 Eubacteriales bacterium | reverse complement strand
AAATATAAGCCCTGCGGTACATTTTTACATTATTCAACTGTCAAACTCCCGGGCATCTTTTTGTCTCTGACAAGACAGATTCTTTTTTTCATGCCTTTTTTGTTAATTTTACCTCGTTATATGGGGATAGACGGATGTATCTATGCAGGTCCCATTGCCGACGCCATGTCGGCGGTGGTCACGGTGATTATGGCTTACATGGAATTTAAAAAGATGCCGCGAACAGAGGCAGAAAAATAAGAGGGAGGCGGATGGCGGGGAGACTTCCCCGTGATGGTTTTCCTCCTGGAACAGAGCATATGGAAATTGACATGATTCAGGAATACGGGGTATAATATTTTTTAAATAAATAAGAAGCAATGAATTAAAAAATACGGCATTGCTATTCTTTGGAAGATAGCAGGAGGCAATTTTCATAAAACGGCAATACGTTGCCGTCAGAGGGAGGAGGCCGATATGGAAAAAATACTGAAAAATGAACTGGGGTTAAAAAAAGGGGAAAAAATTGCCATTGCTGTGGGTCTTACCATTTTTCTGGCATTGTCGGTTGTCTTTTGCGTCTGTGCATACTCTGATACGAAAAGGATTGTGCAGGAGCAGGCAGTTCGCAGCATTTCCAATATCAGTCAGTTGAACGAAGAGTCCATCACTCGCTCCGTCGAGAACAGAAGACTTTTGCTGAAAACCATCACGTCCAGGCTGGAGCGAAAGAAGATATATGACGTGGAAGCGATATTGCAGGAGTTACAGGATTTCCAGGAGGCCTATGACTTTTATCGCATAGGCGTTTTGGCTGAGGGATATGTTGCCTATCTGACGGATGGGATCACCATGGACCTGTCGGACAGTGAGATTGTCCGGCAGATTTGGAATGACCATTTCCATCTCACAAAGAGCTACCAGCCTTTTGCCGGAGGAAAGTATACGGTGAATATGTTCTCCTATCCGATTCACAAGGATGGAAAACTGCAATATGTCCTGATGGCGACGTATTATTCAAAAAATCTGACAGAGCGAATGAACCTTTCTTCTATGGAAGGGAAAGGACATACCTTTTTGTTGAATCGGCAGGGAGAGGTGGTCATTTATCCTCATCATTACGAAAATGCGGAGTACAATGCGCTTATGAAATATATTAATGACACTCCTGGCATTGTTCCTGCCGAAAATGGTGATCAGTCCTTTGAATACAACGGGGAGTCTTACTATGCTCATTTTGAAAAGCTGGGATTTAACAACTGGTATCTGATGACCTGTGCCAAGGAGAAGGATGTGTTTGCGGATGCCTATGCTATCATGCATGTGGTCTTTCTTGCGGCGGGCGTGCTGTGGGGCATTATTGCGTGCGTCATCTGCGGTATTTTCCTGTCTATACGCCGTAACAAAAAAAGTAGAATTCGCACGACCTTTTATGATGAGCTTTTGGGCATCGGCAACGGAAATGCCCTGTCTGTCTGTTATAAAAATCTGCCGGAGAAGGCGTTGGAGGACCTGTATCTGGTTGTATTTGACATTGATAAGTTCAAAGAATTTAACTACATATATGGAGAAGAAATCGGGGACGGAGCGCTGAAATATATTGTTCGTGTGTTCCGGGAAGAGATGCCGGACGTGTATTTATTCCGCTATTTTTCTGATTATTTTATTATGTTAGACCAGTGCGGAAGTGAGACAGAGTACGAAAAGAAAATTGGCAGAGTTTTGGATCGTTTTGCGCTGGACATAAAAAATAAGATGATTCAGCCTTTTGATATTTCAGCTGGGGTAAGGAAGGTGGAAAGAGGAGAGTCTTTGCGGCGCATTATCAGCGATGCGCTGATTGCCAGGGGAACTATCAAAGGAAATCATTTGAGGCACCATGCCTTTTATGACGATGAGATTCGCTTCCAGCGGATTCGCTACATGGAAATGGAATCAGATTTTTCCAGAGCCTTGCGGGAAAAAGAGTTCCGCGTATACTATCAGCCAAAATATGACATTTGTACCGGAGAGATCATCGGGGCGGAGGCATTGAGCAGATGGATAAGGGAGGATGGTACGATTCTTAGTCCTGCTATCTTTATCCCATGCTTTGAGGAGAGTCGTCAGGTGATTTTGCTGGATGAATACATGCTGGAAGAAGTGTGCCGGCAGATGGGAGAGATGGAGGCCGAGGGACTGGAAGTAAAACCGGTGTCCGTAAACTTGTCCCGGGTTCACCTGCGTCAGTTTGACACCTTATATAAGATTGCATCGATTATTGAGAAATCGGGGGTAAGTCCGTCTAATCTGTCTTTTGAGATTACGGAGAGCGCCCTGATGGAGGAGAGCATTCCCGTAAAAGATATTTTGGATCATCTTCATCATCTGGGATGCCGGGTGGACATGGATGACTACGGTGTAGGAGCCTCCAATCCTGACACTCTCATATCCAATCATTTTGATGTGCTGAAGTTGGATCGCTCCTTTGTGGAGCGTATTGGAGATGAACGTGCAGAGGATTTCATCCGCTCTACGACCCAGCTCGTCATGAAATGGGGCATGGAGGTTTTGGCAGAGGGTGTGGAAGAAAAGTATCAGGCAGAACGTCTGGTGGAACTTGGCTGTACCTATGCCCAGGGATTTTATTACTCAAAGCCGATTCCGGAGAAAGAGTACAGGGAACTTTTGCGGAGAAAGGAAGTGCGGCATAAGGTAGAACAAAAGATGCCTGTGCCCGCAAAATGTTTTTCGGAGGAAGTATGCGCTCTTTTGGATGGAAATTTGCTTCCTACTTATATCATTGATCCGGAACGTTTTACCGTGATGTACTGCAACAGGGCTATGCGAAGCTATATGAAAAATGATCCGACGGGCGGATTGTGTTACGAGAAGGTGAGAGGGCGTGACAAGCCGTGTGAGGGATGTTCTGCCATGCGGTTTTACCGGAATGGAGACAATAGCCCAAAGGAAATTCGGAGCCCTATGGGAGGATGGGCGTTGCTCCAGACGTCCCCTCTGTACTGGGAGGGGCGTCAATACATCCAGATTACTGGTGTGGATATTACAAAACAAAAACAGATGGAAGCGGAGCTGCATCTTCGCAGCAAGGAGTATGAGGTCATCGTCCAGCAAAGCTTGACGGGAATTATGCGCTATGATATTGCCACGGATACCGCCTCGGTGAATGTAGACCGGAACCTGGAGCGGGTGGAAGAATACACGATTTCAAATTATGTTCAGACGGTCATTGACAGCGGTATGCTCACGGAAGACGGCATTGCGGTGTCGAAAAGAATTTTGAGTGATATTCAAAATGGTATGCCAAGCAAAGGTTATGACCTGCAATTTTCTCTGGAGCGCACGGGTCTGTGCTGGTGTCGTCTTGACTACACTTTGATTCACGATGATGAGGGAAGGCCTTCCCGAGCTGTCATTTCTCTTTATGACAACACAGAGCAAAAGGAGAAAGAGATGGAGTATCACAGCTGGAGCTCCAGCCTCAGTGCGCTGATAGGGGAATATACGATCTATGTGGGTGTAAATTTAAGTCAGGATATCATTGAGTCAGAGAATCGGTTTGGACAGTGGAATTATGCAGTCAGCGGACGATCGTTTGGCGATTTTACGGATCGGGTTTCCATCGAGTGGGTTGCGCCTGATTATATCGCCCAATTTCGTAATTTTCTTAATCGAGAGCGATTGCTGGGCATGTATTACGCAGGGCAAAGAGAAGGCGTTTTGGAATATCAGACAATGAGGGACGGAAAAGACCAGTGGTTTCGTCTGGAGATGCAGATGGTCAGCGACCCATCCAGCAATGATGTCAAAGCTTCTCTCATATTTAACAATGTGGATGCCGTTGTGCGAGAGCGGGAGAGATTGAGAAATGAGGCGGAGCGGGATTCCATGACCGGCCTTTACAACCGTGCCACGTCGGAGCGGCTCATCCAGGAAGTGATGGAAAAAAATACCGGGGAACGGTGCTGCTTCCTGATTATTGACCTGGATGATTTGAGAGGGATCAACAGTTCCTTTGGACACCCGGAAGGAGATAAAGCATTAAAGGCCATTGCGTCCGCCATGTCCGCCAAATTTCGGAAAGGAGACATCCTTGGGCGCATAGGCGGAGATGAGTTCGTGGTTTTGCTGCGAAATGTGCCGGAGGCTGACGGGCTTAGAAATGCCATTTCCACTTTCCTGTGCCGAATCAGAAAGATTAAAATCGGCCCGATGAACGACAGACCGATTCATGTCAGCGTGGGAGGAACCATAGGAACGGCGGGAAAGGATGATTTTAAGACACTCTATGAGCAGGCTGACCTGGCCTTATATTACACGAAAGCAACCGGAAAGAATGCCTTTAATTTTTATGTGCCGGAGATGGAAAACCGGGAGTTCGTGTACCAGCCACATTCTACCCTGACCATCGAGCGTGTGGATTGGTATGAGTCGGCAGAATTTAAAAAGCTTCTCCACGCCATGGCGGCGTTTTTCCCTCTGGTGATTTCCGTAAACTTGACCCGGAATACCTATTATATGATGGAATACATGGCGTATACAACCCAGCGGGCGAAGGACGAGGGAAGTTTTGATGAGCTGATCGCTGATGGCGCCGCCACCTTCCATCCGGAAGACAGAGAAGGATTTCTGGCAGCCTTCCAGCGGGAGAATTTGTTGCGGGCTTACGGGGAAGGAAAGCGGATGGTGAGTCATATGGGGCGCCAGCTCGGAGAGGATGGACGATACCGTATGGCACAGACCGTGGTGGTTTTTCTGGAGGAAGAAACTACGGGAGATATCTGCGAGATAACCTTCACTCATGTCATGGCGCCGGAGGAGGATGTAGAAGAAGCGAAAGATGACGGAATATTCCGTTTTTTGTAGTTTTTTTGGGAAAAGTATTGTCTTTTGGTGTGAAATCAGTCATAATAAAAGCGCAGGAGTGCTTACTCCGATGAGATAAAAAGAAAGTAGGTGATTGCCGATGGAGGTTCAGGTTTCTGAAGATGTGCCAAAGGAGTATCTGGCGGAGGTGGAACAGATTCTCTCTCATGAAGATTTTCTGTCGCTGCGGCAGTACGTTCAGCATCAGTGGACGAACCGCTATATGCACAGCGTCAATGTGTCTTATCTTTCCTGGCATATTGCAAAGAAATTGAAATGTGACGAGAAGGCCGCAGCAAGAGCAGGTCTTCTTCACGATTTTTGTATGTATTGTTTCCGGGAAGAAACGCCGACAGGAGAGCATCAGGCCTTCTACCATCCAAAGGCGGCAGTGGAAAACAGTGCCCGCATCTTCCGGATTAGCCAGCGCGAGCAGGATGCCATCAGAACCCATATGTTTCCGCTGGGACCGATTCCAAAGAATAAAGAAGCGTGGATTATCACGCTGGCAGACAAGATTTGTGCTGCCATGGAGTTTTGTCATGTGGGCATTGCTCTGTCAAGAAAGAACCGCCTTGTCATTCTTCCGGCGGCCGCATAGAACCTGAATGAGATTCCCCAAAGCAACGAGAGCTGCTTTGGGGATTTTTTATCGGGAAGAGGAAAATCAGGGAGAATCAGAGCGCAGATGTGCTTGGAATATAGCTTGACAAATGGAGAAAACCGGATATAATAGTTATTTGTTAAACTGTTTTAAATATAACTAATATATCAGGCGGAGAGTTCCATCTTCCATCTGGGAGGATGGCCGGATGCCGGATATCTGCTTTGCGAGGATGACAGAAGATAGAATAGGAACCGTTTTAGGCGGATTTTTCATGTTCCTTTGAAAATTTGCGGGCAGGTCTTGGAGAGGAGGGCGTTTATGAATCAGGCGATTGATTTTTTGCTGAATATGCGAAGAATCATCAAACTGCAGGAGAGTATGTTAAAAGAAATTTGCCAGAAATACAGTCTGACGCTCACTGAGGCTACCGTTGTGAATTTTCTTCACAACAATCCGGGGAAAGACACCGCCGCAGATATTGTGGATCTGCGGATGCTGCAAAAAGGAAATGTTTCCCAGGCGGTAGATTCGCTGGTGAAAAAAGGGCTGCTGCAAAGGAAGCAGGATGAGGAAGACAGGCGGAGGATTCATTTATTCCTGACGGAAGATACAAAAGAAATGATAGAATCCCTGGATGATTTGTGGAGACAGTTTGAGACGGAGATGATGACCGGAATCACGGAGGAAGAAAGACAGATTTTTCATCGAGTGAACGGCAAAATGAAAGAGAACATGCAGGAAATGGCAAGGAGGAAACAAATTGAAGGATGAGAAAGATATTCTTGGGACGGAGTCTTTAGGAAAATTGATGTTAAAGCTGGCTCTGCCCACGGTTACGGCGCAGATTATCAATATGCTTTACAACATCGTGGACAGGATGTACATCGGACATATTCCTGGTGAGGGAGCGCTGGCGCTGACCGGAGTGGGCGTGTGTATGCCGATTATTATGATTGTCTCGGCTTTTGCGGCACTGGTCGGCTACGGCGGAGGACCGAGAGCTTCCATTTTTATGGGAAAAGGAGAGAAAGACAAGGCGGAACAGACGCTCGGAAACTGTTTTTCTATGCTTATATTGATTTCTGTTGCACTCAGCGTCATTTTATTAATCTGGAACAGAGATTTTCTGATGGCCTTTGGCGCCAGTGAAAATACGATAGAATATGCAGTGCGCTACATGAACATTTATTCTGTCGGAACGATTTTTGTTCAATTGACTCTCGGCATGAATGTGTTTATCACGGCGCAGGGATTTGCTAAGACGGGAATGTTTTCCGTTTTGATTGGTGCGGTGGCCAACATCATTTTGGATCCAATTTTTATTTTCGGATTTCATATGGGAGTGAGGGGAGCCGCTCTGGCGACGATTTTATCTCAGGCGATGTCTTGTACCTGGACATTGGCTTTTTTGTTTGGAAAAAAGACACATTTAAAAATAAGAAAAAAACATATGATGCTCAAAAAAGA
Source organism: Eubacteriales bacterium (assembly GCA_030533385.1). Taxonomy (GTDB): domain Bacteria; phylum Bacillota; class Clostridia; order Lachnospirales; family Lachnospiraceae; genus Anaerobutyricum. Next base: position 5,874 of record JAUNJG010000072.1, on the reverse strand, counting down.
AATCATTTTGCCGAGTCTTGCTCTGGGAGTATCTACCTTTGTGATGCAGTCCAGCGAGAGTGTGATTTCGGTGTGCTTTAACTCTTCTCTGCTTCGTTATGGGGGAGACATCGCAGTGGGAGCCATGACGATTTTGACGAGTGTCATGCAGTTTGCGATGTTGCCTTTGCAGGGGCTGGGACAAGGTGCCCAGCCAATCATCAGCTACAATTATGGTGCGGGAAATGAAAAGAGGGTAAAAGCCGCATTCTGGCTTTTGTTGAAAGTCAGTCTTCTCTATGCAGTGATTTTGTGGGGACTTGTCATGTTGTTCCCGAGGGTTTTTGCGGGAATGTTTACCGCAGATGCGGTGCTTCTTGATTTTACCGCTAAGGCGCTCCGAATTTATATGGCATGTATGCTCTTGTTCGGCATCCAGATTGCCTGCCAGATGACTTTCACTTCCCTTGGAAAAGCGAAGGCATCCATCATTGTGGCAGTGATGAGAAAATTTGTGCTGCTGCTGCCGCTGATTTTTCTTATGCCCCATATCTTTTCCGCAGATAAGACGATGGCCGTCTACCTGGCAGAGCCGGTTGCCGATTTCTTCGCTGTCTGCTTTACTTCCGTGCTGTTCTTTTTCCAATTCCGGAAAGTGCTAAGAGGGATGGAGGAAGGAAGCAGGAAAAGAGTGCCGGCAGAAGAGTAACTGGCCATTGGTCTATCGCCTCCGGTTGAGGCCTTTGGCCCGGTAGTAAGCCGCTTTGTCCTCGTACATCCGCTCCTCGGCTTTCCGAAGCAAAGTTTCAAAATGATAATTTCCGCCGGGATGCCAGATGGAGCCGATGGCCATGGTGACTTGCTGATCTGACATATCTTTCCGGAGAAGGCGGATGTGTTCCTCTAATTCCTCCTCTTTGATGCGGGGGCAGATGACGAGCAGTTCATCACCGCCGGTGCGGAAAAGGCCGCATGAAGGAAATGACCGTTTCAGACAGTCCACAGAGCGGAGGATGAGTCTGTCGCCCTCCCTGTGCCCACTGTCGTCATTGATGCGCTTTAGTCCGGTGATGTCGCAAAATACGATGGCTATACTGGAGGCAGCAGGGAGAGCCAGGAGGTACTCATCCAATGCATAGCGGTTTCCAAGACCGGTGAGCTGATCCTTATGGCTCATGGTGCGGAGTTGGCGAAGCAGGGAGCGGCGGCGCAGGGAAGACGCAATAAAGTGAGACAGAATCTGGAGCATATTTTTAGAATATTCCAGATTTTCTTCGGGAGGATTGTCTGCACCGTAAAATCCTATGATTTGTTTGTTATCATAAAGTGGAACCACGACAAGGGAGTGGATGTCCTGTCTTTTTAAGTTTTCATATTGGAGAGGGTCGATTTCACGGATGTCTTCCAAGTCTTTAATGCGGATCGGTTTATCAATATTAAACTGACCGTACCATTTGGCACAGACTTCTGCAGGGAGATCTTGCAGGACGTCGATGAAGGGACGTATCCCGGCGGCACACCATTCGTAAGTGTTGTCGTCATTGCCTCTGGGGTTCTTTTCAAAGACGTAAGTGCGGTCCGCATGCAGACCTTTGCCGATGTATTCCAGGATAGTATCAATGCACATATCGGGGGTGGGGGCTTCCAGAGCGATGCGGATCCCTTCGTTGGCAAAGGCTTCCAGATTTTGGTAGCTTTTGATGGCATTGATGCGCTCGATGGTCTGTTCATCGTCTATGGCGATCTCCATGCGATATTTTTTTCCATCTTCCACAATCATGGTATCACGAAGACGCAGGTGTCTTTGGAGAGCAGGGTTAAAAAAGTTCCAGTCTTTAAATTGAAAAGGCTTTAGCTCCTTGTTGGTACACATGGCACAGGGAGCCGCAGATCCTTGCAAAACTTCGTAACATTTTTTTCCGATGTATTCCTCAGAAGAGGAGAAGCCGAAAGCGGTTCTTCCGCGTTCGTTCAGATAGATTAACTCGTCAGTCTCCATGTCGGTAACGTAAACTACGTCACTTAAATGTTCAAAATATTCCCAAACTTTCATAAATTTGATTCCTTTTTCTATAAATATATAAAATATGATATGGTTGTCTTACTTTAACATGGGGAGGAAGTGATGTCAAATAAATCGGGGGTTTCTTATGGAAAGAGGATTGGTAACGGTTTTCGTCTGTGGAAGGGAATATATATAGGAAAAGGAAGCAATAAAAAAACAATACAATTAGAAAAAGCCGGGAGACCGGCAGACAGGTGGAAATATGGTTGATATAAAAACTTTGACAGACCTGGAAATCACGATTTTTCTTTTGATGATGGCAGGTTATTTTATGACAAAAATAAAGTGGATGAATGACGAATCAAGGAAGGTGTTGTCCGATCTTTTGATTCGTTTTATTCTTCCCTGCAACATTCTTGTATCGTTTATGATGGAGTTTAACAGGCAGATTCTGATAGATGGTCTGCGTATACTGGGACTTTCTGTCTGTGTTCAGATTTTGATATTAGCGGTGGGAAGATATTTTTACCCCAGGGCGAAAAAGGAGAAACTGGCCGTGCTAAAATATGGAACCATTGTTTCTAACGCTGGGTTTATGGGAAATCCGATTATCCAGGGGTTATACGGAAATCATGGTCTGCTCTATGCTTCGATTTACCTGATTCCTTTAAGAATTGTCATGTGGTCGGCGGGGGTGGCCTGTTTCACTGGAGCCAAGGGGAAAAATGTACTGAAAAAGATTGTGACTCACCCGTGCATCGTGGCGGTGGTTATCGGGCTGTTCCTGATGGTTTCGCAGGTGCCTTTGCCAACCGGTCTGACGAAGACCATCCAAAGTGTCAGCGATTGTACGACGGCGGTCTCCATGATTGTGATCGGAAATATTCTTGCCGGGGTAAAGATGAAGGAAGTTGTCAATGGTGATACTCTCTGGTTTTGTGCGGTGAGGCTGTTCCTCATCCCGCTGTTGGTGTTGGCGGGATGCCGGGTGGTTGGTATGACAGAGCTTGTTACCAATGTATCGGTGGTTTTGACGGGAATGCCGGCAGCGGCTACCACCGCCATTTTGGCGGCCCAGTACGATGGGGATGCGGGATTTGCCGCTAAGATTATCTTTTTATCAACTTTATTGTCCCTGGTCAGCATTCCGGCCCTCTGCCTGATCATGCAAAGTTTGTAAGAAGTACGGACGAGGAGAAATTTTAGAAACAGAGGCAACGGTACTGTCGATAAGGACATAAAATATGTTGAAATATAACACAAAAGAGGGCATCCTCGTTTTTTAAATAAGGAGTAGATGACATGGAAAAGCTACATTTTGCATCTGACTATATGGAAGGAGCGCATCCTCAAGTGCTGGATGCGCTGGTAAAGACCAATAACCGATCCACGCCCGGTTACGGGGATGATGAGTTTTGTAAGGCAGCGAAGAAAGAGATTCTTCGCACTTGTGGATGTCCGGACGGAGAAGTATATTTTCTTGTCGGGGGCACGCAGGTCAATGCGGTATTGATTGACGCCATACTCCGGCCTTATCAGGGGGTAATCGCCGCAGATACCGCACATATCGCCGTTCACGAGGCGGGAGCCATCGAGTATGGCGGACACAAGGTTCTGGTTTGTGAAGGAGAGGAAGGCAAGCTGTCCGCCCGGGCGGTTCGCAGAATGATAAGAGACTATGTCGACGATGCCAACCGGGAGCACATGGTTATGCCGGGGATGGTGTATCTTTCCCAGCCCACTGAGTATGGCACTCTTTATTCTAAAGAAGAACTGGAAGATATCAGTGCGGTGTGCCGGGATGCGGGGATTCCTCTTTATGTAGATGGCGCTCGCCTCGCCTACGCCCTGGCTGCTCCTGAAAATGACGTGACGCTGGAGGACATGGCTGCTTTGACCGATGCTTTTTATATCGGCGGAACGAAATGTGGCCTTTTGTTTGGGGAGGCGCTGGTCATGACGGGGAGAAGCAAGATTCCTCATTTTTTCAGCATGATTAAGCAGCATGGCGCCCTGCTGGCGAAAGGGCGGCTGTTGGGCGTGCAATTTCAGGCGTTGTTTCAGGATGGACTTTATGAGAGAATCGGTATGCCTGCCATCGAAAATGCGGCTCGGATTAAGAGGAAACTCAGGGAGCGTGGTTATGAGCTTGCCGTGGATTCTCCGACGAACCAGGTGTTTGTCACTGTGGACAATGCCCTTCTTCAAAGATTGGGAGAGCGGGTGGAATATAGTTTTATGGAAAAGGTGGACGAGGATCACACTATGATTCGCCTCGCCACCTGTTGGTCTACCACCGAAGAAAAGACGGCGGAGCTTTTGAAGCTATTTTGATGCGTGAAAAAGGCGGGTGATTACAGGCGCTTACGTCCGAATTTACTTGGGAACATAATTGGATTTGCTTGTTTTCGGGAGTTTGGATTCGTTCCATTGCATGCCGCTGGTTGCCTTGTAGTGGTTTCCGCTCACGAGAAAATAGGCATAAAAGCCGCTGGAGTCATTGCATTGTACGTCCACGATGTACCATTTGCCGTCCACTTTCACCTGATTCCACTGGTGGCTTGGATTGGCTGATTTGCTGTTGGCATGAACGTAATGACAAGGGATGCCGATGGCGTCGCAGAGAGCTTTCATAGCCCTGGAATAGCCAGAACACTGAGCTTCTCCGTACACGAGAGCGCCCCAGGCAGTGTTGGCGTTGTGATATTGCCATCCTCTGTATGCATAGTCGCAATTGACGCAAATATAATCGTGAGCTATCTTTACTTTCTCGTAATCACTCATTCCTTTTTTTATGTAGTTGAGCTTAAAGTTCTGGACAACCTGTCGCACTTCCTGAAGCTTGGAGGAGCTTAACGACGGTCCATACACGGAGCCTTTCTTATAATTGCCGGCTATTTTCAATTTTTTTAATGCGATTTTATAGGCGTTGCTGTAAGAACCACAAGTTTTCTGACCATTTGCCATTCGATAAGCACGAATGCGGTAAGAATAAACGTGACCTTTTTTAGACTTTTTGTCCGTGTAATTTGTTTTACCTTTGGACAATTGTTTAAGTTTCTTCCAGCCGCCTTTTTCTTTTCTATATAAGACATATCCCTGTGCTCCGTTTACCTTCAGCCATTTGACCTGAATGTTACCGGAACCTTCCTGTGTTGCCTTGATAATCGCAGGGGCACTAAGTTCAGAGCGGCAGGATGCCGTGTTGGAGTATGCTCCTGTCTGGCCTGTCTCGCAGTCCCTCACCTGAACTTTATAATAATATTGCTGGTAATAGGAAACGTTCTGGTCATAAAAAAGGTACAGGTCATCGACGCTTTCGTAGAGAATGCGTCCCCGGCCGTCCTGTACATAAGTATGTCCCATCTCGGTGTGCCAGGTGACACCACTTTCTTTTACGGTACACACCTTTTGATAACCTTCGTTTTCTGAGATAGAACGATAAATGTCATACTCATATCCAGCGAGATACAGATTTTGGAAGGCGAGGCCGATGACCTGATAATCAAGGCTGGCTTGGTCTACGATGGTAGTGCTTGGTACTTCTTCTGTAGTTTCTGTTTCTTCATAGTACTGGATGTAGGAAGATTGTCTGCCCATCACGCAGGTTTTTGCCTTTTCCATCAAGGCGAGTTGGCCATTGGTGATGGAACTCGAAGCCGCCTCTGTCAGTGGGGAAAACGAAAAGAAACCGATAACAGACAGCAAGAGCGTGCAAAATACAAAATATATTTTCTTTGAATATTTCATACGATACCTCCTTGTGCGGCAGATGTGTTCATCTGCTTTTTTTAATTATTACATTTTTTTACGCAAAAGACAATCGGATTGTTGGGAAAGTTTGTGTCAAGTAAACGTTGGCAACTTTTCTTTTGTTTTTCTTTCAAATG
>JAUNJG010000153.1 GCA_030533385.1 Eubacteriales bacterium | reverse complement strand
TCTCTTCCCTTTATTTTTTTCTTTTTTGCCAATGATAATTATACTCTAAGGACGGAAACCTCTCTCCCACAACAACATTTTTTATCTTTTTTTCATGTCCTTCCTCCATCCTCTCCCTGCGAACCGCAAAGATACCGCAAAATGAAAACTGCGGCAAGACCAGTCCGTCTTGCCGCAACGCACGCCTTCTCAGGGAAGGAAAGGGAGCCGAAGGCCTCCTTCGCCGTGATGTCAAATTACTCTTCTTCCAGGCAGGCCATGGCAAGTCCGGTTGCCACTGCATTTCTAGGCCCCTCGCAGCCCCGGATATTTCCTCTTCCGGCGACAATTTCGTACTCGGAAAGAGCGTCCGTCACCATGTTCGGAATCTCAAAATCAAGGGCGGACCCGCCTACCATGACAACGAACTGGATATCTCTCGGATTGCCCGTAGGACTGACCTTTGACAGGGAGCGGACGGCGTTTGTCACAAACACCTTGCGCTTTGCCTCCATGCGAACCTGACGCACCTTCTCCATGGACTCCACTCCCTCCAGAGGCACCAGCTCATCATTCTCCTTTACAAGCACCACCTTCGCAAACACGGACGAATCCAGAGGCTTCTCAAAAAACTGTGCCGTTCCGTCTTCATGGCGGATGTGGAACAGACTCTCCACCAGTGCGAGGGGGTACTTCTTGATGTCCTCCGCCATCTCAAAATCATCCAGTCCCAACTCCGACTGAATGAGAAGAGACACCATATTCCCGGCTCCCGCCAGATGAATCAGCTTTACCTTTCCCTCCCTGTTTATGATGGAAGCGTCGGTGGATCCCGCTCCCATATCCACGATGGCCAGGGGCGTGTTCGTTCCCGGCGTGGTGAGCGCTCCCTTGATGGCCATGTCCGCCTCCACTCCGCCGACGAACACCGGCACCCGCAGTTTCTCCGTCAACACCTGGGCGATCATCTCCATCTGAAGCCGGTCAGATTTGACCATGGCCGCAATTCCCACTGCATTTTCCAGAGAAAACTCATCGGCAATGCCGCCTTTGACCTTCTGGGGATTAAAGGTGTCCACCGCCAGCAAATCCTGAATCTTGATGTCCTTTTTATGTTTCTCCGTCAGGTTCGCCATCACCCGGCGCACCTTGTCGAGCATATTTCCGGCGTTGGTTCCCACCTCGCCCTGGATATCCTCGATATCCAGAATGGAGGAGACGCCTTCCATAATTCTTTCCGCACCCTCATCTACGTCCACTTCGATTTCTTTTTTGGCACCGATAATCGTGATGGTTCCGGCCTTGATGCTGCGTTCCTTCACGTCGCCTTCCGGCGTCTTGATGACCACGCCGGACCGGGTTCCTATCAAAGAGCGGGCAATGGGAACCACCCGCTTCGTCTCCTCTGAACTCAAGCTAAACAGCGTGGCTATCCCGTATGGGTTGGACAGCACGGAAACCACGCTTCCGATTGGCGCCACCTCAATGGCACACTCCATTCCAAGAGGCACCTTCTCTATCATCGTCACCTCATCAATCACCGGAATCTGCCTCTTTAACCTGTGGTTAATCAAATTTCCCTCGTCGCTTTGCACGATGGCTCCCACCACATTTACACCTTTTTTTGCAGAATTCATCAACTCTGCGGCATGGGCAAAATCCACGTCGGAAGGGACGATGGCGATGATATCCTGCTCACCCGTGATTCTGGAAATCTCCGTGACCAGAGTGGAGGTTCCCACGCCGATTCCGGTTCCTCCCGGCGTGCTCGGATTATGCCCGATGACCGTGGACTCGGTGATAATCGTCTCGGAGATTGTCTCCATCGCCACATCACCGATGACCGGCGCCGCCTCATTGATGCGAATCTCATCCAAATCAGAATAATCCAGTCCCAGCTTATTTAAGGCCTGTTTCAAAGAGAGGAAAACCCCGTTAATATTATTCAAGGTTCCCTTGATGCCCGTCGTCGGGCCGATGCCGCTGGCAAGAAACTGTATCTCTTTTCCCTCGATTTTGGCAAGAGCCACCTCCGTCGTGGCATTGCCGATATCAACACCCGCTACAAACTTCATCATCCTCCATCCTTTCCCGCCTTCTATTTCTCTTTCGCTCCGCCAGAGCAGCCTCCGTCCCTTTTGGGGAAAGATATGTCCCGACGTTCCTAAAATCCCGGCGCCTCTTTCATATGGTTTTATTATAACATTGCCCCCAAAGAGGGTCAAACGATACCAATCATAAGTTTGTGTCAAGTAAACGTTGGCAACTTTTCTTTTGTTTTTCTTTCAAATG
>JAUNJG010000152.1 GCA_030533385.1 Eubacteriales bacterium | reverse complement strand
TGATCTCTTCCCTTTATTTTTTTCTTTTTTGCCAATGATAATTATACTCTAAGAGGAGACTTTTCAAAAGGCAGGAGGTGTCTTTTTGCTTTACCGCTTTGGAGAGAGAGTCCTGGACTTTGGCCGGATATATTTGAAAAATTATAAAAAAGCTGCCGACCCCGCAGCATTTTTGCAGAGTGGCAGCTGGAATAAACGGGAATCAGGAACGTTCTGCGAGGAAGGCTTCAATCTGTTCTTTGGAAGGAAGAGATGGCTGTGCTCCCAGATGCTGTACGGAAATGGCAGCCGCTGCACTGGCGTATCTTGCGGAGGCAACGATGTCGCCGGTCTCCGCAAACTGTTTTACCAGGACTCCCGTGAAGCAGTCTCCGGCAGCGGTAGGATCCACGGCGTTTACTTTAAAGGTAGGAACCATCTGGCAAATTCCTTCTCCGTAGATGAAAGAGCCTTTTTCTCCCATTTTTAAAACGACGTATTTGCAATTAGAACGCTCATGTAAAATCTTGGAGGCTGCAAGACAGGTTTCTTCATCTTTAGGAAGAATACCTACGAGAGCTTCCGTCTCCGTCTCGTTTGGGGAAAGAATGGTGATTTCCTGGAATTTTTCAATCGGATAATCCTGAGCAGGGCCTGCGTCGAGGCAGGTAATCATGCCTTTTTCTTTTGCCAGTTCAAAAGCGCGAACATTAGATTCCAGAGGAATCTCAAGCTGCATCATCAGGGCATCGTATTCTTTTCCTTCAAAAGCAGCTGCCACTTCTTCCGGTTCTGTATCGTTGTTTGCGCCGGTGTAGATGGCAAGGCGGTTCATTCCATCTTCTTCCAGCATGATGACTGCCATACCTGTATTGGATCCGTCTTTCATTTTCAGATTGGAGACGTCAATATCCAAGTTTTTGAGCATACCGAGAAGAGCTTCGCCATTTGCATCCTGACCAAGCGTTCCGCACACGGACACTTCTCCGCCGGCTTTCGCTGCGGCAACAGCGGAGTTGCTTCCTTTTCCGCCACCGGCATTAGAGTAAGTAGTACCTAAGATGCTTTCACTTGGGTGTGGAATGCGAGGCATCTGCAAAATTAAATCCATCATAATGCTACCGACCATTAAAATTTTTGCTGCCATAATCAAAACCCTCCATAAAAATATGTAAAAATACAATGTTATACATATTTTAAAGAAAGATTTATGAAAAGTCAAGGTTTTGAGAGGTACATGCCTTGTGTTATATGGATGAATTGCTGTAAATGAGGCGGTAATTTCTTGGTTTTATCATAAACAATGTATAAATTTCTCCAGCTTGACAGTTTTCCCAGATGATAGACGAGAAGGGAACCGTCCTGCTCTTCTTCGGCCACAGAAAAACCGGACATGATGGAGATGCCCAGTCCTTTTTTAATATAATTTTTAATCATTTCCTGGTCATTCATCTGGGCGGTTACATTCAAATCAGAAGGATGAATGTCCATATTTTCTAAAAAACGGGTGGCCTCTTTTCTGGTGCCGGAGGTATTGTCTCGCAGGATGATTGGCTCTTCCAGCAGTCGTTTCATCGGAGATTTGTCTTTTAAAATCCCCCGGTAATAATCATCAGCAGGTGTGGCAATGACCAGCTCGTCTTTTGCGATGGGGACGAAGGTGTAATCCGGTTCGTCTGTTTTGGTGCCGACAAAACCTAAATCCAGGCTTCGCTCTTTTATGGCAGAAATGACGCCCATGCTGTCAGATTGCCACAGGTCAAAGCGATACATGGGATATTTCTGGCGGAAGGCAGCAAGTGCGTTCGGAAGAATATAAAGGGAAGGTACGGTAGAGGCTCCCAGCCGTATGGTGCTGACGGGATTCTGGCTAAAGGTATCATAAATGTGGTTTCGCAGTCTTAATAATTTCTTAGCTTCTTCATAAAGAAACTGACCTTCTTTGGTCACTTCAATGTGTTTTGTAGTGCGATTCAAAAGGGTGGTGTTCAGTTCCGCCTCCAGAGAACGGATATGGGAACTGATGGTAGGCTGTGTCAGATACATCTGTTTGGCGGCCGCAGAAAAACTATTCCACTCTACAACACTCACAAAAGCTTCCAATTGTTTAAACTCCATGGTACTTCCTCTCTATATGCGATGATTCTTTCATTTGTCTGATATAACAGAACAATGATAGGTGTATTTATAAAATATAGCTATATTATACTATATTTTATTGAAAAAATCTATAAGTAATGTGATTTTGTTTGTGTCAAGTAAACGTTGGCAACTTTTCTTTTGTTTTTCTTTCAAAT
>JAUNJG010000071.1 GCA_030533385.1 Eubacteriales bacterium | reverse complement strand
ACATAAGAATAGCCACCCGGTCTCCCCTCTGAACACCCCGGCTAAGGAGCATATTTGCCACTCGATTGGCCTTCTCATCAAAAATGCTCCATGTAATTTCCCTTCGGTATGGCATGGCGGAAGTCTGCTGCACCAGGTCGTACTCTTTCCAGGTGGTCTTTCTTGTATCCTTCATGGTAGGGTTCAGCTCCACCAGGGCAGTCTCGTCACCGTAGAGCTTGTGGTTTCGTTCCAGTAAATCCGTAACAGGCATAATCTTTCCCTCTTTATCTTTCACTCTTTAAACTTTTAAATTTTCATAGTGTAAATAAAATCCCGCTGCCGCAGGATTCTTCTACTCTGACACAAAAGCGATATATGACGATGCGGACTCATCTCCACTCCAAGGGAGCCTCAGTCCGTTCCATAAATAAAATGACAAAACCAGATTGTGCGCACTGGTCCAACGAGCGCACTTTTGCGATGCAGTGTTTTGACAAAAAGCAGGTCGGGAAGCCCCGGCTGCCATCAGCTCATGCATGAACCGGCGTGTGAACACAGGTCACAGAAAACAAGGGACGGAATCCCTTTCTCAACTGTCCTGCAAGATCACTTGCCGGAATGGATACTTTCTCAATTTTATTTGCTAAAGTGCCCTATCTATGATAAAATAACATATCGATTATAAAAAGTCAAGAAAAGAGGTATGTAATTATGTTAAATGAAAGAATGGTTGCCCTTGGAACCCAGCGCTCTGTCATCCGCGAGCTTTTTGAATTCGGAAAACAGAGAGCGGCAGAAATCGGTGCGGAAAATGTCTTTGATTTCTCCATTGGTAACCCGAGCGTTCCTTCTCCTGACGCCGTAAACGAGACAGCTATCCGCCTGATAAAAGAGATGGATCCGGTGGTGCTTCATGGCTACACAAGTGCTCAGGGAGATGCTGGAGTCCGCCAGATGATTGCCGATTCCATCAATTCCCGCTTCGGCACTTCCTACGGCGCTGACAGCCTGTATGTGACTGTGGGAGCCGCCGCCGCTCTTTGCTGCTGTCTAAACGGCCTGTGCAATCCGGGGGATGAAGTTATTGTTTTTGCCCCGTATTTTCCGGAATATAAAGTATTTATCGAGGGAGCCGGCGCTTCCATGAAGCTGATTCCTGCTGATATCGAGGCGTTCCAGATTGATTTTAAAGCTTTTGAGGAAGCCATCAGCTCAAAAACCAAGGCCGTTATCGTAAACTCTCCGAACAACCCGAGCGGAGCCGTTTACTCCGAGGCTACCATTCAGAAACTGGCACAGATCCTCGACGCTAAATCTGCGGAATATGGCCAGCCAATTTACCTGATTACCGACGAGCCATACCGGGAAATTGCCTTCGGAGGCACCGTTGTCCCGTTTATTCCTAAATATTATGCCAATACTCTGGTCTGCTATTCCTGGTCTAAATCTTTGTCCTTGCCGGGAGAGCGTCTGGGATACATCCTCGTGCCGGACCGGGTAAGCGAGCATGACCTTGTATATGCCGCCATCGCAGGGGCCGGACGTTCCCTGGGCTATGTCAATGCTCCCGGTTTATTCCAGAGAGTCTGCGCAATGTGCGCCGACATGACGTCCGACATCTCCGTCTATGAGACCAACAAGGACATCCTGATGAAGGGGCTTACCGATCTGGGCTTCCATGTGGTAGAACCGGGCGGAACTTTCTATATGTTCCCTCGCACTTTGGAAGCCGATGACGTGGCTTTTTGTGAAAAGGCAAAAGAGTATAATCTGCTTTTAGTGCCGGGCGTCGGCTTTGGCTGTCCGGGACACACCCGCATTTCCTACTGCGTGCAAACAGAAACCGTAAAACGTTCTTTAGATGCTTTTGAAAAACTGGCGAAGGCCTATCGTTAGGAGCGTGCCATGATTATTGATTTTCATACCCACACCTTTCCGGGTAAAATATCTTCTAAAGTTGTGAAAACTCTGGGAATGAAAGCGCATATCAAATCTTACACAGATGGTTCCATGGAAGGGCTGCTCTCTTCCATGGAAAAATCCGGCGTAGATTATTCAGTGAATCTTCCCGTCATGACATCCCCGGAGCAGGTAGAAAAAATCAACTGTTCCGTCATAGAAAAACAGGATACCCTCCTTCAAAGAGGAATCCTTTCCTTTGGAGGGCTTCACCCTGATTATGAAGATTATAAGGGAGAGCTTCACCGACTGAAAGAGCATGGGGTTCCGGGTATCAAACTCCATCCTGCTTACCAGAATATCAATCTGGATGATATCCGTATGATGCGTATCATTGACCGTGCCTCGGAGGAAGGGCTCATCGTCCTGACTCACGCCGGCATGGACATCGGAATTTACGACAGAAATTATTGCAGCGTTCCTCACATTTTAAAAGTGTTGGAGGAAGTTCGGCCGGAAAAATTTGTGCTGGCGCACATGGGCAACTGGGACGAATGGCAGGCCGTGGAGAATCATCTTGCCGGTGCTCCCGTCTGGCTGGACACCGCTTTTTCCATCGGCCCCATCGCTCCAAGTCCTTATCTTGAAGAACCACCTTACGAGCAGATGAATCTTCCTGACGAAGCTTTCGTCCGCCTCGTAAGAAAACATGGGGCAGACAAGGTTCTCTTTGGCACTGACTCCCCATGGCAGGATCAGTCCGATTACATTGCGCGCATTCAGGCCATGGATTTTTCCGAAAAAGAAAAAGAACTGCTCTTTTCCGGAAATGCTCTCGCACTTCTCGGAGAAGAACAGTTCAATCAACAATTCAATCTTTCACTATAATGTTCCAAAAATTCTATCGCCTGCATCCCCCAGCCCCGGACGGATGTAGGCTTTTTCATTTAAGTCTCTGTCCAGATGACCGATATAGATTTCCACGTCAGGATGCGCCTTTTGCAACGCCTCAAGTCCTTCCGGCGCCGCAATGACAAAGAGGCACTTTATGTTGGTCCCGCCTTTTTGTTTGATGAAATCCACGGCCGCAATTGCGGAACCCCCGGTAGCAAGCATTGGGTCTGTCAGCAAAACGAGGCGTTCCTCAATGGAATCTGGCAGTTTACAATAGTACTCGTGGGGTTCATGGGTCTCAGGATCCCGATACAGACCGATGTGACCGATTTTGGCTGACGGAACCAGCGTCGTAAGGCCGCCAACCATGCCGAGCCCCGCCCGAAGTATGGGCACAATCGCCAGTTTTCGTCCGGCAATCACCGGCGTCTTACAGGTTTCCAGCGGCGTCTCCACTTCAATTTCTTCTAAGGGAAGGTCTTTTAAAGCTTCATATCCCATCAGAACGGTAACTTCCTCCACCAGTCTGCGAAACTCGTTAGTTCCCGTCTCCTTTTTCCGAAGCAGGGAAACTTTATGCTGAATCAAAGGATGCTTCATAATAAATACTTTATCTGTCATTCTCTTTTCTATCTTCCTTTCTTTAGAACCGGTGCAAAACACCCCTCTGCCCGGTTCATACGGCGATTCAGCCATCATATCGAGATGCGGCACAGGACACAGGAGACGCCCGGTTTTGGAATCATATGCAACAATTATTGGTACAGATTCCTCTTATCCACCACACGGACAGCCTTGCCCTCGCTTCTTGTGATGGTTTTTGGATCTACCACACTGACGTCCACGCGGATGCCGAGCATGGATTTCAGACCGGCAACAATCTTTTTCTCTCTGTCCGCCACGGAAACAGAGGTATCTTCTGCCATCTCCGGGGTCAGTTCCACCTGAACTTCACAGGTATCGTTGTTGCCCACACGGTCAACGACAATCTGATAGTTCGCCTGATAGCCCTGATTCAGAAGAACGGACTCAATCTGGGACGGCCATACGTTGACACCCTTGATTACCATCATATCATCGCTTCGTCCCATCGGCTTATGCATGCGGATATGGGTACGGCCACAGGAACATTTCTTTCTCGTCAGGTAGCAGAGATCTCTTGTACGGTAGCGGAGGAGCGGAAACGCCTTTTTGGTGATACAGGTAAATACCAGCTCTCCCACTTCTCCCTCCGGAAGCACCTCTCCCGTATCCGGGTTGATGATCTCCGGAATGAAATGGTCTTCCTGGATGTGCATACCCGCCTGCTCCTCACATTCAAAAGAGACACCCGGCCCTGCGATCTCTGTAAGTCCGTAAATATCATAGGCCTTGATGCCGAGAGACTCCTCAATGTTATGGCGCATTTCTTCTGTCCACGGTTCCGCACCGAAAATGCCTGCCTTCAGTTTTAACTTATCTTTCAGTCCTCTCTCATTGATGGACTCGCCAAGGTTTGCAGCATAGGATGGCGTACAGCAGATAATGGTGGAACCCAAGTCTGTCATAAATTGCAGCTGACGCTCCGTGTTGCCGGAGGACATCGGAAGGGTGAGACAACCCACTTTGTGAGAACCTCCGTTTAAGCCAGGACCACCGGTAAAAAGACCATAGCCGTAGCAAACATGACACACGTCGTCTTTGGTGCCGCCGGCAGCCACGATGGCTCTGGCGCAGCACTCATCCCAGATGTCAATATCTTCCTGGGTGTAAAAAGCCACGACGCGGCGTCCGGTCGTTCCGCTGGTGGACTGGATACGCACACAGTCCTTCAGCGGCACTCCGAGCAGCCCGTATGGATACTGGTCGCGCAAATCATCTTTGGTGATGAACGGCAGCTTGTGCAAATCTTCGATGCCCTTCACGTCCTCCGGTTTTACCCCGGCCTCATCCATGCGATTGCGGTAAAACTCCACATTTTCATATACAAACTTTACCTGCTCCACCAGTCTTTCACTTTGAAGCGCCTGAATCTGCTCCACTGGCATCGTTTCAATTTCCGGCTGATAATAATTTTTCATAGTCTTTTCTCCTCTTATTATTCTTTCGATGTTTCCTGGCATATCCGGGCACAGCACCGGAGACAGGACAACCCTCCGCATTTTTATGCCGTCTTTTTTTCTGTACCCACAACGTACCGGTTCTCTTTATTTTGTGTTATGCCGACTATTCCTGCTCTCCTCTGCCCAGCGCAAAGGCTTTCAAGTTAATCTCCGCAAATCTGTCCGGAACACAATCCCGGATGGCCTGATGCCATTTTTCCACCGGAATGTCAAAATATTTGGACAGCCTTCCCATAAGAACGATGTTGACCGCCTTGGAAGAACCTGCCTCATTGGCCAGGCTCAGACAATCCATGGCATCCACCTGAACGCCGAGCGCTTCCATTTTGTTCAAAAGGTCTTCCGGATAAGCAGCCGCTCCGGTAATGACCGGCATCGGATCAATCTCCTGGGTATTGGTCACGATTCTTCCGCCTTCCTTCAAATAAGAGACATAACGGGCCGCCTCCAGCTTCTCAAAGGAAACGATGAAATCCGCTTCCCCTTTGTCAATAATCGGAGAGTATACTTTCTCTCCAAAACGTACATATGTAACTACGCTTCCGCCTCTCTGGCTCATGCCGTGAACCTCGGAAACCTTCACATCATAACCTTCGGACAACAGCAAATGTCCTAACAGCTTGCTGGCCAGAAGAGAACCTTGTCCTCCCACGCCCACAATCATAATATTTTTCGTCATTTTACACCCTCCTATGACTGCAATGCGTCAAATTTACATAACTGCTGACAGACGCCGCATCCTACACATAAGGTAGCGTCAACCACTGCCTTTTTATTCTTGATGCTGATGGCCGGACATCCGAGACGCATACAGGATCTACAACCGACACAATTCTCTTCTTCCACTCTCAGAGGAGGATTGTGTTTGACATACTTCAGAAGGGCACAAGGACGTCTGCTGATGATGACCGATGGCTCCTCAGCGGCCAGCTCCTCCTTCACCACCTTGTCACAGGCATCCAAATCGTAAGGGTCAACGACTCTCACCCTCTGAAAGCCCATGGATCGGCAAAGGCTCTCCAAATCAATCTTTCCGGCAGGGTCTCCCTTAATATTGTAACCGGTAGTCGGGTTTTGCTGGTGTCCCGTCATGCCGGTGATGGAATTATCCAAAATAATCACCGTGGAATTGCTCTGATTGTAAGCGATGTTGGCAAGGCCGGTCATGCCGGAGTGCATGAAGGTGGAGTCACCGATAACGGCGACGGTCTTTCCCTCGCTCTCCTTGCCCATCGCCTTGTTAAATCCGTGAATGGAGCTGATGGAAGCACCCATGCAAAGAGTCATGTCCATGGCACTCAATGGCGCAACGGCTCCCAGCGTATAGCATCCGATGTCTCCCAGCACGGTACATTTGTTTTTGGATAAGACAAAGAATAAGCCTCTGTGTGGACATCCGGCACACATTACCGGAGGTCTTCCCGGCATGGTTTCTTCCAAATCCTTGTGGGAAGGAACGGACGCGCCCAGCTTTTCTGCCACCAGATTCTGGGAGAACTCTCCCTCCATCGGCAATACATCCTTTCCCGTCACCGTAAGACCAAGCTGCTTGCAATGATTTTCGATAATCGGATCCAGCTCCTCGACGATAGCCAGCTTTTCCACCTTGGCAGCAAAATCTAAAATCAGCTTCTCCGGCAAAGGATTCACCATGCCAAGCTTCAAAATACAGGCCTTGTCACCGAATACTTCTTTTACATATTGATAGCTCGTGGAGGAGGTGATAATACCAAGCTTTGTATCTCCCATCTCCACCCGGTTAAACTCACAATGCTCTGCGTATTCCGTCAACTTGCGGGTGCGCTCTTCCACGATTGGATGACGGCGGATGGCATTGCCCGGCATCATCACATACTTTGCGATATTTTTTTCATAAGGTCTTGCCTCCGGCTCCACTCTTTCTCCCGTCTCCACAATGCTCTGGGAATGTGCCACGCGGGTACACATCTTGATGATGACCGGCGTATCAAACTCCTCGGAAAGCTCGTAGGCTTTCTTCGCAAAGGCATAAGCCTCCTCGGAATCTGACGGCTCCAGCATCGGAACCTTGGAAGCGATGGCGTGATGACGGGAATCCTGTTCGTTTTGGGAGGAGTGCATACCGGCATCATCTGCCACACAGATGACCATACCTGCGTTGACTCCCGTGTAGGAGCAGGTAAACAGCGGATCGGCCGCCACGTTCAATCCCACATGCTTCATTCCGCAAAAACTACGCTTTCCCGCCAAAGATGCGCCAAAAGCAACTTCCATGGCCACCTTTTCATTCGGCGCCCACTCACAATAAATGTCATCAAACTTTGCGGCTTCTTCCGTCACCTCGGTACTTGGCGTACCCGGGTAACTGGAAACAACGCTGCATCCCGCCTCATAGAGGCCTCGGGCCAGCGCTTTATTGCCCAGCATTAACTCTTTCATAACAATGCAATCCTTTCTGTTCCATAAATTTTAAATCATTTTGAAGGGAATCGACATGTCTGCTATTCTTCTTCCTGGGGCATCCGGTCTAAAATCTCTCCGAGACATCCCGTACCGTAATTCATCATACGATTGACCCTGCTTATGGTGGCTGAGCTGGCATTGGTCTTTTGCATAATTTCTGTATAGACTTTTTCCTGCTTTAACATCCTGGCCACCTCAAAACGCTGCTCCATAGATCGAAGCTCTGTCATCGCACAGATGTCCTCAAAAAAATTACAACATTCTTCCAGGTCTTTCAATTCCAGAATCGCTTTGTACATTGCGATTTTTCGTTCTTTCGGAACTTTTTTTCCCATAGAATCTCCCTTCTTAACAAGGCGGACATTTGCCTTTTGCCCCTCTCCCTCCCGGAAAGAAGCGGGAGCCGCAGCCGCTCAGAAGATGCCCTTCATCTACAACCGCATACATCCGGCCAAAAAACGTCCTCCGTCTGATATGCAAACATGAAAGTATTATACCATTATTTGATGATTTAGTAAACACAAACTTTAAAGAGGTAAAGTTTCCTCTTCTCCATCTTTGCAAAGCCACAGCCATTCCTTCCTATACAGCCGGGCTTTTCCATGTTATACTTGAGAAAGCTTCTTTATCAAAAAAAGCAGTATGTAACCATCAATCTACGACTTTTCCGGGTTTTGCGCCGTTCACACGGCCGGCATATCAAAGGCTCAGGTGCACCCGGCAGCATTTTACCAAAGGAACATTTGTCAATGAAAAAACAAGATTATGAATCTCTCATTCAATTTTTTTCCCGGCATCCTTTTTGTCTTTCTTTATTACGGACGGCAAACAAAGGATTGTCTTTCTCGGCCTTCGTTCTTTATCCTTTGCTTTTGGGATGGAAGATGGCGGAGAAAAACAAGGAAGCTCTCGCCCTTTTTTTCTGCCCCGCCTTTTTCTTTACAACCATGGGCATCATTCGGAAATTGATTGGAAGAAAGCGGCCTTATGAACAATTTGATTTTATCCCTGCCATTCACAGAGAAGGAAAAGGGGAATCCTTCCCCTCCCGTCATGTTTTTTCTATTTTTTTAATCGCCACCCTGTGGGCGCATTATCTCCTTCCCCTCGGCATCTTTTTATACATTTGCGGCGTCTTCCTCGCCCTTGCCAGAGTTCTCGGAGGTGTTCACTTTCCAGGAGACGTATTCTGGGGCGCCATCATCGGAACTGTGTGCGGTCTTCTTATTCTCCTTCTTCTCTGATGAAAAAAGGTCAGAAGATGGCTTAGAAAGAGCAGAAAGCAAAAAATCCGAACGGAGGAATACGTCGTCCCAAAATGGGAGAGACCAAAAAAGAGGAGATATTTCCATCTCAACGCCAGGCTTTGAAAAAACCTGAATTTTACGGGAATATCTCCTCTTAAAGTATTCGGAAGTAAAATCGGATTCACCCGACACCTCCTTTTTATCTGCTCTTTTCGTCTTATTTTTTAGCTTCTATCGCTATCTTTTCGTATTCCGCAGACGGAACCGGTCTGCAAAAATAATATCCCTGAATATAATCGCAATGAATGCTCCTTAAGAACTCAAACTGTTCCTTTGTCTCCACGCCCTCGGCGACAATCTTTAGATGAAGGGACTGGGCCATCGTGACAACGGCAGTCAAAATTTTCTTGCTCTTGTCATCGTCTGATTCTGAAAACAAAAACTTCATGTCCAGCTTCAGATAGTCCACCTGAATATCTTTCAGAGTGTTCAGGGAGGAATATCCGCTTCCAAAATCATCAATCATGATATAGAACCCTCTTCTTCTAAGCTCCATAATCATATTGTTGATAAAAGCCGGGTTGTCCATGTAAGCCGATTCGGTCAACTCCAGATGCAAAAGTTCCGGGGGTATTCCATATTTTTCCACCAACTTTGACAACCTCTCGGGAAGCCCTGAGTTGGAACAGTCAATGCGGGACATGTTGACGGAGATCGGTGCGGGCTCGTTGCCCTCATCTATCCATCTCCTTAAATGCTGGCATGCCTTCTCCCAGACATAGTAATCCAGTTTTTCCACGAAACCATTTTTTTCAAAAACCGGTATGAAGATCGCCGGAGACAACATTCCCTTTTGGGGATGCTCCCACCGAACCAGGGCCTCCGCACCATAGGGCCGTTGAGTTTCACAGTCATATTTAGGCTGAAAAAACAGGACAAACTCTTCATTTTGCAACGCAGGACCCATATCATTGTAGATGTCCTGTTCCCGCATAATTTGTCTTCCTAATTTTTCATCATATATGCCGACATTCCCCTGATACTGATTTTTTACTTTCTTGTTCGCCATGGTGGCAAAGATGAACATGGTCTCCGCCGGCATCAGATTGTCTTCTATCAGATAAATGCCAAAGGATGGTTCCAGGATAAATCTCTCACTGTATGACCGAATCTTGCCAACCAACAAGTCAATCAACACTTTGCAGTTGTTTCTCTCATATGGAATACACAGTCCAAATATGTCGGACTCAATTCTTCCATAAGAATAACAAGGGTAATTCGGCGCAACGCTTCTTAACGTATCTGCTATGAAACACAGCACCTTGTCTCCGCCTTTCTCCCCCCAATAAGAATTGATCAGGCGAAAGCGCTTGATATCTATGCGAATAAAAACAAACTCCCGGGAAGCATATTCTCTGAGCATCTCTTCTGTAGACCGAAAAAAACATAATCTGTTATACAGTCCCGTCACATAATCATGCTCCGCCATGTGCTTCATCTGTTTCAGATAATTCATCTTACTTCTGGCAATGGCATTTCTGAGCCTGGTCATCAACACCTGCTCCTTATAAGGTTTCACGATAAAGTCCCAGGCGCCCAGCTCCAAGGTCTTTTCCTCCGTAGACCAGGAACTATCCCCGGTCATGGCGATTACCGGAATTCCATCCCAGTCGCTTTTCTGAATACGCTTCAAAAATTCAAAACCGTCCATGACGGGCATCACGATATCCAGCAATATAGCAACAATCTCTTCACTTTTTTCTTCCAGGATTTCCAAGGCTTCTTTTCCGTTCGCTGCTTCCAAAACGCTGTATGTGTTATGAATCATATTTTGGAGCAACATTCTGTTTATTTCCTGGTCCTCCACAATTAATACGGTATTTTTATCTTCTCTCATATTTCACATTAAACTCCCGCAGTGAATTTAAGTATGCCCGGGCACCAGAGGGATATGTAAGAAAAAGAGGTGCTGTAACAAATACAACACCTCTTGCATAATTACTCTTAATTAGTCTTCATTTGGTGTGTCCAATGCCTTGATGCTCAGGCTGATTTTTCTGTCATCCTGTTTGAAATCAACAACTTTGGCGGTAATCTCCTCACCAACTTTTAATACGTCTGACGGTTTCTCGATATGTTCTTTTGCAATCTGAGAAACATGAAGAAGTGCGTCCACACCCGGCTCTAACTCAATAAAAACTCCAAAATCTGTCATTCTGGCAACTTTTCCGTCCACGACATTTCCTACGGCATACTTCTCATCTGCATTCAACCACGGATTTGTCTCAGGGAATTTTAAGGATAACGCAATCTTCTCTCCCTGGATATCCTTGATTAACACTTTTAACTCATCGCCAACCGTAAAGACTTTTTTCGGGTTCTCCACTCTACCCCAGCTCATTTCAGAGATGTGAAGAAGACCATCGGCACCGCCCAAATCAATAAACGCACCAAAGTCAGTGACATTCTTCACAACACCTTCCACAACCATGCCGGCTTCTATTCTTGCAAACAGCGCTTCCTGTTTTGCTTTCTTTTCTGCAACCAGCAGCTGCTTGCGGTCACCGATAATTCTTCTCTTGCGAGGGTTGAACTCTGTGATGACAAACTCGATTTCCTGTCCGTCATATTTCTTTAAGTTCTTCTCGTAGGTATCAGATACAAGACTTGCAGGGATGAACACTCTGGTCTCCTCCACAACAACGCTGAGACCTCCGTCAAGCACCTTGGCAACGGTAGCCTTTAATACTTCTTTGTTGTTAAACGCTTCCTCTAATCTCTTGTTGCCTTTTTCTGCCTTCAGTCTCTTGTAGGTCAAAAGAACCTGTCCTTCGCCGTCATTCACTTTGAGAACCTTTGCCTCCATCTCATCGCCAACCTTGGCAACGGTGGTAAGGTCAAGGTTCTGGTCATTGGAATATTCGTTTCTTGATATGATACCGTCAGCTTTATATCCAATATTTAAGATGATTTCATCCTCTTTTACATCGATAATAGTACCCTGAACAACCTCTCCATTTCTGATTGTCTTAAAACTTTCTTCCAGCATCTGGTCAAAACTCATTTCCGCCATGCTTTCATGAACCTCCTTGATAATATTGTTTGGGGTCGAAGCCCCTGCAGTAATACCGAGTTTTTCGATATTATAAAAATCACTCATATTCAAATCATGAATCGTTTGTATATAAAAAGTATTACTACATTCTTTTTTGCTTATCTCAAAAAGTTTTTGAGTGTTTGAACTGTGTCTGCCTCCAATTACAATCATGGCGTCGGAACGTTTTGCCAGTTCCCTGGTCTCCTTTTGCCGCTCCTCCGTGGCATTACAAATCGTGTTAAAAACAGTTATATCATAACCCTTTTCTGAGATAATTTCAACTAAATATTGAAACTTATTGTAGTTAAATGTCGTCTGTGATACAATAGTCAATTTTGTATCCGCATCCACTGCAATAGCTTCCGCCTGCTCCTGATTTTCGATGACAATCGGCGTGGTACAACACCAACCCATAATTCCTTCTACTTCCGGATGATGATTGTTGCCCACGATGACTATCACCCTGCCCTTCGCACTCTCTTCCTCCACAATCCGATGAATCTTACGGACATAAGGACAGGTGGCATCAATCAAATCAAGACCAGCATCTGCAATCTCATCATAAATCGCCTTTGGAACTCCGTGGGAACGGATGATGATGGTTCCCCGGTCAAGAGAGCGAAACTGTTCTTTATCATAAATCACTCCGACTCCCTGCCGCTCCAAATCCGCAACTACTTCATCATTATGAATGATGGGACCGTAGGTATAAACATTTTTCTTTCCCGACTCTTTGTAGACCGTATCCACAGCTCTTTGCACTCCAAAACAAAAGCCGGCAGACTCTGCTATATTGATTTCCATTCTTTACTCCGGTTATAGTATTTTGTTGAATTCGGCAATGACTGTGCTCACTACTTCCTCAATGGACATATCCGAGGAATCCACCAAAACCGCATCCTCTGCCTGACGCAGCGGAGCGATCTCTCTGCTCATATCCTGCCTGTCCCTGTCGACGATATCCCGCTCTATCTGCGCAAGCTCACAAGATACCCCTTTTTCCTTTAATTCTTCGTACCTTCTTCTGGCCCTCACCAGAGAGGAGGCCGTCAGATATATCTTCAGGGACGCATTCGGCAAAACATTGGTTCCGATGTCCCGGCCGTCCATCAATACGTTGGATGTTGCAGCCATATCACGCTGCAAATCGAGCAATGCCGCCCGCACTGCCGGGATGGCAGCCGTCCGGGAAGCCATCTTTCCAACTTCCTCCGTGCGGATGTACGGCGTGACGTTTTCATCGTTTAAAAGAACCTGCTGTCTTCCTTCCTCATCATAATCCAAACGAACACGGAGACCGGAACACTCCTTTGCGATGTATTCCGTGTCCGATGCATCCACACCTTTGCGAAGAAAATACAGAGCAATCGCCCGGTACATGGCACCGGTGTCCACATAGAGAAACCCCATCTCCTTCGCAATCGCCTTTGCGATTGTACTCTTTCCGGCACCCGCCGGACCGTCAATGGCAATACTGTAATTCATGAAGATGCCTCCTGTTCTGTCAGATATACTTTGTTCTATGCCCATTGGCACAGCACTGCCTGCGCTAGATTATCTTATCATAAACTGAAAAAAAAAGGAAGCCTTTTTTCGAGAAAGTTTGTGTCAAGTAAACGTTGGCAACTTTTCTTTTGTTTTTCTTTCAAATG
>JAUNJG010000010.1 GCA_030533385.1 Eubacteriales bacterium | reverse complement strand
ATCTCTTCCCTTTATTTTTTTCTTTTTTGCCAATGATAATTATACTCTAAGTTCCCAGGGCTGCACCCGCTCCGCCCTGCCTGCACCAATGCTCTGCTCTCCAGCCGGGAGAGTTCGCCCTGCGAAGATGCCCGTCTTCTAACACTCTGTCGGACAGTCGGAACTATCCAGACTGTCAATCCTCTCTGACAAGGCGATCTTTTTGCCCAAAAACAACAAAGAGGCGGAAGAACCTCCGCCTCTTTATCTCATCACTGTGCATCTGGACGACCGGCCAATGCGGAAAACACAATGAAGAAATATCACTACATTATGCTATTTTTACTCATTTTCCAGATAAGTCATATATCTGGACTTTGTCTCCATGTACCTTGACTGACTGATGGGCAGCTTCATTCCATTTTCCAGCACAATCTCGTACTTTTCAAGCTGAGAAATATGCATCAAATTTACCGCATAACTTTTATGGCATTGCAGGAAAAACATCCCATGCTCATACCGAAGAAAATCCGATATTTTTAAATTAATGGTTTTTACCAACCCTTCTTCCCCGTAAATGTTCAACTTCCTTTTATCACTTTCCACATAAAATATCTTTGTATATGGGATGGTAAAAATGCCCTGTTTGTTGATAATCGTAAAATTCTTCTCTTTTGACTGATTCAGCTCAAAAAGTGCTTTCTCCAATGCTTTTTTCACATGGCTGACATTCAATGGTCGAGCCAAAATATAGGTCGGAGTGGAATGAAATGCCTCAAAAACAGATTCATTTAGCTCTGTCACATAAATAACTTTCACGCCGGTATGAAGCTCCTGCAATCTTCTGGAATACTCGATAATATCCATCGCCTCTTTTTCAAGAGACAGAAAAAGAATCCGATACATTCCTCCATTGCTGATGTCTTCTTTCAGTTCGCCGCTGTTGTCCCACAACTTCACCTGAATATGTGGGCAGCTCTCCTTGATAATCCCCGTCAACTGATACGCTATTTCCTTGTCATACTCTAAAACACCAATATTCATAACGCATCCCTCCCACTATTACTAACCTCCGTATCATTATTAAGAAATCACATCTACGTAATAATCTAACATTTGGGAAGCATTTTGTTTACATAAATTATACCATAGCCCATATATTTTTTTATTTTTAGTTATTGCAGTTTGAACTTTAATTTTGACATTCTTTTTCATCAATCAGGGGAAAAAAAGCCCCCTTTCCATTTTCGCACGCAAACATTTCGCAGCGCCCTCCTCTATATTTTCACCCTCGACAAAAAGCGGGCGCCATAGATATCACGCCCGCTTTTCCGTTCTTTTCGTATTTGCCGACACCTCGGCAAACATCTATTTTTTATCCTCTCCGATTGGAGCGCCTCCATATCTTTTTCTTTTGTGCCTCCCTGATCAGCTCATCTCGGAACTTAGGGTGAGCGATGGAAATCAATCCCTCCGCCCTCTCCCAGGTAGAAAGTCCCTCCATATTAATGACACCAAACTCCGTCGCCAGAAAATAGACCTGACTTCTCGGGGAAGTGATAATGTCCCCGTTGAACTGAGGAACCACCCTGGAAAAAAGCTCCCCGTTTTTATCCCGGTAAGTGGAACTCATACAGATGAACGCTTTTCCTCCTCTGGAAGAAGATGCGCCAATCAGAAAATCAAGCTGACCTCCCGTGCCGCTGATCTGTCTTGCCCCAAAGCTTTCTGAAGATACCTGTCCATAAATGTCCACGGACACGCAGCTGTTAATCGAAACCATGTTGTCAATCCGGGCGATGACATCGGGACGATTCACATATTCCAGGGGATAGGCCGCTACCCCGTGATTGTCATCCAGCCATTCGTAAAGTTCCGGGCTGCCGATGGCCACGCCAAAGACTCCCTTTCCTTTATCTATGGTCTTTCTTTTGTTGGTCAGTTTCCCCGCTCTGTACAGCTTCAAAAAGGCGTCGGTGCAAAGTTCCGTGTGCATCCCCAAATCTTTTAAATCCGACTCAGCGATAATCTCGCCCAGGGCATTGGGCATACTTCCCACGCCAAGCTGCAAAGTGGCACCGTCCACGATATAAGGAATCAAATTCTGAGCAATACGCCGATCCGTCTGCGTCGGCTCATACCTCGGCCCTGCCACAAAAGGCTCATGCTCGCCTTCCACTATATAGTCTACCTCAGAAACGTGGATACATTCATCGTATCCTCCGTGAATCTTAGGCATATGCTCATTGACTTCCACAATGATGATATCCGCATTTTGTGCAATCGGCGCAGCCACCCCCGTGTTGACCGAAAAATTAAAATACCCATGCTTGTCCATGGGTGACACGCTGACCATCACCACATTGACATTGAGAAAGTACTTATAATATGCCGCATTGTTATGAAACACCATCGGAATGTAATAGCAAAGTCCCCTGTCACACAGTTTTCTTTCATAGGCGGAGCAATGCCAGGTATGATAGATGAAATGTTCCTGGCTCTCGTCACATTCCGCCACCTCAATGGGGCCTGCAATCAGATTGCCTCTCACCTTCACGTCGTATAATTCCTCTTTTCTCGCCGCCAGCGCCCTGTCCAAAAGCACCGGCATCCCCAGGGAGCTGGTGTAATCAACCCAGTCTCCGCTCTGAATCACCTGCACCGCCTCCTCCGGCGTCCTGAGTTTTTTCTGGTATTCTATTCTAAAGTCTTTCATATGATATCCTCCCACAATTTCTTCTTAGGCAAATATTATATTTTTTCTATTATATTATACCATTTTTTTGTCATTTTTACATTGCGAATGTATCTCCGTTTTATCTGGGAAGCAATAACATTCTTTGATATTTACAATTATGAATAGGATACAAAACAGCGGGGACGCTATGACTGACATGGCCACAGCGTCCCCGCTTCTCTTGTTGGATTGTTTTTATTTTGTTTTTTTACTGTTTTATTGTTTCCGCTGCAACAGATGCTTCGTCTGTCTCACCAGAAAAGACACCCAATTATTTTCTCTTTTCTACAGGTTCTCTCCCCTGGCTTCTGGCTCTGGTAAACAACGATTTCGGATTGATTTTTGCATCCAGGGTATAAAAATAATCTGTCAATTCTTTTCCGTCGCTGAATTCTTCTGTACGAACCCAGTATCGTCCTTTCGTGAATCCACCGTGATTGATTGTCATATAAATTCTTCCATTTCCCGACATAACCCTCATAGCAAACTGATGAATATCACCAATCTTGTATTTATGAACTTTCGATAAACTAATAAAAACTAAATTCTCATCGTCCGCCCATATTTCTGACGGATTACTTGCCGAAACGAACAAATTCCAAACATTGTATGTACATAGAAATAATACAAATAAAAATAAGACATTATGACTCCCAAACACAAGCTGGAATAAGCAGTATATTCCAATCAGCATTGTAAAAACACCCGGAATTATCATCTGAATCAAATAATGTGAAGACTTATACACATAGTGTTTCATAATATATTTCCTCAAAACTAAGCCTGAGTATGTAATTTTGATGCTTCTTTCAATATTCTTTGTCTGTTCCATACCGCCAATGCCACCGCAACGACAACAGCAACAATCATTCCTATCATCCCAAAATTATTTGCCTTTACAAGAATCCAGGACAATGGATTCGCCCCATCACAAATAGAAGAAATCAGCGTTGCACCTTCCGGAATCTGAAATCCTACAGACCTGGCGACGGAAGTGGTCGCTTCTGCCATGTTTGTAGAAATTTCAAGTCCACATCCAAGACACAAAACACCTATAATCAATGCCCGAAAAGCATTTCCGTTTACCAGCGGAACAATCAATACAAACATATACGGAATGACAGATAAGTCCGTCATAGGAAGCACCGTATTTCCCGGAAGAATTACTGCCAGCAATAAGGATATCGGAACTAATATCAACGCAACTGTTAATACCGTAGCATGTCCACACCCTACCGCAGAGTCAAGTCCAATATAGATTTTACCTCTGTTTTGAAATTTCTTAGAAACAAATGCCTGTGCCGCCTCAGAAATAGGCATCAATCCTTCCATCAACAACGCCGCCATTTTAGGAATCAACACCAAAGCTGCTCCTAAAGTAATTCCCGTATTACAAATTGCTTTTACATCATAACCGGCCAGCGCTGATATGATGATACCCAACACCGTTCCCACTAAAATAGGCTCCCCGAATACTCCAAACCGTTTTTGCAGCTTATCAATATTAATGTCAATATCTTTTACACCAGGAATCACATCTATTATTTTATCTACGATGAGGGCAATTGGCACGAACGCCGCCGTAAATCCGTGCGGCAAAGATACCCCGGGCATCCCCAGCACCTCCTCCACTTTAGGCGCCGTCAAATCCGCCAACACAAACACAATTATCATATTTATCACCGCTGCCAAAATACCATAGCTAATTTTCCCCGTCACCACGGCGACCAGCGAACCTGTGAAAGCAAAATGCCAGTAGTTCCATATATCCACATCAATGGTCTGTGTTGTGTTAGTCAATAACATTACAATATTTACGAGCAATCCCAGAGGAATAATAATTAACCCAACCGATGTACCAAAGGCAATTGCCGCACAGGCAGGCCATCCCACATCCATCGTGGACAACGCCAGCCCAAATCTTTCTGCCATCTGCTGTACTGCGGGAGCAAGACTATCACCCATCATGCCAACCACTAAGTTCAAGCCAATAAATCCTACGCCCACTGTCAGGCCGCCACGAAGGGCTTTTCCAAACTTAGCTCCCAAAGCGACACCGAAAATTGTTAAAATAATCGGCATCATTACACTTGCCCCCATATCATTGATAAAGCTGAAAAAATTCAATATTGCCTGCATATTTTTTATCCTTTCTATTGTTTACTTTTGCATCTCCGCCAAAACAGATTGAAATAATCCATCCACTCCAATTCCCGTCAATAATGGCAGACCCGGGATAACAGGACAACTCACCTCCCCCGTGACTACAGTAGTCGCCACACAAAAATCTGCACTTTTAGACTTTTCAGACACTTCGGATACCTGGCACTGCACAATCTTATACTGACCTTTCCACCCATTCTCATCTAAAAAAGATGTAATTTTCTGATTTGCCACCGTTGATGTTGCAACTCCCGAACCACACGCTACTAAAATTGTTTTCATAATGCTCTCCTTTTCTTTTATGTATATTAAAAATTTATATAGATACTCAAATTTTAAGACTGTCCATTATCTGACTGATTGCCTCAATGTTCTTGGACGCAATTTTTTCTAACACATCCTGATTTTGACAAACACCAATCAATTCCGCCAACGTATCCATCTGATCTTCTTTATGTTTAATAGACAACATGAACAGTACGGACACATCAACTTCTTCTCCTTCCATCCCCATCACTTCAAACGTGACCGGCTTGTCTAAAATTCCCAGGCAGATTGCGGCATGATTCACATATTCCGGATCCGTATGCGGAATCGCTACATTAATTTTTCCCGTCGGAAGGCCTGTCGGAAATTTCTTCTCTCTATTTATAATTGCCTCGCTATATGTCTCCTTCACATATCCTTCTTCATATAAAGACGCAGCCATTTGCCTTAATACATCAAATTTCGTATCAGCGGACAATTCTACTGCCAGATACTTTTTTTCTGAATTACTTACTAATTTATTCACCTTTTATTCCTTCTTTTTTCTCAAATTTTTTTATTGCCTGGAGCAATGCCTTTCCATCCGGCATTTTGTTCAGTAATTTTCTCGCATCCTCATTTCCAAAGATTATCATCAAATCGAAAATTGCTTTATTAATACTTTCCGCACTTTTGATGCTCATACCTATCACAAACCGAACCGGATTATTAAACTCACTATGAAAATCAATCGGTTTTTCCAGTTTTACTATGGAGGCCGCCTCATAAATCACCCCTTTATCCGGGTCTGCGTGCGGCAATGCAGTTTCCGGACAAACGACAATATAAGCACCATTCTTTTTCACATTATTGACCATCTCCTCGATGTACTGTGCCTTGACAGCTCCTGTTTTAAACAAAAGTTTTCCAGACTGCCGTATCGCATCCTCCCAATCTTTTGCAGGATAATCAATCAAAACTCTGTCCTCATCTAAAAGCTCATATAATGCGCCGTGAATATTGATTTCATCTAATGCGTTTTCCTCCTTTTTTTCTTCTATATGATTTATGTTTCCATCCAGAATATCAATGGCCTGACTTTGGATGTCCAGCAAATCTTCTTTACTTAACATTGCAGATCGTACTTTTACCACAGGAATGGTTGACATCTCAACAGGAATCGTTGTAATAATCATCTCAATTTCGCTGTTTCCCATCTCATTCATGTTGTGAACAGATGTTACCGCCACAACATCTATCATACCTTCCAGCCTTTTTAACTTCGCCATCATAAACTGCGCTGTACCCCGTCCAGTCTCGCAAATTAATGCCACTTTGACCTTCTTATTTTTTTCTGATTCTGCCTTTTCTTTTTCTAAAACCGAAGCAAAATACAACACAATAAAAGACATCTCGTCTTCTGAAAAAGAATCCCCGATAAAGTTTTCCAACGGTTCCAGATTTTCTCTGACGGCATGAAAAATATATGGATAATCCTTGAACAATGTCTCTTTTAAAGGGTTCACTAACGTCTCATTATTTTTAATCCGATAAACCGCCGATTTCATATGGGCAACGAGTAAATCATATAATGAGAAATCTAAATAAAAATCAATATTAAAATAATTGGCAATCTTATAAATGGTTTCCGCAATCAACAAATTGATATTAATCGCATTTCCATTATCATGGTGAGAAATATCTTTTAAATAACTTTTCCTTTTCATACACTCCGTATAGTAAATAATTTCTCTTTCAGGAACTGAAATCTCCAGAATTTCAAAAATACGATCAAATAAATTATTGCTAAACAAATATTTGGAAGATTTTTTTAATTTCATCTTTTCCCAGGAATAAGTCTCAGGAATCAACTTTTTTTGCGCCACACGGTTTATTGCTATCATTAGCTCCATGGCAGCTTCGTAAAATGAATAATCTGACAAAATAATTTGGAGGGCATCTTCTTCTTCTTTAATCATGTTTTTGACCGTATCATACACACACAGTTTGTCCGCCTCTTTTAAAAGCAAGTTCCAGAAAATACTCAGATTATGTCCCGTCTTATATCCATTATCATCGCCATTAACTTCGAGAAGCTTTTTCATCCCTTTCCTGATTTGCTCTTCAGAGGCATATACGATATATCCCAGTCGTACTTGAGAATTCAACTCCATATCATTTTCCGAAAACCAATCTTTCAGCTCCTGTAAATCTTTTAACAGGGTGTTTCTGCTGGCTCCAATCTTCTCCGTCAAATCTTCTACCGTAATGTACCCATCTGCATTTAAGAGAAGCATTGCCAAGACAGTAGTTCGCTCTTCTTTTGATAAGCAGTAGGAATAATAATCAAAGCCTGAAAAAAAATCCACATATCTCTTTAAATCCTTATCTTCTTCGGAGATAGACACTTTACCATTTAGATCAACTTCAATCGTTCCAAATTTTTTCTGTTTCAGGCTCTCATTGATTTCTCTAATGTCATTTCGGATCGTTCTCTCCTTCACTTCGTACGCATCCATAAATTTTTTTATATTCAATTTGTTTTCTAATATAATGTCTCTTAGAATTTTATTTTCACGCCGATTCAAATACTCACCACCTTTGTAATGCGGACATTCGCAATCCGCTTCTCTACTTGATCACGAACGCAGGCTATTTATTCTGGGTTCAATTTTTATCTTACTCTTATTATATTTAATTTCTCATTCACAATAAAGTCCAATCAAATGCAACAATTCCGGCGCTCAATTGGACTATTTTCATTATAATATTATAATTATCTCTAATTCTTCTGTAATATAGGATTAATCCTTCTTATTTTCTGCAATTATTCCACAACATACCAGAAAAATAATACATTACACTAAATTTTTTTCAAGGTGACGATGGACTCCAAGGCATACCTAAAAAAAGAGTGCCACTGCTTCTTGCAATGACACTCTTTTTTTACTTTCTACCCTTATTTATCTTTCAATTTCTTGGCCGCGAGGAATGTTTCCACAACGGTACGCACAATCGTTTCCAGTTCCACCATGTCAACCTCAGCTTCTTCCTGCGGAACGCTCAATGCTGCGGTGACGATGGACATGCTGTAGACTTCCTCTGCGGTACATCCCCGGCTCAAATCGTTAATCGGCGCATTCAAACCCTGAAGTACAGGGCCGACCGCCGTATAGCCTCCCAGACGAGATGCTATTTTATAACCGATGTTGCCGGCATTGATGTCCGGGAAGATAAAGGTGTTGGCCTGTCCGGCCACCGGAGAGCCGGCGCATTTGATGCTGGCCACCTCCGGAGATACGGAGGCATCAAACTGAATCTCTCCCTCCACAGCCAGGTCGGGAGCCGCCTCCTTGATTTTCTTCGTGGCGTTGGCCACCTTGGTCACAGAAGGGCCTTTGCCGGAACCTAAGGTGGAGTAGGACAGCATGGCCACCTTAGGATCGATTCCGAAAATCTTCGCCGTGTTTGCGGACTCGATGGCAATCTCCACCAGGTCATCTTCCGACGGGTCAATGTTGATGGCACAGTCACCCATGGCAATCTTTTCATCGCCTCGAACCAGAATGAAGCAGGAGCTTACGATCTTATTGCCCGGTTTGGTCTTAATCAACTGGAGTGCCGGGCGCACGGTGTCTGCCGTGGAGTAGGTAGCTCCCCCTAACAGGCAGTCCGCCTGTCCCATCTTTACGAGCATTGTTCCAAAGTAGTTGCTCTTTGACAGAGCGGCACGGCACTGTTCCTCTGTCATTTTGCCTTTGCGAAGCTTCACCATCTCCGCAACCATGGCATCCATCTCCGGATAAGTGGCAGGGTCGATAATGCAGCATTTTTCAATGTTATAATTACCAGCTTTGGCTGCCTCCCGCACTTCCCCTTCTTCGCCGAGCAAAACAACGCCCAAAATTCCTTCCGCCGTCAGCTTGTGCGCGGCATCCAAAATCCTGTTGTCACATCCCTCCGTAAAGACGATGGTGCGGGGATTCTTTTTCAATGTTTCAATCATTTTGGTTAACATCCTACGAACCTCCCATGTAAATTGTATCCCGTTTTTCACTTTCATGAAATGTAAATCAACCCAGTGTAATCATCCTTCTTTTATTGTATGCGGATATGTTTTATTTTTCAACATGGGCTTGCGATAAATTTTTGTTGGAAAAACAAAATAAAACGGGTATCCGTTTCCGAATACCCGTTATTCTCATCAAAGGGAAAAAGAAAATGCAGTCTCCCTCACTCTTCTGACACCTCTGACGTCGTCTCCTCCGAAGTATCTGCGGTATCTTCCACAACTTCCGGCTCCTTCGTGCCAACCCGCACTACTTTGTCCTGCTTTCGATAGACACAGTACGCCTCCTTCTCAGAAGAAATCTTTTTTCCTTTTCCATTATAAATGTTTCGATACGTCTGCACCACATAGCCGTCATGTCCGGAGGAAACTACCACGCTGGTTCCCTTTTCCATCGTCGGGTCATCCTGATAGACCGTTCCCCTCTCGTTGACCTTCAGCACATCTGCCGTCATCTCCACCTTCTTCTTATCCAGCTTCGCTCCGAGAATTTTACAGGTCACCTGGCCATCGGAATACGAGGCAGATATTTTAATCGGATAATCCGTATTATTTTTGAACCGGTAATCCGGTCCGCCCCAGGAGACGGTGGCATCCATGCCGATGCCGATATAGGCGGAAACGTAGGAGTGGTTGTGATGCTCCACAATTTCCAGATTGGATAACAATGTCGCCTTATATAAAGTGGAAGAAACCTGACAGATGCCTCCGCCCAGCTCCTGCACCGACTGACCATTGGAGTAGGCTGGTGCGCTCCGGTATCCTCTTGCAGTGGTTCTCTCCCCGACTGTTCCGTTGTAAGAGAAAGATTCTCCCGGAAGCAAGATGGTTCCGTTGATGGTCTTCGCTGCCAAAGCCACGTTGGATATCCGGGCAGAGGATCCACCCACGTTGGTAGTGCAGCTTCCCAGCGTATCTTTAAATAAATGTTTTTTCAGCTTCTTTGTCGTGATTTTCGGCTTTTTGATTTTGAGAGGAACGATCACGTCCTCCCCTTCCGCACCCGCCGCCAACGCTGCGGCCGCACTGTCTTTGTCAAAGCTTACACCCCTGACGGACTTCACGATTTTGTAGTCATTTTTCGGATCCAGCGTGGCCTCCGCCTTCTTCGTATGTACCGCCTTATACACTTCCTGTATGTCCACGTCTTCCACGGTTCCCGTAATCAGGGGACTTTCTATGACAGTGTCGTAGTCCGCCTTTGATACCGCCTCATGAATCTGCTCTCGCAGTCCTTCCCTGTCCACGGACACTCCCGTTTTCCCCTTGTGGAAAATGAGAGAATCCTTCGTCGTCTCATAGGTGGTCTGCACAGTCGTATTGACATCCATCAAGCCGGACGCCCCCATGGCTTCCTCCAGCAAATTCTCCTCGGAAATATGAGGATTCCATATGATTTTATATCCGAAAAGCTCCGCCCGAAGCAACTGCCATCCCCTCGTGAGAAAACTGCCGTGGGCATAGTCCACCGCCTTTTGAGCGGCGCCTTCCCCATCCATGGCGAGACAGTCGTATATTTTTATCTGATACTCCGCACCGTTCGCACTGACGGTCAGCACTTTATCTTTATAATTCGCCTCAAAATCTTTTTCTGCCTGCTGTCTTGCCTGCTCCTTCGTCATACCGCTGACATCCGTGCCATTGATGGAAGTGTTCCGGACAATCTGCCCCTCCTTTGACATAAAGCAGGTGAGCAGATAGCCGATGCAAAGCACCACTATGACCGCCACGAGCAGCAGACTTTTATTTTTTTTCTGTTTTCGTACCCTTTGCTGGTTTTCCATCCGTCTGCTCATTTTCTTTTAACCTCTTTTCATGTTCATCCGGCGCCACGCCGCAGAACGGCACCCCGTCCGCCCAGTCACCCCTAACGCTGTCTGTCAGGTGAGCCGGCGCCCTTTCATCCGATGTATTTTACTGTCTGTCACGATTGTAGTACATTTCCATAAAAAAAGGAAGAGAAAATGCAGAAAAAGTGGGAATCAACGGGAAAACCGCTTATTTTTCTTCGATGCCACCGTTCCCACTCAGATTTCGCATACCATTTAAACTAATGCAGAGGGTGGAGGTATTGTGGAGGAGAGCAGACATGGTCGGCTGTAAAATTCCCGCCACACCGAGGACAATCAGGCTGGCGTTGAATCCTATAATCGCCCGGTAATTTCTATGGATTCTCCTCATCAGCAAGTCACTCAGATTTTTCAGGACAAGAAGCTGTCCTAAGTCGTCCGCCCCGATGACGATGTCCGCAATCTCTCTTGCAATCTCCGCACCGTCATTGATGGCAATGCCCACATCCGCTGAGGACAGCGCCGGAGAATCGTTGATGCCGTCCCCAATCATGATGACCTTGCGACCGGCCTGCCTCTCCCTCTCAATGAACTCTGCTTTCTCCTCCGGCAAAACCTCGGCATAAAATTCATCGACGCCCACTCGCTTTGCAATGGATTTGGCGGTGCGCTCACTGTCTCCGGTCATCATCACAATTTTTGATATGCCCGTTTTTTTCAGTTCTCTTACTACCCAGGCGGCCTCCTCCCTCAGCGGATCCTCAATGCAGATGACCGCCGCCAGTCTGTGGTCAATGGCCATGTACAGATGGGAATATTCATCCGGCAGCTGCGCAAACAATGACTTCTTCCCCTCCGGAATCTCGCAGTTCTCATCCTCAAAGACAAAATGATAACTTCCTATCACCACCCTCTTGTCCTCAATGGTGGAAACAATTCCGTGAGCAATGATATATTCCACCTTAGAATGAAGTTCCTCATGTTCCAGATTTTTTTCCACGGCGGCCTGCACTACCGCCTTCGCCATGGAATGAGGGAAATGTTCTTCCAGGCAGGCGGCAATCCGCAAAAGCTCGTTCGGAGATTCCCCGTTAAAGGCGATCACGTCCACTACCGTCGGCTGTGCCTTGGTCAGCGTTCCCGTTTTATCAAAAACAATCGTGTCGGCCTCCGCCATGGCCTCCATGGATTTTCCACCTTTCACCGTAATTTGGTGCATACTCGCCTCCCGGATAGCCGAGAGTACGGAAATCGGCATGGCAAGTTTCAAGGCGCAGGAAAAATCCACCATGAGAACGGAGAGCGCTTTCGTCACGCTTCTCGTGAGAAGGTAAGTCAGTCCGGTTCCAAGAAATGTGTAGGATACCAACCTGTCCGCCAGGTGTTCCGCCTTACTCTCCAGAGAAGATTTCAATTTCTCCGATTCCTCAATCATAGACACGATTTTATCAAACCGTCCCGATCCATTGACTTCTTTGACAAGGATGGTCAGTTCTCCTTCTTCCACTACCGTTCCTGCGTATGCATAGCTTCCGTCATGCTTTCTTACGGGCTGGGACTCTCCGGTCATAGAAGCCTGATTGACCATGGCCTCGCCGTCCACAACTACCCCGTCAAAGGGAATGACGTTCCCCATATGTACTCGGATGCGGTCTCCCTTTTGTATAGTGTTGGCTAAAACCAGAACTTCCTGGTCTTCTGCGAGCATCCACACCTTCTCAATATGGAGAGACATTCTATTTGCCAGATCATCAATGGATTTTTTGTGAGTCCATTCTTCTAAAATCTCTCCTACCTCAAGAAGAAACATGATAGAAGACGCCGTGTTCGTATTTCCCCGCATCATGGAGATGGCGATGGCCGTGGCATCCAGCACCGAGACCTCCATCTTCCGCCTGCGCAGCGCCTGGATTCCTTTTCTTAAATATTTGATGGATTTTACGGCGGTTATCACCGCCCGGACTGCCCAGGGCAAAAGGAGTCTGCCTCCGTAATGGCAAATTGTCCTCTGGATTAATTTTTCTCCGTACTCCTGATTCAGCCTTCTTCCGCTGCTCTGCCTGTACTCCTCCGGCACCTTGATTTCCTCGCTGCAAAACTCCTTCAATCTCTCAATGATCTTCTCCCTGGCTCCGGCGTAACAAATCACCACACTCCCGGTTCTCTCCCTCACCTTCACCGACTGCACCGTCTTCTGAGAAGCCATGTAGTATTGCAGGGCATCCGCCTGAGTCGGGGTGAATCTTCCTCCTGCCTGAATGCGGATTCTTCCTCTGATTTCGTGCTTTATCTCAAACTTCATATGCATTCTCCTCAATTCTTCACTCACACGAGAAAGAAAAAGGATTGCCGGCTCCGTCAACATGTATGGTGCAGCAATCCCCTTCTCTATCTCTTTGTTTCTTTTTTATTATTCCTGCACAGTCGCCGGAGCATCTTCCTCTTCCTG
This sequence comes from Eubacteriales bacterium, assembly GCA_030533385.1. Taxonomy (GTDB): domain Bacteria; phylum Bacillota; class Clostridia; order Lachnospirales; family Lachnospiraceae; genus Anaerobutyricum. The sequence continues at coordinate 38,064 of JAUNJG010000010.1, read as the reverse complement.
CACAGCCGCCGGAGCATCCTCTTCTTCCTGCGCAGCCGCCGACACCCGATCCTCATTGATCTGCTGGGCTTCCGCATAAATGTCCTCCGCATTCTCCTGAATCTCGGCTGCTGTGTTCATCACACATTCCTTTGCCCTGAGCACTGCTGCTGTGGCCTTCGTGTATACTTTCTTTGCATCCCGGCTGGAAAGCACCTTGATTCCCGCCGTTCCAAAAAGAACGCCTGCTGCAAAACTTCCCACACACTTCGGACTCACCTTAGAAATACATTCCAAACATTTAAACATTTTTTATTCCTCCTATTACTTATGCTTATACCCGGTGTACATCGTCATAAACAAACAAAAAATGAGCGCCCATGCCCAAAACTTATGTTTTTTCATCGGATACACCTCCTCATCTCTGTTTTTCTAGTATTTTACACTTCTATCTATAATTTTTCTATACTTTTTTGTCTAATGATAAATTTTATCATAACGGATCACCGAATCTTTTCACCCGTCTGTTTCCCACAATCTTCTCACAACAAAAAAACTGTAGCGACAGCGGAATTTTTCTTTCCTGCTCTGTCCTACAGTTTCTGTCTCCGGCGGGCATCGCCCTCTCCGAACCGATATTATCTTTTCATCATCTTTTCTTTAGGATTTTATTCATTCCTTCTGACACCCATGGATGTCCACCTGCCCACGGATACCCACTCTCTGGCGGTATCTGTCCGTCAGACGTCCGGGCAATGTCAAAGCGCTGTCATAAAAAATGGGCGGAGGTGGATTCGAACCACCGAAGCAAATTGCAGCAGATTTACAGTCTGTCCCCTTTGGCCACTCGGGAATCCACCCATATCAAAGTCTGGCTTCGACTTTTTGATTATATCGGATTCTATCCCAAAAATCAAGTGTTTTTTCAGACCATACATTTTTCAGACCATACATTCCCCCTGGCAGACAATCTTGCGCCGGACGTTATCTATGACCGGATGCATGACGGAAAAATTACGAAAAAACAGACAGACGAAAAAAGATGCAGGCGCGCCTCAAAGGGGCCATACGTTCCCGTCTGCCTGAACAAACATTTCTTTAGTATAAACGGTTTCTCATGGAGCGGCGCAGCTCTTCCTGCTTCGCCTTTCTCTTAGGAACAGCACGAAGCAATAGGGCGGAAATCTTAGGAATCGTAATTTCCAAAACACCGCTTTGAACCGGGTAGACTTCTGATTCGAGGCTGTAACCTTCCTCCCGGCTCACGATGACTTGCTGTAAATCTTCTTCCTCCGTCACCCCGACTTCCCAGGCGGATATTTTCATCCTCGCTGCATCAAATCCACAGTTGATGAGAACGACCATCTTCTCATGCTCCGTAAACCTTCCGTAACAGATGACTTTGTAAGCACCCTGCAAATATTTGAGGGAACCGACGGTCAGAGCCTCATGATTTTTGTGGATGCGAATCATGTCTTTATGATAGGCAATCAATTCTTTATCTTCTTTGCCCCACGGGTAGGTTCTTCTATTGTCCGGATCTGTCCATCCGGTCACTCCGGCCTCATCGCCGTAGTAGACCGTAGGCGCCCCCGGCCAGGTCATCTGAAGCATGACCGCCGCCCGCATCACGCCTTTGTTCACGTTTTGATCTGCTGCCTCCGCTCCCTTTGTCTCCGTTCTTCCCACCACCTGATTGGTTCTCGTGAGAAAGCGAGAGTGGTCATGGTTTGACAGCTCATTCATGGCTACCAGCAGGGACGGATACTGAAAGCGGGACATATGGTACACCATACCGTCCACAAAGGCCTTCGTATTGCCGAGTAAATCTGTCCGGCTCTCGTCGCTGTGCTTTTCCATACCGGTGAAAAACCATGTCACAGGCTCCATGAAGGCATTGTAATTCATCACCGTGTCCCACTGGTCCCCCTGCAGCCATGCCGCCGGATCCCCGTAATGCTCCGCCAGAATGATGGCGTTGGGATTGGCTTTTTTCACCGCCTTTCGGAAGTCCTTCCAGAAGCGATGGTTCATCTCCTCACTGTATCCCAAATCCGCAGCCACGTCCAGCCGCCATCCGTCTACATTGTAGGGCGGGGACACCCACTTGCGCCCCACCTCCAAAATATATTCATATAACTGGCGGGATTCCTCGTAATTTAGCTTTGGCAGCGTCCGATGCCCCCACCATCCGTCATATTCTTCATTGTATGGCCATGCTTCCGGGTTATAGAACTTAAAATACTGGTGATACGGACTGTTTCTGTCCACGAAGGCTCCCTTTTCATAGCCATACTGCTTTTCATACAGCCGCTCTGCGTCCATCCATTTATTGAAGGAACCGCAGTGATTGAACACTCCGTCCAGCACGACTTTCATCCCCCTTTTGTGTACTTCCTCCACAAAATGAACGAAAAACTCATTGCTGGCCTCCAGGTTTCTTTTGTCGGTCACTCTGGAAATGTACTTCGTCGCCTGCAGATTATTTTCCGCTCCCTCGGGCAGCACCTCTCCTTCATCGACCACAATTTTTCCAAAATGCGGGTCAACATAGTCATAGTCCTGAATATCATATTTATGGTTAGACGGAGAAACAAAGATTGGATTTAGATAAAGCACATCCACGCCCAGGTCTTCCAGGTAATCCAGATGATCCAAAACGCCCTGCAAATCCCCGCCGTAAAATTCTCTCACGCCCATCTTTGCCGGGTATTTCCCCCAGTCCTTCACCTTCGTGACAGGCTCATTGATATAAATATACTCTCTGTCCAACACGTCGTTGCTCGGGTCGCCATTGGCAAACCGATCCACATAAATCTGATAAAACACGGCTCCCTTCGCCCAGTCGGGAGTGGAAAAGCCGGGAGTCACCAAAAAGTTAAAAAAGCTTTCCCTCTCTTTAATGACTCCTTTTCTATTATAGAAACAGCGATTTCCCCCCGCATCTATCTCAAAATAATAGGAGAGAGGCTCTGCTCCCAGGCGAATTTTAATCTCATAAAAATCGAAAAGGGTATTGCTCCGAACCACGCCCATCTCAAGTTTATCTTCCCCGGAGCAAAAATAAACATGCTCTGCATTGTCCCTCGCCGTGCGAAACCTGATTTTAACCTCATCTCCTGCGTTGGCCTCCATCGGCTCCAGGAAATCAGGTCCTCCGTCGCTAAACAGCGCCTGCAAATTCAAAATCGGCCTGGTTCTTTGTATATGCAAATGTACTTTTTCTGACACTGACAGGTTTTGAAGCATTCCCATCGTTTCACCCCTCTATTTTTTGTTCGCCGGTTCTACGTTAATGGCCTTTCCTTTAATTTTTACGTTCTTCATCGCATCCAGCACATCAGAAGCCACCTCTCTTGGAACTTCCACAAACGTATATTTATCGTACAAATCTATGGTTCCCACCATGTTGCCGGAAATGCCGGACTCTCCCGCAATGGCTCCCAGGACATCTCCCGGACGGATTCCCTGCCGCTTTCCAATGTTCATAAACAGGCGCACCATGCCTGCCTCGGCTCCGGTGTCTCCAAAATCATTGCCCCTCTGTGCATCTCTTCCTTCCGCACTGCCCAGAGTCTCCGCCAAAAAGGCAGCCGCCACGTCCATGGCTGTGTAGTCCTTCTCGTTTACCAGCTCCTCTATCATCTTTACATAGCGGTCTAAATCCTGGTCTTCGATGTAGGAATCCAGACGGTCAAAAATCTTTTCCACCCTCGTCTCCCGCACGTCATTCAGAGAAGGAATTGGCTGAGCCTTAATCTTCGCCTTGCAATATCTGCGGATGTCTCTCAGCTTGTAGACCTCTCTGCCCACCACAAAGCTGAAGGCCATACCCGTTTTTCCTGCCCGGCCCGTTCTTCCGATACGGTGAACATAGTATTCCTCATCCTGAGGCAAATCATAATTAAAGACTGCGTCCACGTCGTCCACGTCAATTCCTCTGGCCGCCACGTCCGTCGCCACCAGGATATCCGTCTTTCCGTTTCGGAAACTTTTCATCACTCTGTCACGCATCGTCTGCTTCATATCCCCGTGGAGACCTTCCGCAAAGTAGCCTCTTCCCTGAAGCTCCTGCACCAGCTCATCCACTCCTTTTTTCGTGTTGCAAAATACTACGGACAGCTTCGGATCATAAATGTCCAGAAGACGGGAGAGCACCTCCCCTTTGTTTTTCGGGCGCACCTCATAGTAGTACTGGGTAATATTCGGCACCGTCAGCTCTTTTCTCACCACTCGGATGGTCTGCGGATCACGCTGGTATTCCCGGGTCAGATCCATGATCGGCGCCGGCATGGTGGCGGAGAACAGCAAGGTCTGTCTGTCTTCCCGGATTTGGCTTAAGATCGTCTCAATGTCCTCGCGGAAGCCCATGTCGAGCATCTCGTCTGCCTCGTCTAAAACAACGGTGGCAATGTCGTCAAACTTTACCGTCTTTCTTCTCATGTGATCCATGACTCTTCCCGGCGTGCCGATGATAATCTGCGTTCCCGCCTTCAAAGAACGAATCTGCTTGGAGATCTCCTGTCCGCCGTAAATTGGAAGTACCTTCACAGACGGCATATACTTGGCAAGCTTACGAACTTCATCTGCCACCTGAATGGCCAGCTCTCTAGTCGGACAAATCACCATCGCCTGCGGTTTTTTTAATTTCGGGTCTATTTTTTGTAAAATCGGGATGGCAAAGGCGGCTGTCTTTCCTGTTCCGGTCTGTGCCTGCCCAACTACGTCAACTCCTTCCAGCTCCACAGGAATGGCCCTCGCCTGAATCGGCGTCATCTCCTCAAATCCCATGTTGGCAATCGCCTTCAAAATCTCGGGCCTGATATCGAGTTCCTTAAATTGCATTGATTCCATATATTTCCTTCTTTCTAATCAATCGCTTTTGTTTGGGCACAAGAACGTTATCACCGGAAAACGAATCGTTTCCTTCCGCTCTTCTCCATGCTCAGGAATCCATTCTTCTTCACTGCGGTACGCTTTCTTTTATATCATTCTATTCTATATTATATCGGAAAGCCTATTTTTGAGAAAGTCTTTTATACAAAAATTTGCCGGGCTTGTGATTCTTCACGGGCCATTCTGTCAGCGGCAGCCTCAATCCCCCTCGCCGGGCGCACCGTTTTTCTATTGCCCACACCATCTTTTCCTAATTGCAACAAAAAAAAGAGTCCGATTTCTTCGGACCCTCTTCATCCGTTCTTATGCAGGTTCTACTGATAAAACATAACACAGTAAGATAAGAAAGTCAAACAGAAAGGAACATCTTTGTATATAATTGTTCTTTTCTGTCTTTTTTTACCGGAAATGTCTCCCTCAGACTGCGAACTTCCTCCCAGTCACAGTCTCCAATCAGCAGTTCTTCTCTCCGGCTTTTTTTCGTGATCTGCCTTCCGTCAGGAGCATACAAGGCCGAATGTCCATCATAAAACAGTCCGCCTCCCTCGCCCACCCGATTGACGCCGGCCACATAACACTGGTTTTCAATTGCCCTAGCCCGCAGAAGGCAGTCCCACTGGTCAACCCGGCTCTCCGGCCAGTTGGCTATCACGGCAATAAGTTCGCTTCTTGCTGAACTCATCTGAAAAATCTCCGGGAATCTCAAATCATAACAGACAAAGCCTCCCAGCACCGTGTCCTCCCAGGCAGTGCAGACCACCTGCTCTCCCCCCTGAAAGAAATCGCCCTCCTGACCGTAGGAAAACGGATGTATTTTGATATAATCCATTATTACGACTCCCCTTTGCGCCAGGGCAAGATGATTGTGGCAGGGTTTTCCCTCTCCCATCTTTCCCGGTGCCGGATAGCCAAAAATGACACTGCTCTCATATTTCCTGCTCATTTCCAGAAAAAAGTCTGTCTGCTCTCTCCAGTTGGCTGTCGTCTTTTTTATATTCATGGAAAACCCCGTCAGGCTCATCTCCGGAAAAATCAGCAAATCCACGTCTTTTTCCTTCGCCTCCCTGAAAAAATCCTCCGCCTTCTTTTGGTTATGTTTCACGTCTTCCCAGAGGATGTCCATCTGCGCCAGACCAATTCTCGCCTTTGTTTTTTCTTTCCTCATGTATTTTTCCTCTCCTTTGGGGGTTGCATTCTTTCTTTTTCTATGCTAGTATTTAACCATTCTACACATAGTTTTCATAACTACATCATATAATATTAATAAACAGTTCTATGTTTTTACAGACCAGCATGTATTGATGATTCCTTTCCATCTTCTCTGACGGGATGGAAAGAACGATTGAAGGAGGTATTTTTTATGACTACACGTTTAAAGGACCCGGGAAGCGCCATCACTCATCTCATCGCCATGGGAGGCGCCATCATCTGCGCCTTTCCCCTGCTTTTTAAGGCAGTTAAGAGCCATCAGGAAGCCGCCGTTTTTTCTATGGCGGTTTTCATCGGCAGCATGATTCTTCTTTACGGCGCCAGCAGCCTGTATCATTCTCTTGATATTTCCACCAGGGTCAACCTTTTGTTCCGCCGCATCGACCACGCCATGATCTTTGTTCTGATTGCCGGCTCCTACACGCCGGTATGCCTGCTTGCCCTCCCGAGAAGCTCCGGTATCCCGCTGCTCTTTTTAGTGTGGGGCATCGCCATCGGAGGCATCGGCTTAAAAATATTTATTATCAATTGTCCTCATTGGGTCAGCTCTCTCATGTATATCGCCATGGGCTGGATTTGCGTTCTCGTTTTTAAACCGCTGCTCGCTTCCCTCCCCGCAGGCGCTTTCGGATGGCTCTTATCCGGCGGCATCGTATACACCGTCGGCGGCATTTTATACGGACTGAAGCTTCCTGTCTTTCAAAAGCTCCCGAAAAATTTTGGCAGCCATGAGATTTTCCACCTGTTCGTAATGGGAGGAAGCTTCTGCCACTTTATCTTCATGTATCTTTATCTTCTGTAAATCCAATCAAAGCCTCTTTTTCTTTCCGGCTTAATTGTTTCAGGGCATACTCCCTCTTCATGGCCTCCTGCTTCGTCTCGTACTCTTCATAGTATACAAGACGAACAGGAGTCCGGCTCTTCGTATATTTGGCACCTTTTTTATCGTTGTGCGCTTTCACTCTTTTTTTCAGGTCTGTCGTCCATCCTGTATAAAAGGTTTTGTCACGACATTCCACTATGTAAGTATAACACATTTGTACTCCTTTTGGGGAAGCCCGCAGGCTTCCCCTATCTTATCAGCCGGATGTGGTAGGTAAATTAACTGTCACCGAATCAACAAAGACTGTGTGCAAAGGTATCATGAACCCGGCTGTATCTTTCAGGTTTTCACCTTTCTTAGTATTATATGCTTTTTTCTCTTCTTTGTGAATCTACGCTTCCAGATAATCTGTCGGATTTACAGGCTCTCCTTTCCAGGTCATCTTTAAAAAAAGATGGGGACCTTCCAGGGTGAAGGCTCTGGTCGGGTCCGCCACCGTCCCTATGACATCTCCCTCTCTGACTTCCTCTCCCACCTCAAATTTTACATTTTCCAACTGAGAATAATACATCTCATAGTAATCTCCAAGAAGAATGGTCACGGTTTTTCCGTATTTATCAGAATCATAAATGTTGACCACCCGCCCGTCGGACGCCGCCGTGATTTTCTCCCCTTTTTTCGCCCCAATCAACACGCCGTCATTACATGCATACTGATCTAAAGTAGCGTAATATATCGTCGTATCCATGCTGTATGGGAGAATGATATTTCCAAGCACCGGCCAGGATAACTTTCTTTTCCCATCATAGTGAAGATGGTCCTGCTTCGCCGCCTGCTGCGACGTTCTTCCTCCCGCGCTCTCCCTGTCTGATGTAAGCGCTTCATCCTGACTTTTTTCCGGGATCTCCTCCTGCCTGTCCGCCTGCTCCTGCGCTCCCTCCGCCTTAATTTCCGGCTCTTCTTCCCCGGTGCGAATCACGCCTTCCCTGTCCCCGATGGTCTCCTCCACTTCCGTGTTGGATTCCTCGGGATTTTCAGGGTTTGTCCTGATGTTGTAGGCAGTCAGAACAGATAAAATTAAAAAAGCTGCAATTACCAAACTTGACAGATATTTCTTTTCTAAAAGAATATTTGGTTTTTTCATATCATCACCTCTGGCTATATCTTTGCCAGAATAGAAAAAAATATACATTTCTCTGGTATTCTATGGAAATTCATTTTTTAGCTCTGTCCCCGGATAATAGTAGGACAAAATCGTCTCCCCCGCCAGTCCCTTCTCCGCCAGCCCGTTGGCTCCATACAGACTCATCCCCATGCCGTGTCCTTTCCCTATCGTCACAATCCGCAGCCTTCCTCCGTAGTCTTCCAGATAGAAATTAGACGAGTTTAAAGAAAACAACTTCTTCCATTCTTCCCCCGTCCAGCTATGATTCCCGGTGGATACTTTTTGCACAAATCCTCCCGCCGTCTGTGCTTCCACCTTTAAGTTCTGTTTGCAGTTGTCTGCCGTCTCCTGATACCCCCCTTTTTTTAATTTTTTCGCGCATTCTTCATAAGTCATGATTTTCATACTCATGTATTCTTCTGATTCCACATCCTGGCTGCTGTCCACACTGACAAGATACGGCACTTCCACCTCGTATATCTCTCCCGCAGACACGGTTCTTCCCGTGCTGACCGGATGGTAGAGGGCGTCTATTTTTTCCTTTCCGTAATACAGCACCTCCCCAAAGGTCTCCTCCGACGCTTTTTCCAGCTTGTTATGTACTTCCACCCACGCCTTTCTTCCGTTATTTTTTTCCAACGCCTCCTCGGAAATGTAATCCAGGGCAAGTTCTTTTTCTTTGACCGCTTTACCGTCGCCCACCGCCTTCAAAAAATTTGTCCTACAGACAATCATCCATGCCTTTAACGCTTCCTCCTCCTTGACATAGGATAATTCCGAGGCGGCCATTCCTACAACAAACTGTTCTCCGTCAATTTTTTCTCCTCCTTTTAACGTCACGGTAATCCCCATTTTTCTTTGGTTTCCTCCCGTCTTTCCGGTTATGAGCATGGTGCAGATTCCCGGAAGCAAAAAGGCGAGGCTTAACATCATGATTATCTTCCCTAATTTTTTCATCTTACATTATATTTTCTTTTTTATAAAAATATGATACTTCTCCCCCATAAAATTCCTCTGCGCCCATGAGGAAGCGCAAAAGAATACTTGTCGTTTATGACTAATTTACATTTACTTTCTTTTTTCTTATTTATATAATATACATAATAGATTTTTTGAACATAAAGCAGGGCGGAAACACCGCTTTTCTATTTTATTTGGAAAGGAGACATCATGGCAAGAGATATGATAAATAACGGAGTGAACGCCGAAGACAAATCCCGCATGATTCAGGAATACGTTCCCGGCAAGCAGATTACCCTGGCTCACATGGTCACCCGCCCAAAAGCTTCTGTATACAAAAAGCTGGGACTGCCGGATGATTATCATGACGCCATCGGCATTCTGACCATCACCCCATCCGAGGCCACCATCATCGCCGCAGACATCTGCACCAAAGCTGCCTCCATCAAGCTGGGGTTTGTAGATCGTTTCTCCGGCTCCGTCATCATCGTCGGCTCCACCTCCAACGTGGAAGCCGCCTTAAACAGCGTCATCACCACATTTTACAATAAGCTGGGCTTTGACACCGTGACCATTACCAAGACATGATTGTCCTTCCGGGGAGGAACAGTGTCACCGGCACACTCTCTCCCAGGTTTTGGTCAACTGTTGGAACACCGCAAAAGATACGACTACTTTTGGAGACTATGTTATGAAAATCATGCTAATCGGACCTTCCGCCGCCGGAAAAACCACACTCATCCAGCGGTTGATTGACAAAGAAATCAAATACGACAAAACACAGACGGTGGAATATGTGGGGGACTTCATCGACACACCGGGAGAGTACATGCAGCAGCGGGGCTACTGGGGTTCTCTCACCATCACCTCCCACGATGCCGATATCATCGGGCTGGTGCAGGATTCCACCAGCGAGGACTGCTGGTTTTCCGGCGGACTGACCAGCAAATTTCAAAAGCCGGTTGTCGGCATCCTCACCAAAATCGACCGGGAGGATTCCAACCAAAAGCAGGGCCGCTCCTACCTGGAACTGGCTGGCTGCACCAAAATTTTTCCTGTCAGCTCCTACACAGGAGAAGGGGTGGAGGAACTTTTTGCCAGCCTGCATCAGATGATCGAGCAATACAAAGAAGACAACGCCCGGCGCTATGCGGACGATTATTTTGATTAGACAACCGTGTCCAAACAGACACGTTAGAAACAAAAATCACTTTGCAAAGTTACCTGGAGGTGACGCTCTTGATGACCTTAACGAAAGAAAATGTGACAGACTATGTAAAATCAAGGCTTGATTTCTTTAATACAGACGGCGGCCCGGTGACCGTCTCCGCCATCGGAGAAGGCTCCGTCGAGGAAGATGGCGATGGATTCATCAACATGGTATATCGCGTCTCTGACGGCAGATACCATCTCATCGTAAAGCAGTCTTCCGCCACTCCCCGCCGTGACATTGATTTGACCCTGGATATGAATCGATTTAAGCTGGAGTATGAATCCATGCAAATCCGCAAGGCCATCGTCCCGGATTTGATTCCCGATTTATATGACTGCGATGACGAGAACCGCATCTTTATCACGGAGGACGTCTCTCACCTTCGCATCAGTCGGTTCCAGCTTTTAAAAGGCGTCACCTTTCCTCTTCTGGCCGACCAGGTCGGACGATATATGGCCGCCAACAATTTTTATACTTCTGAATACTATCTTGATGGAAAAGAGTTCCGGGATTTGTCCGTTCACTTTATGAATCCCACCATGAGGGAAATCATGGATGTGGGCATGTTCCTCACCAGCGTGACGCCGGAGGATACCGTGGGACGCCCCCTCGACCCGGATTTTATGACTTTTTCCAGGCGCATCTGCGCCGACCCGGACGTTCGCCTTGCCCGGCAAAAGCTCCGCCATTTATTTATGACGAAAGGAGAATGTCTCATTCACGGGGATTTGCACACTTCCAACATTTTTGTCAGCCAGACGGAAGCCAAGATTATTGACATGGAGTACACGTTCTGCGGTCCTTTTTCTTATGATATGGGATATTTTCTCGCCAACTTCATCTCCCAGTATGCGGCCGCCATGTTCCGGCCTTTTGCCTCGGAACAACTTCGCAAGAATTTCAAAGACTACTGTCTGTTCATGATTCGGGAGACTTACCATAAGTTCTGCCATTATTTTTGTCAATACTGGCGGGAGGATGCCAAGGACGTCTATCAGAATGTCCCGGGACTTCAGGAAGATTTCTGCCTGACCACCCTCCGGGAGTTCATAGGCTTTGCTGCCAGCGCCATGCTCGGCCGCATCGTCAGCCCGATTCCTTATCCGGACTATGACGATATCGAGGATTATGTTCAGCGCCATAATGCCAAATGTTACTCCATCATCCTCAACCGACAGATGCTCGTCAAATGGGAGAGCTACACGTCCATCGACGAGTTCCTAAGCGATATGCGCACCGTGGAACACATTTATTGCGACAACATCAAAAACCTTTAGGAGGGGGCTGCCATTATGTTTATTTTAACCAAAGAAAATATGGTTTCCTACATCAAAGAAAACGTTCCTTCCATCACTTTGGAGGAACCGGTGCAGATTAACAGCATCGGCGACGGCGATTTGGGCGAAGATGTGGAGGGAGACGGCTACTGCAATTTTGTCTACCGCGTGGCGGACGCTCACTCCTCCTACATCGTCAAACAGTCCACCGACCGGCTGAGAAGGCGGGGAAGGCCGATTACCCCAAAGCGAAATCGCTACGAGTATGAGATTATGCAGCTTCGCGCCAAAATCGTACCGCAATACGTTCCTAAATTATATCACGGAGATTTTGAGAACAATATTTTTATCATGGAAGATGTTTCCAACCTGAAGCTGGTTCGTTATCAGATGAATCAAAATCACCGGCTTCCCGAACTTGCCAGACAGGGCGCTCAATATCTGGCTGCCACCCACTTTTACACTTCTGAGTTTTATTTAAGCTCCGAAGAATTTCGCAGCCTCCTCTCTCATTTTATGAATGCGGAGATTCGTCACGTCATGGAGGACGGTATCTTCCTTGGCATATTCGGTTCCGATGCGTTTGACCCATCCTGCGGCCCCGAATATGAACAATATTGCCGCAGCCTTTTTGAAGACCCTGAAATCACATTTCAAAGATACAAGCTGCGCCATCTGTTCATGAGCAAGTCGGAGACGCTCATTCACGGGGATTTTCACACTTCCAATCTGTTCGCCGATGACACCCATCTGAAGGTCATCGACATGGAATACACCTTCGGAGCGCCATTCTCCTACGATTTGGGATTCATTCTTGCCAACATTATCAGCCAGTTCTGCTCCGCTGCCTTCCGCCCTTTCGAGGTGGAGGGGGAGCGGGAAATCTGTCTCTCCTACCTGATTTCACTGATGAATCTGCTCTATACCGATTATATTGCATTCTTCTTTGAATACTGGGAAAAAGATGCCAAACTGGAATACAAGCTGGCCACCGGCTATAAAGAATCTCTGGCTCTCGACATTCTCCGGGAAAGTCTCGGTTTTGCCGCCTGCGCCAACTTCTGCCGCGTCAGCGGCTCCATGGAGACAGCGGACTTTGATCACATCGAAGACAATACGCTGCGAACCCAGGCAAAGTTTCTCTCTGTAGAAATCGACGCCCTCCTCTTCCGAAAATGGTTCTCCTACCACACCATCGAGGAGGCACTCGACGACATGATTGTACTGATGAAGAAGAGGAAAGCAAAGCAATAGTAATATACAAAACAGGTGAAGGAATGGACATAGTCTAAACCTTCACCTGTTATCTATCCGATATGTAGAACAAGACGCCTTTCCAAAACAAGGACTTAAAATGCGAATATATTAAACTTGGAAGTCTTATGTTCTAACTCCAAAGAATCCTTCGCTATCTTATAGGCGTCCAAGTAACAATACGTCTCACCCGGTTTGTCCGGTTCCTCATCGTGAAAGCGGGTGGAAGCATCCACTTTCACCGTCATATTCCAGCACGGTTCCTCAATGCCCGTACTTCTGTAAAACAAGTCAAACATCACGACGCCAACGCCCTCTCTGTTATCTCTAAAAGTAAAAGACGGCTCTCCTCCATTTTCCAGTCCGCTCAGACGGCACATCCCGATAAAATTCAAAATAAGCTTCTTATTTTCCTCGCTGATTGGTATATAAGTTGCTGACATAATACTCTCCTTTTCTAGTTCTGATTCTGTGAAACATGGCTGCCTATTCACCATTGTAAAAAAACAGCGCCACGGTGTCAATCCATAAAAGAAGCTGCCGCAACCGCCCTCTGCCCATCAATATCCTGCCCCGTCCCTCACCATTACGCATTACATTTTACCTGCGATGGCAGGGGGTACGGACACACGACTTCTCAATGCCGCAGCTTGCCTATATACGACAGCTTCCTCTTTGATCCGATTCCTTTTCATTTCTCTCATATTCACAGAAGATACAGGCATACTGGCACAAGCCTGGCAGGTGCAGTTCTTCATACCCCCGTCAATACAAACTCTTCGGATTATTTTATAAGATTTTCAACAATTGATGGATGCGGGCGAGGAATAATGGAGGTCGATGTCACTTCCCCACTGACTCCCAGCTTCGCAAGACATGCATTAATTGCAGACTTCACGGAAGATACCTCACCGGTAATAACCAGATAGCCCTTTCCACCCAAACCTCTGGCGATTCTCAAATCAACAATGCTGACTTTGGACGCCTTCACCGCAACATCGGCTGCAATGATTGCCGTCAAGGCAGAAATTGTTTCAATTGCTCCAACTGCCTGGATTTTTTCTGTGCTTCCGAACCCGGAGATGGCCGGAAGCACTTCCTCACGGATATTGTCAAGAACATGGGTGTCAATCAAGTAAATGCCGCTCACAAGCTCTGCTTTGCTCATGGCCGCCTTCACAGGTCCCACCTGTCCCGCAATAATAATTACATATTTACCAGGGCAAATTGGTGTAGCCAGTAATATTTCTACATTTCCTGCTTTTACCATCTCATCTGCTGTCTGGATTCCGACAGGAATGCTTTTAATTTCCACAAATCCAACTGCTTTTCTCACTGCGTAAACACCATCCTTTATTTTCCGATTGAGATACAACCGTCAGCGATCGCTTTCACCGTACCGCTGATACTAGCATGAATACAAGCACCTAACTTACCTTCTGCAGGTTTGGCGATCACATCGCCCTTTGCTACCGTATCACCGACATTTACACACGGAACGGCCGGTGCGCCGATGTGCTGTCCACATGGAATAGACACATGATCCACCTCTCCCGGCAATTCTGTCAGTGGCGCGGCAACGTTGTATTTGGAAAGTCCCAGATTCGCAATCAATTTCTTAATCGGATATTTCTGGTACTCTCTCATTGGATGTGCCGATTCAGGCTTATTGTTCAATGCATTTCTGACGCCCTGTTTTGCCATGATTCCTTTTAATTCATGATTGACCTTCCACGGCTGGAGGTTCATCACGCAGGCATACTGACAAAGTCTGCATTCAGAACACAGGAATGCAATCATAGGGGTGTCAGAACCATCGCACAAGCTGCCATAACTAGCAAATCTGATAGTTTTATGCGGAGCAATTCTATGCCCAATCAGATGACGGGGACATACTTCCGTACAAAGGCTGCAATGACAGCAGGCAGCTTTCGCAATATGAAGCATTCTGGAAATGTCCATCTTCACATCCTGAATTAACGGATGGCTTTCCGGAAGTACGATCAATCCTTTTGTCGTCTTGGTAATCTTGGAGTCCAGAGGGACATGTTTTCCCATCATAGGGCCGCCGTTGATGACGACATAAGGGCCGTTCACGGTCACACCGCCTGCCATGTCAAGGGCTTCTTTTACCGTCATTCCCAATGGGAGCTTTAAGGTGATGTGATTTTTCACTTCGCCGGCGAAGGTGACATAGGAATCCGTCACCGGACGGTCTTCATAGTAAGCATTGTAAATGTTAAGAACCGTCTCAACGTTGGCAACGACCACGCCCACATTCAGGGGGATGCCTCCCTCCGGAACAATCCTTCCCGTCACTTCATACACCGTAATCTGCTCGTCACCCGCCGGGTAAAAGTTTTCGAGAAGATGGAGGCTGAAACCTTCATATTCTCCAATTAGCTGTTTTAAGCTGTTAATTGCTGCGGTATAGTGGTCTTTCAAAGCAATGACGACCTTGTCAGCGCCAACATTTTCCTTGACCAACTTCAATCCTTCCAGAATCTTTTTTGCTTCTACAGCCATCAACTGCTGGTCAACTCTTAATAACGGCTCACATTCCGCACCGTTTAAGATCACATATTCAGCTTTTGCATTCACTTTTACATGAGTAGGAAAACCTGCACCACCGGCACCTACAATACCGGACTGAGCGATAATATCAATAAGGTTTTTTTCCATTTTACTCACCTCTTAATTATTTCATTCTGATGTGGAGTCCATCCTTTAATACGCATCTTCTCTTACGGCAGAATGATTTCGCTGATGTCAAACCTTCTCCTGTAGGTCCTGCGATGGTAAATGTGGTATATCCCATTCCACCAACGCCGATGCCTGCATAGGACGGGCCGTTCTTCACGAAAATAGTCGTCTCGATTTCCTTGGCCATCTTGGTCAGTTTATCAACGTTTCTTGAATGCATCATCGCTGTATGTCTGTTGCCATGTTCTACCTCTACGGCAAATGCAATGGCTTCGTCTACGTTTGCAACACGAACGATAGGGAGGATAGGCATCATCAGCTCAATCTGGACAAACGGATGGTCCTTCGGCGTCTCCATGATGATACATTTGACTTCCGGGCCTACGGTAATTCCCACTTTGTCAAGAATGTACTGTGCGCTCTTGCCAACGAAGTTCACGTTCGGTTTCTTTCTGTCCTTGGTTACCAGTTCCACCATTTTTTCTACGATTTCAGGGTCTTTTACTTCGTATGCGCCGTTGTTCTTCATGTTGAAGATTAAGTAATCTGCAATCTGATCAACAGCGATCACTTCTTTTTCTGCGATACACGGCAGGTTGTTATCAAAGGAGCATCCATTTACGATGTCAACCGCTGCCTTTTCGATATCAGCCGTCTCGTCAACAACAACAGGAGGATTGCCGGCTCCGGCTCCGATTGCCTTTTTGCCTGTGGACATCACTGCTTTTACGATGCCCGGTCCGCCTGTGGCAACGAGCATCCGCACCTTTGGATGAGACATCATAATATTGGTATTCTCGATGGAAGGTTCCTGAACAGTCACAATCAGATTTCTAGGAGCACCCAGCTCTTCCAGTTTCTCGTTCAATTTTTTAATCAGCCAGATGGAAACTCCTTTGGAGCGTGGATGCGGGCTGAACACTACAGTATTTCCACCTGCCAACATTCCGATAGAGTTACAGATTACGGTCTCGGTCGGATTGGTGGTAGGAGCAATGGCACCGATCACGCCAAACGGACAGTACTCAACCAGCGTCAGTCCGTCATCTCCGGACAGCGCCTCCGTCGTCAAATCTTCGATTCCCGGAGATTTTTCCGCAGCCAATCTGTTTTTGATCAGCTTGTACTCATAAGCGCCCATGCCGCTTTCTTCCACTGCCAGCTGGCTCATGTACTCCAGATTTTCTTTTGTACAAACTACCTCGCGGATTCCTTCCACGAATCTCTGCCTGTCGGACATGGAGTAATTCATATATTCTTTCTGCGCCTTAAAAGATGCCTCGATCGCATCATCCATCGTCTCAAAGATACCATATGAGTACTCCGGTTCGGATGGGCAAGCGGATTCCACATCGTTTAAAACCTTTTTCACAACCTTTTCAATTAATTGAACATCAATATTCATTATGCTTTTCCTCCTTGCATTTTTTCTAATGCATATGTTGCAACCGCCATATCTTCCTCGGCAGTGCCTCCGCTGACGCCGATGGCTCCGATGACTTTGCCATCCACCTCTATCGGATATCCTCCGCCGAAGCAGACAATCCTGCCGTCTCCGGAAGCGTGGAGGCTCCACAGACTGTCACCAGGCTTTGTGACATCCGCAAGAGCTGCCGTCGGAGACTTCAGGGCACAGGCGGTATATGCCTTATCCTGAGAGACTTTTACACTGATTAAGAGAGCGCCTTCCATCCTCTGGAAATAGAGAAGGTTTCCACCTTCATCCACTGCGGAAAAAACCATCGGCACGCCGATTTCATTGGCCTTTTCTTCCACATATTCTGCCATCTTTTTTAAGGATTCCAAAGACATGTCCATTTTGCATTCTCCTTTATCCACAGCACGTCCCATGACTTCCGTCACCACTTTCCGCACTGTCTCTCTAAGTTCCTCCACTTCTTCCTGCTGCGCTCTGGCCTCCTCCAGACGGGCCAGGGCATAACACGCATCAGAAAGACGATTGATGAATTGCCTCAACTCATCACGCACAGGAATCTCTCTGGCAAGGGTCGTAATTTTTCTTTCTGCTCTCCGCACAACCGTTCTGGCAACGTGGAGAGCCGCAGAAGAAGGATTTACACCCGGCACGACAAACTCACGCATCAGTCCGTTGACTTCCGTCGATTCGTCAATGATTTTTTCCAGATATTTGATATCTGCCTCATTGATTTTATCTTTGAGCATTTCCATGCCCCTCTCGTCTGATGCGAACTCTGCCCCTGCCTGAAACATCCTTTTTTGAATATGATTAATGTATTTTCTGATATCCGGTGACTGGGTCTGAGCATATGCCACCCCCAAAGAAGAGATGGCCTCATCCAAAGTTCCGTACACATCGACATTCAGGCTGTCTTTATCCACTCTGGAACCTCCGTATAAACCCGTTGTACCTTTGTCACCTGTTCTTGTATAAATATTAGCCATACATTCACACCTTTAACACTGGGACACTTCTACTGTATCCACGATACCGACAATTGCGGCATCAACGGGAAGATTGGTTTTCTTCTCACCATCACCTGACATACGGGCCGAACTGCCGCCCACGACAATTACGGTTTCGCCATCGCCGGCTCCAACAGTATCAACGGCAACTTCCGTCTGTTTTTTTGCTGTCAAATCCTGATTAATCTTCTCGACAATCAAAAACTTGCAACCAGTCAGACTGGGGCATTTCACAGTAGAAACTACTGTACCGATTACTTTACCTAAATACATGTCTTCACCTACTTCATTCTCTTACAATCGCAATTCCACGGTTACTCGCCTCATCATTCGCAAGGCCTGTGACAAGAGCGTCCCTCCTCACGATGATGGTCTGATATCTTGCGTTTTTTGCAATATCTACTCTCCCGATGACCTTTTTGTCAAGCTTGACGCTGGCATCTGTCCCGGAAGTTCTGCATCCGCAAGATGTTTTTGCTGCCTGCTCCGATTTTGCCGAAGCCGATTTGGAATCCGAATCCGGCGCCGGAAAATCAAAGCCCGCCCTATATACTTTGTTGACTTTTCTGCTCAGATTTGCTGCGGTCGTCAGGTGAATGCCGTAAGACTGCACATCCTCCAGATTGGAGCGCATCTTTGCCTTGTAGGCCTCCGTCACCTTAAAGCCCATCTTTGCTCTGACCTCATTATCCGGACAGCAGCCGTCGATGGCTGCAATGACCGGTTTTCCCGTCGCCATGGCTCTGAAAATCATGTTCGTCAGCAGATTATCACTGATGCAATTTGCCACCTTGGCCACAGTATTTACGGTCAATTCCGGTATCACTACAAACTGATTGTCGTCAACAATCTGTCTTCCATTTATCGGAGCGCCCTCAACATAAATGGATTCCGGCTCAATATCATTTTTAATACGTTCTTCCGTGAGAACCTCGGACGCCGCTCTTGACAAAACCACGGTCAGCTTCCAGCCTTCTTTTTTCAGTTCTTTCAGGGATTCCACCGCATCGGCGTAACCAATGAAAGCGCCTGAGAAAAGAACCGCTGCCTGTCTGCACGCATCCATATATTTTAAAACAATCTGGTCGGAAATATATTCCACAATGGTTGACATAAGCGCATTCTCAAACTCGTTTCTATTCATTATGCCACCTATTGTTTGTCACAGTTCATGGCAATTCCAAGTGGTGTCACCAACAGCGGCTCCTTCGGCTTTATCGTTTTGACTCCCGTCTCTTTTTCAAAGACGCTCTCAAACTTTTTAAAGCTGCATGCGCCGCCCACCACATAGATGACATCCACGTCATAGCCCTCTATAAATCGGGCCACGATGGCCGCCATCTTTTCGATGACCGGTTTCACCACCGGAAATACCAGCATTTCCTGTTTTGGATCTTTTTTGATTCGTTCCGCTTCCTCAAAAGTACAGCCCAGACTGCCGGCAAGTACCAGCGTCATGTGCGTGCCTCCCGTGGGTTCATCCGCCGTAAAAACAACCTCTCCACCTTTTAAGATGCTGATGCCGGTTGTTCCGCCTCCCACGTCCACCACCGCCCCGTCGGTAATACCGAGGACGGTGGCAGCCGCCGTCGGCTCATCAATGACTTTCACCACGTCAAGTCCCACGGACTCCACCACGTTGGAAATCACCTTCACGTTGCCGGAGATGATTCCCGGAGGAATCGCTGTGGCTGCCTCATAAAATTCCACGCCCATCATCTCTTCCAGCCTGGCCTTCATGTCTTTGACAGCCCTGGATGCTCCAAGGAAGTCCACCACGATGCCATCTTTGACTACGGTGGAAGGATAAGACATCCCTGCAATCGGAGTGTTGTTGGCATCCACCACGGAGACAACGATGTTCGCTGTTCCAAGGTCAACGCCCAGTTTCAAATCTCCTTCGTAAGGTTGAAATTCTTCGTTCTTGATCAGCTCCGAAAAGCCGACCAGAATATCATTATAATTATTCATGCCATCCCCTTATCTCTGCATGATTGTATCTGCACATCATCGCCAAGGAAACAGGCACTCGCCTCATCAGAATCCACATGCCGTTCCTCCACCATATTTACTCATGCAACCCGGCGCGGACACTCCGCCTCCGGCTTACATATCTGCCTTGTCCGCCTTCCGCACCGTCCCCACAGTGACAGCCTGCACGGGCTAATTCTCCGGGGTCGGTTTCTTCTTGCGGTTTCTTCTTCTATTATTTCCTGTCGATGTCTTTCTCTTAGGAGCGTCTGTCCCCGGTTCTTCCCCGGCGTTTCCTGCCAAATCAGATTCTTCCTCTTTTGGCATTTCTGCCGTGGCCTCCGCCTCCGGTTCTGATTCAGACGGTGGTTCCGGCTGCGCCTCCGGTTCCGACTCAGATTCCTCCTCTTTTTCCTCTAAGTCAGGTTTTTTTTCCGCACCGGACGTCTCTTCCCCAAGACTTTCTTCTACAGGCGGTTCAGGTGTCACTTCCGCTGGCGTCTCTGCCTTTGGTTCTTCCTTTGGTTTCCAGTTCTTCACGAGAACCGGCTTCTTGCTGTCCCCTGCCGGGCGGTATCCTTCCGCAAGGGCAATCTCACCTCCAACGGTTTCTCTGTTTTCGATGAGAAGCTCCTTCATGCCGTCCGCCGGGCGGGCTTTCAGCAGCACGCCTTTTGTTCCGTTCAAAGAACCATTGACCATCTCGGCCGCCCGCTTTCCGGCTGCAATCGCTGCCTTGCAGGCTCCGACATTTCCCTCTACTTTGACAGTACACATGCCGTCGCCCTTTGCGTACTCATAGCCGAGCAGCTTTACGTTTGCAGATTTCACTGCTGCGTCTGCCGCCGCTATGCAGGCAGCAAGCCCAAAGGTTTCAATCAAACCAATACTTCTGTCAGCCACCTTTACACCTCCTTACCTTTTCGATTTATGATTTTTGACTAATCCAGAGAACGGAACGGCATCTTTTTGACAAGTCTTGCCGCATTGGAACCGATATTTCTGAACTGGTCTGTCTGATAGAATTTAATCCTAAAAAGAGGGGCCGCCTCATCTAGCTTTTCATACTGAAGAACTATGCCTTCTTTGCTAATTCCAACGCCCACCCCTAATCTTGAATCCAAGCTGGCATTGCGTGCAAGTTTCAAAACATCTGCACTATGCTCTGCCTGAAGGTCATAGGGGATTCCTTCCTCCTCGATACCGAGGAGTACGCCGATAAAATCAGACAAAGAAAGATGATCACAGTCATAAAACACTTTTATTGAAGGTCTTGTATTTACTCCTGCCTTACTTTCTTCCATACTCAATCTCCTATATCCGCACACGACATTGCAAGTCCTGTTGCCACTGCGTTGCGAGGTCCCTCGCACCCGCGGATGTTTCCTCTGCCAGCTACTATATTATATTGTGATAACGCATCAGTCACGAGAGTTGGCACTTCAAAATCCAGCGCCGAACCTCCCACCAACACTACGAACTCGATATCCCTCACATTGCCCGTCGGGCTGACCTTTGCCAGCGAGCGAATGGCATTGGTGACAAACACCTTTTTCTTCGCATTGGTCCGCACTAATTTTACTTTTTCAAGTGAACTGAAGCCTTCAAGCGGTACGAACTCTCCACCGTCCTTTACCAATACAACCTTCGCAAATACACTCGGATCCAGCGGCTCCTCAAAAAACTGAACAGTTCCATCTTCATGACGGATGTGGAACAGACTCTCCACCTTGGCAAGAGGATATTTCTTAATCTCTTCCGCAGTATTGAAATCTTCCAGACCCAACTCTGACTGAATCAGCAGAGTAACCATGTTTCCGGCACCTGCCAGGTGAACCAGCTTCACCTCGCCCTGTTTGTTTTTGATAGACGCATCCGTCGAACCCGCACCCATGTCAACAATGGCGATCGGCACGTTGGTTCCAGGTGTCGTAAGAGCACCCTTGATGGCCATATCGGCTTCCACGCCGCCCACATAGACAGGTATCTTTAATCTGTCGGTCAGCTCCTCGGCTATCATCTGCATCTGCAGGCGATCCGCCTTCACCATGGCGGCAATTCCAACGGCACTTTCCATGGAAAACTCATTGGCAATTCCACCCTTTACCTGCTGTGGATTGTAAGTATCCACCGCCAGCAAATCCTGAATCTTAATGTCTCTTGGATGCTGATTGGTAAGATTGGACATCACCTGACGAACTTTTTCAAGCATACCGCCGGCATTGGTTCCCGGCTCACCTTTGATATCTTCAATCACATCAACATTGTTGACGGCATCCATCATCTTCTCAGCGCCTTCATCAACACCAACCGTCACTTTTTTCTTTCTTCCGATAATCTCAATGGAGCCGGCAGGAATCCTCCGTTCCTTGACATCCCCCTCGGGAGTCTTAATCACGACAGCCGAACGATTTCCGATCAACGCGCGGGCAATCGGGACTACCTGCTTCGTCTCATCGGAAGTCAACTTAAACAAAGTGGCAATTCCATATGGGTTGGAGAGAATTTCTACCACGCCGCCCACGGACGCCACCTCCACGGCACATTGCATGCCGAGGGGAACTTTATCTACCATGCCGACCTCATCAACAATCGGAATCTTTTTCTCCAGACGGTTATTAATTAAAACGCCATCATCGCGCTGGACAATGGCACCTGTAATATTCAGTATTTTATTATACCGGTTGATTATCTTTGCAGCAGCTTCAAAGGAAATTCTTGATGGAATTACTACTATCACGTCGGTACCAGATGCAACCTTGTCCAGACGGTCTATCATCTGGGATACTCCAACACCAATCCCAATACCGCCAGGGGTATTGGGATTGTGTCCAATCATAGTAGACTCAGTGATAATAGTTTCGGTGATTGTCTCCATCGCAACATCCCCAATCACGGGAGCCGCCTCGTTTACACGAACCTCATCCAAATCACTGATGTCAAGTCCTACCTTATCAAGGGCCGTCTTCAGTGACTGAAAGACACCGTGAATGTTCTGTTTCGTTCCTTTGATTCCGGTGGTGTCCGTGATACCGCTGGAAAGGAACGTCACATGTTTTCCATCGATTCTGGCAACCGCAGTCTCAGTAGTCGCATTGCCAATATCAACGCCCGCAACTAATTTCACTTTTATACCTCCGTTGAAGCAAATCAACTGTTATTTTTTTAAACGTCCACGTTTCTCGTAAATGTCAGCCGCTTCTTTTACGAAGTTTCCACTTACGGTTGCGCCGTACTCGTTAATCAGCTCATCGCCGATGGCATATAACTCAGCCTTCGTGGAACGATACGGTCTAAGCGCATTGTAAATCTCCAGCAATCTTTCATCCGGCACCGGAATCAACTCCCCGGCTCTTCTTAAATTCACTGCGAAGAATCCACGTCCTGCGGATTCAGCAACCTGAGCCTGAAGTTCCAGGGTCTCTTTCGTGATACGGAAATCCTTCGCCGTCAAAGATCCGTCAATGACGCCCTCCAGGGTCAATTCATCCAGAGATTTCCCCGACGCACTCTTGATTAACTCCGGTTTCTTCTCCCCGATAGGATAGTCGGCAACTGTCACTTTTTCTTCACATTCACAAGCTTCCTGAGCTGCAGAACCCTGCATATTTTTAAGCACTTCCTGCATAATCTGTCTTACTAATAATTCCTGATCCACCATTGACACCTCCGTTTAATTAAATTCTACTTTGAGAGCTTTAGGAGCTTTATTTCTGTCAGCGTGTTCTGTCTCTTTGATGTGCAAAACAGCGGATAAAGCCTGGTATTTCGGTCTTGCCATCTGGTCATTTCTTACCGGCACAGGGTTTGGGGACTCCCCTTTCGCATATTTAGCCGCGTTCTTTCCAATGGACCTGTAGGTCTCCAGGTCAATCAGAGGGCACTGAGGAAACAGCTCCAGATTGGACAGCGGTGGGAGGTCTTTTTGATGAATGACAGTCGTACCTTTGGACTGAATGCCGATACCAATGCCTGATCCGGATAACTCTGCCGCATCATGAGCTACGAAGGATACGTCAGACGTTCTGTAAACTTTTACGATTCTGCAGGCAACGCCTTCCTCCTCAAGACCCGCCATGATCTCTTTGATGATGGCAGAATGAGGAATTCCAACGATATTTTTGGTCTGGGAAACACCGAAAGCAGGCGCTACGCCAAGAACCACTTCGTTAGGGTTCGTACCTTTTTGCGCATCCCCGACTTCAGCGATGGTCATACCCTCCGATGCAGAAACTTCTTCGGCTGCCACTGGGGCGTCGGAAGCAGCGTTCATTTCTTTCAGAACTTCAGCGATAACGCTTTTTAATAATTTTTCATCAATTGCCATTATAGTTCACCTTCCTTAAAATAGACTAACTAATTAATCTTTGACGGGTCAACAGCCGTACGGATTCTGCTCAGTTTGTCCCAAAGCTCTGGGCTAATCTGGTAGCCGGTCATAGGTCCTTCGTAACAGTTCGGGCTGTTTACGGCAGAAATTACGTGGAACTTATCATCCAGCATGGATGCCGTATGTAAGTAGTCACCAACAACTTTTGCCTTCTGGATGTTGAAGACGGACTCTGCAACATCTTCAAATCCTGCCTTATAAAGAGCTTTTACAAAGTCAAGACCTGTCACTCCGCGCTCAAGCATCTCTGTAGCAGCCTTTAAGTCGGCAACAACGTCACGGTCCGGCATATCCTGGGAACCGCGGGCGTATGTGCCGGCTTCGACTTCTTCGTCAGTGATTTCAGGTAAACCTAATTCACGGAAGATAGCCTGAATCGCTCTCGCCGCTTTGTTACGGGCAGCAACAACTTCATCTTCTGTGGCTGGGACAAGACCTGCGTCAACCTTTAAGTCACGCTGGATGATTACCCAGTCATCATAATCATCCGCATCCCAGTTGGATCCGGCGAACATATTGTCATAGTTAGGGGTAGCAGAATATCCGGAGCAGATATAATCAGTTCCCGGGATAAACTGCGGAATGGAACGGGCAACTCTACGAAGATCAGAATGTGTAAATGTCTGGTCATTGGAGGAAGCGTTCTCAAGGTCAAGCATACCGGCAATTAAGTTCTCGCAGGCAACGGCACGGATACCGCCAGGTACAGCTGCAGGAACACCGATACAGGATACGGAACCGTTCTGAGTTCCCTGAACACCGGCACCACGGGTAACACCCAGACATCTTGCCTCAAGATAAAGCATGGATTTTCCTTCTGCCATACCCATCTGAACTTCTGAACCGGTACCGGATGTAAATCTCATTTTAACACCACGGGAAGCGTAGCAGGAAGCAAGGAATGCTTTGGACCATGGAGTATCGTCACCATCCATGAATACGTCCTCAGTTCCGTATACGGAAACCGTCTCAGCGTATGCGGTGTAGCCTCTCATACCAAGGTCAAGCTCTGTAGCCTCTTCTACGGCACACTGTGTTAAGATACCAGGACGTCCAACGTTAGCACCTAACATGATAGCCAAAGCGTTGAAAGGAGCGTAACGCACGATACCTACGGTCGTCTCCATCTCAGCGAAACCACGAACAGCCGCCTCAGCTGCGTCTGCTGCAATCTGAATCATGTTATCTTTTACGTTCGTTACGTGACACTGGTTTGCTGGTTTTAATCTACATCTCATTTTGGTAATACCCATCATACATTCCAGTACGTTCAGGTTTCCAACGATTTCAACCAGCTTGGCAGGGGTAACTGCCGTCGTATATTTCAGGCACTCGCTCCTGTTGACATTGATATCAACAAGCATACGGGCGATTTCCAGAGAATCTTTTGCCATGGCCTCCTCTGCGAAATCCAGGTTAATGGCATATTTTGCGATGAAGGCATCCAGCATATCGAAATCTTCTTTGCATTTTCCATCCATCTCCACCACTTCGCCATCCACGATTTTGATGGAAGGAGTCGGATCAAACGGACTGTTCATCGCAATAAAACCAACTTCCGGCCAATCCAAAGCGTAGCCATCCTGATTTACAGGTCTTTGATCTAAATATTCAAAACGTTTACTTCTCACGGTCTCAACACCTCTCAAATCCTTAATATAATCTGTCTTCTGTCACGGGGGCAGAAGCGTGATATCTGCATTTTAAACGCAAACATTATGACTGTGCAGATATCCGGTTAACTTTTTCCCTGACAGTTCCATACAAATCAGAGCGCTATGTCAGAAACTTCTCTTAGATATATGGGCAGGTAGCGGATTCCAGCGGCTCGTTCGGCTCTAAAGCTTTCAACAGCTGTTTTCCAACTTCTCTCGCACCGATAATAGCCTGTCTAACAGCACCTGAATCTCCGGTAAAGAAGAAGTTAACCTCGTTGGAGAAGGATGTTCCGCCGTTACCTGGTGTAGCGATGGCAATAGGATCAATAGTTGCAGTCTTGGAAGCGGTATCTGCAAGTACAATACCGATACCGGCAGGAGCGCCTACGGTGATACCGAACGCTTTTCCAACGGTAGCGCCGAATGCTTTTTCTAAGCAGTAGGAAGCGCGGGCTGTGTACTGGAACTCCAGATGTCCGGCAGAGTTTCCGTATACGTCACCGAACTGTTTTTCAACGAAGCTGAGGCCAACTTCAACGGCTCTTCTTGCATCGGATACGTCCTCAGCACCAAATACAATCAGGCATCCGTGTCCGGCGCCGCCTTCTGTATCACGAGGGCACTCGCAGAGAACTACTTCCGTGTTTGTCGCTTTCACTGCCTCGTCCGCAGCAAAAATCTGTGGGCCTGCACCAACACGGTCAGAAATAATACCGATGGAGCGATATTTCGGGTCGATTTTCAGTAATTCATGAACGGTGTAATCAAGGTTGGCAATCACTAATCCAATGGTATGTCCCATCGCCGTTCCGACATATTCTGTCAAACCGCAAAGGTCCTCATTCAGTCCTTTGGAAGTCTCACAAGCCATGCTTTCTGCAGGTGCGTCCGTTCCGCCCATTTTTTTCATAACTTCGTCCATGATTTTAGCCATCATTTCATCTTTCATTGAATCATACCTCCATTAATAATTGATTAGACTGGGACTAAACTATTGTGGTAAAATCTTCTCTACGTCTGTGTGTGGTCTTGGGATTACATGGCTGGATACGACAGTACCCACTTTGTCAGCAGCAACCGTACCCGCATCGACGGACGCTTTCACAGCTCCCACGTCTCCTCTGACCATCACGGTAACCAGGCCAGACCCGATTTTTTCATATCCTACCAGCGTTACGTTCGCTGATTTTACCATGGAATCGGCTGCTTCGATAGCTCCAACCAAACCTTTGGTTTCAATCATTCCTAAAGCTTCTTTCTGCATAATTGACCTCCTCATAAAAATTATTGCCTGTCTGGGTAGGACAGACTACCTTTGGTTGATTTACAGGATAGTATCATTATATAGCAGTATTCACAAAATTACTTGGCGTTCTACTATACATTTTAGGCTTTCAATACATACAAATATCCGGGCCTTTCTTCGACATGATACTTTGTTGACATCTTTTTTTGACAAAGACAAACTATTCATCCGGTGGCCTCAACTATTTTGCAATGTGGTCCAAAATCTTGTTAATATCCTCCGCAGCCACCTTTCTAGGGTTGGCCTGGGTGCAGGCATCCGCCAGCGCCCTGCGGATAATTTCTTCCCGGTTCGCCTCAAACTCCTCCAAAGTGACGCCACATTCCGTGATGCAGGTCGGGCGATCCATGTATTTCAAAAGGCGGTTGATCTCCGCGATGAGATTGGACACACCCACCTTAGGCGTGGACGCCGGAAGGCCGATGATGCGGGCAAGCTTCTGATACTTCTTCGCAGAATCATTGCTGTGCTTTGCCGCTTCTCTCACCATATCCGCATTAAAGTAGATGACATGCGGAAGCACCAGAGCGTTGGCTCTGCCATGAGGAATGTGGAAGATTGCGCCAAGGGCGTGGGCGATGCCGTGGTTGAGACCCAGGTTCACGAGACTAAAGGACATGCCCGCCAGGCAAGATGCCCTGTGCATCTTATCCCTCGCCTTGATGTCATACCCGTTGCGATACGCCCTCGGAAGATACTCAAAGGCAAGCTCCACGGCCTTCTCCGCCAGGCAGTCAGAACAGTCGCTGGCCGTCTCAGACACATAGGCCTCCACGGCGTGGGTGATGACGTCCATGCCGGTGTCCGCAGTGATAAAAGGCGGCGCTGATTTTACCAGCTCCGGGTCGAGAATGGCAATGTCCGGCATCAGGCTCTCGTCAATCAGAGGAATTTTCACACCCGTCTTAGAATCTGTCACCACCGCAAACTGGGTCACCTCAGAGCCGGTTCCGCTGGTAGTCGGAAGCGCAATCAGCTTCATTCTCTTCATGCTGTTCGGGTTTTGTGCAAGTTCAATCTTTCTGGCCATGTAGACGATCGCTTTGGCCGCATCGATGGAAGAACCTCCTCCCAGCGCAACGACAACGTCGCAGTCTTTATCGTCGAGGAATCCAACTCCCCTCTCAATCAAATCCATCGGCGGATCGGGTATCACCTCGCTGAACACGGAAACCTGCTTACAGTTCGACAGCTTTTTGATGATCATATCAGCCATCCCCGAATCCACCATGAACTTATCCGTGATAAGAACTGCGTTCACGTCTTTAATGTCAAGCAACGCATTGATGGCATCCTCACTGAAAAGTACTTCAGTGGAAAGCTTAAACCGTTTCATTTTCCTCCTCCTTTCTTATTCTGTATGTTTCTCTATACTCAGACGGCGTCAACCCGGTTTTCTTTTTGAAAGCCTTGCTGAAATAATTTGCTTCGTTGTACGCCAGATCCAAGGCAATGTTCAGCACCGGGATGTCGGTATTCACAAGCATCTCCTTCGCCAGATCCATCTTCCGGTCCGTGACGTAGGTGATGAAGTTCACCCCCATCTCCTTCTTAAAAATCTTACTCAGATAGTAGGTGCTGATATTTACATGATTGGCGACATCCTCCAGGCTGATTCCTCTTTTCAGGTTTCTCTCGATGTAATCTATCACGGACTTCATTCCACCGTCGGAGAGCTTTCCCTTGATGTTCATCTTGTCAAAGAGGATGTCCATCATCTTCACCACCTCGTTGTAGGCATCATGCTTGTTATTATAAAGGAGATATTTAATCTTTAATTTCTCCATCTGCATCACAAGCTCGTTAGTGTCGCTGACGTTTAACTCCTCGGCAATCCGCACAACCATCTTTGCCAAATCCTGAAGTCTTTTGGATATCACATTCACATCATGATATTCTAAATATAACTGGTCAATGTACTCTCTTAAAATGTCTACAGTGGCTTTATAAGAGCATTTTCTTAGCTCTGCCTCTAATTTTGACAACAATTTATTACTCTTATCTGTCTGACGGTCTTCCCCCAGCCTCTCAGAGAACGCTTTGACCGACTCCAGAAGCACCTCTTTGCGAATCGGCTTTAGCAAAAAGTCATCCACTTTCAGCTTGATCGCCTCGTGGGCAATGTTGAAATCGTCGTAGGCCGTAGTGATGATAATGACCGCCTGTGGGAGCTTCTTCCTGGCATACTTGATGACCTCCATCCCGTCGATGCCCGGGATGTTGATGTCCACCAAAATCATGTTGATATCCCGGCTTCCAATCATCTCCACAGCCTCATAGCCACTTTTTGCCTCTCCTACAATGTCCACCTCCGAAAGGTTTTCCTCAAGAAAAATCTTCATGGAAGTCCTTTCCAGTTCCTCATCCTCGATAATCAAAATACGGTACAAAACGACACCGCCTTTCTATTCTCTGCTCTCTCTTTTACTCGTTTTCCAAAGGAACCCGGATTGTCACCTTCGTCCCCAGCGTCGGCTTGTTCCTGCTCTGGATATCCAGTGCGTACTCGTGTCCGAAATGGTGAATCAGACGCTTGTTGACATTGTATATGCCAACGGCGCCCGCCTTCTCATTTCTGTAGGCGTCCCCCCGCAAGATACTGCTGATTCTCGCCGGAGAGATTCCGTCTCCGTCATCTACGATATCTACCACCAAGTCTTCTTTTTCCTTCCTGGCACTGACCTGAATCATTCCCCCGGAAGCCTTGTTTTCCACGGCATGCTTGATGGAATTTTCCACCACCGTCGTCAGCGATAAAAACGGCAGCTTCACCCTGTAATATTCCTCTGGCACCTCTATGGTGTATTGCAGCCTGCTCCCCAGACGAATCTTTTGAATTTTAAGATAATTTACGACATAGCTGATCTCATCCCCGAGAGAGCTGAGTGGCTGGGTACTCTTTCGCAAAATGTACCGCATCATATCCGCAAAGGCATAAACCACGTCCTCCGTCATCTTTGCGTTTTCAAAAAAGGCCAGACGGCCAATGGTATTTAGTACGTTAAACAAAAAATGCGGGTTAATCTGGTAATGCAGTGCTTTCAATTCAATCTCCCGCAAAGATTTTTCCATCTCAATCCGCAGCTTTTCTTCTTTTATAAGTTTTAAATCCTTCTCTCGAAGCTCGGCATCCACCTTGTTGATATATTGTTTTTCCACAGAATAATTGTAGCTGTCACACAAAATCTGTGCCACGCCAAGAATCTTATCCACAGGCATCACGGTCACCTGGTTATAAAGTTCCGCCAGCGTTTCCTCCTCCTGCCATCCATGGCTGCCGGGGGCAATCTGCCTGAGATTTTCCGTATCTTCGCTTCTGACCTGGCCGGCGAGAATGGCGCCCACATACTGCCCCTTTATCATGATTGGAATGGCAAAGTCAATCAGACCCGCATGGCAAATATAAGTGTAGGCCCGGCCAATCCTCCTGGCCTTCCTTCCTCCGCAGGCATCGCAGTAATAGCACTTCTCCCGAAATGCGTCCATCTGCCTTAATTTTTTGCAAAACGGCGTAAAGTTGCTCTGCTCCGTTATTGGCGTACCGTTTCTGTCCACGCTGACAAAGGCAAGGTTCGTGGCCTTCGCCCAGTTATCCTGCAATGCCTGAAGTTCTTTTACATCTATTACATCTTCTATATGAATCTTCTGTTTTTCCGCCAACCTTTTGTCCCTCCATTCCCGTTGCCGCCTCAGGACACTATCGTCCTCTCAGGTTCTCAGAAATTTTTCTTTTTCTTTCCTTTTTTTATGAGGTATTGATAAGCCTTCTCTGCGCAGGAACAGGCATCCTCCGTGTAGCAGTCTGCCCCGATTTTTTTCGCCTGCGCCTCATCCATAAAATAACCGCCAATCATAAAGTAAACCTCATCCCGGATTCCCCGGGCCTCAAACTCCTCTATGACTGCCTTCATCCCCTGCTCAGAGCGGGACAGGATACCGCTCATGCAGACAATCTGTGCCTTGCTTGCAAGGGTCTCCTCCAAAAACTTCCGGGGAGATACGTCCACCCCCAAATCTACCACATGGATGTTCCGGCTCTCCATCATCATCCTGACCAGATTTTTTCCGATGTCGTGCATATCTCCCTTGACCGTGCCAATCACCACGGTTCCCACGTCCTTTACGGCGCTGTTTCCCGTGTACCGGCGCAGGGACTGGACGCCGTGTTCCAGCGCCCTCGTCACGCTTAAGATCTCAGGAACTCCCACATCTTCCTGGCGAAATCTCTCCGCCACCTGGTTCATCCCTGCCAAAAATCCCTCCTCCAAAATCTTCTGGGGAGGTACCCCCTCCTCCAGCGCTATCTTTACCAGTTCCGCTATCCTTTTCCCCTGCCCTTTTTTCAGGGAATCTATAATTTCATCGATAATTGCCCCCATCATTCCCCTCCCAATTCTAAGGCCTTCTTTCTTTTGTATTCTATACTTTTTTGGCGGAAAAAGCAAATTTTTATCGTATTTTTTGCAAAAATCTTTTATTAAATTATAATTATTAACAAGTTTTGACACTTATTACGTTAAACTTTTATTCAATATTACATCTTTCTTTTATATATACCATTACACTCTTCTCATAAAAAAACAGACGACAGGGAAAAAGTAATTCTTCTGCCCGGGCATCCTCTCCACTGCCCCCTGCGCCGCACGAAAAAAACCGCCGCAAAACGGTACAGCGCCCTGAGGCACTCTACGTTTTACGACGGTTCTCTTTTTTCACGTCAATTTATTCTTCTTTTAGAACGGCAACAAGCCATCTTATTTATGAGGCGGCAGTTCCACTTTTTCCAGCTTCCAGATATCCCTCACATACTCCTCGATGGTACGGTCAGAGGAGAATTTTCCGCAGCTTGCGGTCTGAAGCATCGCCATGCGCGCCCACGTCCTCTCATCACGATAGGCAGCATCTACCCGCTGCTGAGCTTCCTTGTAGGAGTCGAAATCCCGGAGAGTAAAGTACATATCTTTTTGCATCAGTGCATCATACAGTGCACGGAACAGCTCTGGATTTTCCGGGGAGTAGTAGCCATTGACAAGCTGGGTCATCACCTTGCGGACATCTTCGTTGTTGTTGTAAATGTCTGCCGGATAATAATTTTTATTTCTCTCAAACTCCATAACCTCGTCGGCGGACAGACCGAAGATGAAGGCGTTGTCCCCACCGACTTCTTCCACGATCTCCACGTTGGCTCCGTCCATGGTTCCGATGGTCACAGCTCCGTTTAACATGAACTTCATGTTTCCGGTTCCTGACGCCTCTTTGGAGGCGGTGGAGATCTGCTCGCTGACATCAGCGGCGGCAAAAATCAGCTCTGCGTTGGACACACGGTAATCTTCGATGAACACCACCTTAATCTTGCCGTTGATGGACATATCGTTGTTGATGCGCTCCGCCACGGCGTTGATGAGCTTGATGGTCAGCTTGGCAGTATAATATCCAGCCGCTGCCTTTGCGCCAAAAATGAAGGTGCGAGGCACGATATCCATCTCCGGGTGCTCCTTGATCTGGTTGTACAGATGCATCACATGGAGAATGTTCAAAAGCTGACGCTTGTACTCGTGGAGACGTTTCACCTGACAGTCAAAGATGGAGCGAGGATCCACATCAATGCCATTGTGTTTTTTGATATATTTTGCAAGGCGCACTTTGTTCTGATACTTGATGTTCATGAACTCCTGCTGGCATTTCTCATCATCTACATACACTTTCAGTTTTGCCAGATGGGACAAATCCGTAATCCAGTCATCGCCAATCTTATCTGTCACCCATCCTGCCAGCAGAGGGTTTCCGTGGAGCAGGAATCTTCTCTGGGTGATGCCGTTAGTCTTATTGTTGAACTTGTACGGCATCATATCATAGAAGTCTTTCAGCTCCCGCTTTTTGAGGATTTCCGTGTGCAGGCGGGCAACGCCGTTGACAGAGTAGCTTCCGGCGATGGCAAGGTGGGCCATTCTCACCTGTCCATCATAGAGAATCGCCATGCTGCGCACCTTCTCCTGATCGTTCGGATAGTTGGCCTGAATCTCAATGACGAAGCGACGGTTGATCTCCTCAATAATCTGATACACACGAGGAAGCAATCTGGAAAACAGCTCAATCGGCCACTTTTCCAATGCCTCGGCCATGATGGTGTGGTTAGTGTAAGCACAGGTTTTTGTCGTGATCTCCCACGCCTCGTTCCACTCCAGTCCTTCCTCGTCCACAAGAATACGCATCAGCTCTGCCACTGCCACCGTCGGATGGGTGTCATTCAACTGGAAGGCTACTTTCTCATATAACTTGCGGATATCATCATGGGTCTCTTTGTATTTTTGCACCGCTCTTTGCACGGAGGCAGAGATGAAGAAGTACTGCTGTTTTAAGCGCAGCTCTTTTCCCGCCATGTGATTGTCGTTCGGATAAAGCACCTCGCAGATGGTGCGGGCCAGGTTCGCCTGCTCCACCGCCTTCTGGTACTCTCCCTTGTCAAAAGAATCCAGGTTAAAGGTGTTGATTGCCTCCGCATCCCAGATACGCAGAGTGTTGACAATGCGGTTTCCATAACCGACAATCGGCATGTCATACGGCACCGCGCGAACGCTCTTATAACCTTTTTGTACGAATTTCGGCTTGCCGTCGGCCCCATTTTCCACATCCACATAGCCGCCGAATTTTACTTCCACGGCGTATTCATCCCTCTTGATTTCAAAAGGATTTCCGTCTTTTAACCAGTTATCCGGCGTCTCCACCTGATAACCATCCTTAATTTTTTGCTTGAACATGCCGTAACGGTAGCGGATGCCGCAGCCGTACGCCGGATATCCGAGAGTCGCAAGGGAATCCAGGAAACAGGCAGCCAGGCGGCCAAGGCCGCCGTTGCCCAGCGCTGCGTCCGGTTCCTGATCTTCAATGACATTCAAGTCCAGCCCCATCTCCTCGAGAGCTTCCCTCACACCTTCATAGCAGGTCAGGTTGATCATGTTGTTGCCGAGTGCCCTTCCCATCAAAAACTCCATGGACATATAGTAAACCATCTTTTTGTCCTGCTTTTCGTAAGCTTTGTGGGTGTCAATCCAGTTATCAATAATTTCATCTTTGACCGCATAGGCCACCGCCTGATAAATCTGCTGAGGCGTCGCATCCTCCAGGGTGCGGCGGAACAAGGTCCGGACATTGGCCTCGACTTCGCTTTTGAATTGCTTTTTGTTAAAGGTTGTTTTTGTTATCATCTGGTTGTCCTCCCAAACTATCTTTTTTCAACACTAAGCTGTACTTTTTCCCCATTGATATTCCATTCTTTAGAATATCCTTTTTTCTCCTCAAACATGAGATCTTCTGCCAGAACATCATGCTTGATCGCATCTGCATTCTTCTCCATGATGGAACGAATCTTCTCGTTCCCTTCGGCACACACCAAAATGTGGTCTGTCACCTCAAAGCCCGCCTCTTTCCGCATCGTCTGTACCTTGCTGATGATCTCTCTCACAAAGCCTTCCTCAATGAGAGCCGGCGTCAGGTTGATGTCAAGGACGACGGCCGTTCCTCTGTCTTCCTGGGAGACAAAGCCTTCCTTCTGGTCGATGCTGATGAGAAGTTCCTCCTCGGTCAAAGAGATGACCTCTCCTCCGTCCAGCGTGATTGTCATCGCACCTTCTGCGTCCAGCTGTTTCTTCGCCAAACTGCCGTCCACCTGGGCCAGCGCCTTGCTGATTTGTCCCAACTGCTTGCCGTACTTTGGTCCAAGCAGGCGAAGCTGCGGTTTGAAGGTATAGGCGGTAAACTCAGAAACATCCTCTCTGAACTCGACCGTCTTTACGTTCAGCTCTTCCTCGATGATGGTCTTGTAGAACGCATTGAGTTCCTTTTCCGCCCGCACAAACATAGTACCGATTGGCTGACGGTTCTTTATGCCGGAAGTATTTCTTGCCGCCCGTCCAAGCACGACAATGTCCAGCACCTCCGCCATGTCTTTTTCCAGGTCTTTGTCAATCATTTCCTCTCTCACCGAAGGGAAATCACATAAGTGTATGCTCACCGGCGCATTTTTATCCACGGTTCTCACCAGGTTCTGGTAAATGTCCTCCGTCATGAACGGAATCATCGGCGCAGCCGCCTTGGAGATGGTCACCAGCGCCGTGTACAACGTCAGGTACGCATTGATTTTATCCTGCTCCATGCCTTTTGCCCAGAAACGGCTCCTGGAGCGGCGCACATACCAGTTACTCATATCATCAACGAAGCTCTGCAATACCTTCGCGGTCTCCGGAATCTTGTAATGATTCAGGTTGTCATCCACCGCCTTCACGCTGGAATAAAGACGGGACAGCAGCCACTTGTCCATGACGGACAGCTTTTCATAGTCCATCTCATACTTCGTCGGGTCGAAGGAGTCAATGTCCGCATAAAGAACAAAGAAAGCGTAGGTGTTCCAGAGCGTACCCATGAATTTCCTTTGTCCTTCCGTGACGGCGTCGGCGTGGAATCGATTCGGCAGCCACGGGGCGCTGTTGGAGTAGAAATACCAGCGGATCGCATCGGCACCGTGTCTTTCCAGCGCCTCAAAAGGATCCACTGCATTTCCCTTGCTCTTGCTCATCTTCTGTCCGTTTTCATCCTGCACATGCCCCAGCACGATAACATTTTCATACGGCGCCTTGTTAAACAGCAGGGTGGACTCAGCCAGCAGAGAATAGAACCATCCCCTCGTCTGGTCTACCGCCTCGGAGATGAACTGTGCCGGGAACTGCTGCTCGAATTTTTCTTTGTTTTCAAACGGATAGTGGTGCTGTGCAAAAGGCATGGCCCCTGAGTCAAACCAGCAGTCGATGACCTCCGGCACCCTGCGCATGGTCTTTCCGCAGTCCGGGCAGGTGAAGGTCACCTCATCAATGTATGGCCGATGCAGCTCCACGGTGGAAGCGTCCGGGTTGTCACTGCGCCTTGCCAGCTCCTCCCGGCTGCCGATGGCTTCCATGCGTCCGCAGCCTTCACATTCCCACACGTTAAGCGGAGTACCCCAGTAACGGTTTCTGGAAATACCCCAGTCCTGAATGTTGTTGATCCAGTCTCCGAACCGTCCTTTTCCGATGGAATCCGGAATCCAGTTGATGGTGTTGTTGTTGCGAATCATATCTTCTTTTACGGCGGTCATCTTGATGAACCAGGATTCCCTCGCATAATAAATAAGCGGGGTGTCACACCGCCAACAGAACGGATAATCATGTTCAAATTTCGGAGCGTCAAACAACAGCCCCCGGGCATCCAGGTCTTTTAAAATCTGCGGGTCCGCATCCTTGACGAAAAGGCCGGCATAGTCGGTCTCCTCGGTCATCTCTCCCTTGCCGTTTACAAACTGTACAAAAGGCAGATCATATTCTTTTCCCACCCGGGAGTCATCCTCACCGAAGGCAGGGGCAATGTGAACGATACCCGTACCGTCCGACATCGTAACATACCCGTCACAGGTAATGTAATGCGCCTTTTTGTGCTGTTTTGCCGCAGCCTCCCCGGCGGCCGCAAACAGCGGTTCGTACTCTTTTCGTTCCAGGTCGGTTCCCTTCATCGTCTCCACAATCTCATAGGCCGGCTTATCTTCCTCAGCCAGCTTGCCCAGCACCTTGTCCAAAAGAGCCTCTGCCAGATAGTACACCCGCCCGTCGGCCGCATTGACTTTACAGTAAGTCTCCTCCGGGTTCACGCAAAGACCCACGTTGGACGGCAGCGTCCACGGCGTGGTGGTCCATGCCAGGAAGTAGGAGTCCTCGCCCACCACCTTAAAACGAACGACGGCGGAGCGCTCCTTCACTGCCTTGTAGCCCTGGGCCACCTCGTGGGAGGACAGCGGCGTACCGCAGCGAGGGCAGTAAGGAACAATCTTGAAGCCTTTATAAAGAAGTCCCTTATCCCAGATCTTTTTCAGCGCCCACCATTCGGACTCGATGAAATCATCATGGTAGGTAACATACGGGTCATCCATATCCGCCCAGAAGCCGACGGTGCCGGAAAAATCTTCCCACATCCCCTTGTACTTCCACACGGACTCCTTACATTTGTCGATGAACGGTGCCAGGCCGTAGCTTTCAATCTGTTCCTTGCCGTCAAGGCCCAGCATCTTCTCCACCTCAAGCTCCACCGGCAAACCGTGGGTATCCCAGCCGGCCTTTCTTGGAACCATATATCCCTTCATGGTTTTGTAGCGGGGAATCATATCTTTTATTACCCTCGTCAGCACATGGCCGATGTGCGGTTTTCCGTTGGCGGTCGGCGGCCCGTCATAAAAGGTGTAAACCGGACATCCTTCCCTCTGCTCCATACTTTTTTTGAACACGTCATTGTCATTCCAGAACTTGACAGTCTCTTTTTCTCTGTCTACAAAATTCAGATTCGTTGAAACTTTTTTGTACACTGTTTTCCCTCCAGATTTTAGTAACCAAACATAATCACAATATAATAAAGAAAGGCCTCCATCCGTAACAGGATGAAAGCCCTCGCATTCATTATACCACCTTTACATACTACCATATGCCTCTCGAATAACGGTGAGAATCCGTCGCCGCTTACTGAAGGCTTTCAGCGACGCAGCTCAGGAGTGATGTTCGGATATTCTCTACCGGCAACGGATTCCCACTATCTCCGTCTCACTGGAGCTTTCAAGAACTCTTACTGTCTCCGTCTTCGCTTTTGACACAAACAATCATATACTAAGGCTACAAAAATGTCAACATATTTCCCGATTGAAAAGAAATCCACCTCTTTCTTCTGCCTCCTTCCGCAGAGCAAAAATGTTTGGCTTAGAGTATAATTATCATTGGCAAAAAAGAAAAAAATAAAGGGAAGAGA
>JAUNJG010000070.1 GCA_030533385.1 Eubacteriales bacterium | reverse complement strand
ATGACCATGAATAAGTACGAATTAGCATTGGTTATAAATGCAAAGATGGAGGACGAGGCCAGAGCAGAAGCCGTTGATAAAGTAAAGGCTTTGATTGAAAGATTTGGCGGAGTGATTACCAACGTTGATGAGTGGGGTAAGAAAAAATTAGCTTACGAAATTCAGAAAATGAGAGAGGGATATTACTATTTCATCCAATTCGATGCTTCTAGTGACTGTCCGGCGCAGATTGAGCAGCGCGTTCGTATCATGGAGCCAGTCATCAGATATTTATGCGTAAAACAGGAGGCATAAAAAGAGGAGGAATTCCATGAATAAAGTAATTTTGATGGGTCGTTTAACCCGTAACCCGGATATTAGATATTCTCAGGGAGAGAGGGCAACGTGCGTAGCAAGATATACTTTGGCAGTAAACAGAAGATTCCGGAGAGACGGTGAGCAAGACGCAGATTTCATTAACTGCGTTGCCTTTGGAAGACAGGGTGAGTTTGCCGAAAAGTACTTAAAACAGGGTACGAAGATTGTTATTTCCGGAAGAATTCAAACCGGCAGTTATACAAATCGCGAGGGCATAAAGGTGTATACCACCGACGTGGTAGTAGAGGAGCAGGATTTTGCGGAGAGCAAGGCGGCAGCTGCCGGCTATCAGCAAAACGCTTACCAGGAGACACCGGCTCCACAGCCGACAATGACCAGCCGTCCGGCGCCGTCAGAGGCAGTGAGTGATGGGTTCATGACGATTCCTGACGGAATCGAGGAAGAACTGCCATTTATCTAAGGTTGAAAAATTAGGAGGTAATATCATGGCATATAACAAAGAACGCGGAGATTCTTCTATGAGAAGACGTGGCGGACGGAGAAGAAAGAAAGTCTGCATTTTCTGCGCAGATAAAAACAATTCTGTAATTGACTACAAGGATGTAAATAAATTAAAAAGATATGTATCTGAGAGAGGTAAGATTTTACCTAGAAGAATCACAGGAAACTGTGCAAAACATCAGAGAGCTCTCACTGTTGCAGTGAAAAGAGCAAGACATGTGTCCTTGATGCCATACACAGTAGAATAAGGTGTCTTAATAAAAATTGGTCGCAGCAGTGGAATGATTCCTTTGCTGCGATTTTTTCCGTTTACAGAAAACGTTTTGGAAAAAGAGTCTCTCTTTCCAGGACGCCAATGACAGAGAAAGAATTACCGGAGGTTATTATGAAAAAAAGAGGAATTTTAAATGCACAGTTAGCCGGGTGTATCGCCGGTTTGGGTCATAAAGATTTGTTTATGATTGGCGATGCAGGGATGCCGATTCCGGAAGGAGTTGAAGTTGTTGACCTGGTTTTGACAGCCGGAGTGCCGACTTTTAAGCAGGTCATGGAGGCGGTGCTGGATGAAACCTATGTGGAAGGATATTATCTGGCCCATGAAATCAGAGAATTTAATCCTGAGCTGGAAGATTACATTAAGGACTGTCTGAAAGAGGCAGAGGTGGAATACATGCCTCACGAAGATTTGAAAAGGTTCAGCGGAAAATGCCGCTTTGCCATCCGAACCGGAGAGTTTTCCCCTTATCCGAGTGTAGTTTTAAGAGCCGGAGTGGTATATTAAAAAAAGACAGGAAGGCGTCTTCTTGCCGCTAAAATGTTACAATACATTACAAAAGAATTAAAACATTGCTATTTCTCCGAAAACAGTTGAAACCTGCAAAAAAACAAGTTATACTATAAAATAACAGTTATTATTGTGGGGTATTTTATAAATTAGGAGCGTAACCCCCACTTCCTTCAGGAGGTGGGATATTAGCGCCTTAGAAGCCCATTACCTTTAGGTGATGGGCAGTTCACTTGTTTTCGGAGGAGGTATCATGTCACAGATAAGGATTCAGCAAGGTTCTCAAAAATTAGATGTGAATATCGTTATTGCGGACTGCCGATGTATTGGATTCCATGTGAATGAGGATTTATCCATTGACATGATTGTACCGATGGGTATGAGCAGCAGCATGGTAGAGCGTTATGCCCGGATGAAAGAAGCAGAGATTTTTGAGGCATATGAAAAGAAAAAAATACACAATCATCAAGCGCTGCCGGTGACGCTGGATTTGGAGGATGGCCGTACTCTGTACCGCAGCGGCCAAAAGCTTCCTTATCTGGGACAGATGAACATGAATTTGAGAATCAAGCTCCTGGCGAGGGAGAAAGATACGAGTTTGTATGAGGAGAGGCTGCCAGACGGAGAGCGGGTCTTGACGATTCGCACGGCCAACGACGACCAGAGTTTCCTTCGATATTGTGTGATGCGCTATTACAGAAAATGTGCAGGAGAGATTGTAAGAGGAAAGGCCTCTCTTTTTGGAAAGAGGATGCAGCTGACTTACAATCATATACAGATTACTGGGGAGCGGGTGTCTCGTCGCCGGAGATTTGCCGGGCTGGCATCCAGAAACATTGCCATTCGGAATCAG
This sequence comes from Eubacteriales bacterium, assembly GCA_030533385.1. Taxonomy (GTDB): domain Bacteria; phylum Bacillota; class Clostridia; order Lachnospirales; family Lachnospiraceae; genus Anaerobutyricum. Next base: position 10,956 of record JAUNJG010000070.1, on the reverse strand, counting down.
ACTACCTTGTGGGGAAGCTGCAACAGTAAAAGGAACTTAAAGTTTGACTGGAAGCTTGCCATGCTTCCGATAGAGATTATTGAATATATCATTGTCCATGAATTGGCGCATTTAAAAAAAATGAATCATTCCGCCGCCTTCTGGGCAGAAATAGAAAAAATCATGCCGGAGTACAGAGAATGTCGGGCGTGGCTTGACAAACACGGCAAAGAATACGAAATGTTTTAATCTGATTTAATTAAGAAGGCTCCCACTTATCGCTGGGAGTCTTCTTTGGCTCAATGAGATAGAATGGTATTCCATAAAATGATGGAGCATGGATAAAAATGAGGAAAGAGACTAATTTGGGAGCAGAGCGGAAGCGGATTACCCACCCGTTTCCGCCGCTTTATGATAAAGAATCGAAAATATTAATTCTGGGGAGTTTTCCCTCGGTAAAATCAAGGGAGCAGGCATTCTTTTACGGACATCCGCAGAACAGATTCTGGAAGACAGTCGCAGGAGTGTTGTCTGAAAAGACGCCTGAGACGATAGAGGAAAAGCAGGAGTTTTTACATCGCAATCACATTGCACTTTGGGATGTCATTCAAAGTTGTGAGATTGTCGGCTCCTCGGACAGCAGTATTAAGCATGTCGTGCCGAACGATCTGACGGCCATACTGGAAGAGGCGGACATTCGCTCCATCTACTGTAACGGGGCAAAGTCTTTTCAGTATTATGAAAAATATCTGGAAGAGCAGACCGGGAAAAAAGCGACGAAGCTTCCGTCCACCAGCCCAGCCAACGCAGCCTTTTCTCTGGACAGGCTGATGGAGAGCTGGAAACAAATTTGCGGGCCGTTGCAAGCTGCCCCGGTGGGAATCGGAGAGATTTTGCTAAACTGGTATGACTATAATGCAAGGATTCTTCCGTGGAGAAGCGATCCGACTCCGTACCATGTATGGATTTCTGAGATTATGCTCCAGCAAACCAGGGTGGAAGCAGTAAAAAAATACTATGAGAGATGGATGGAAGCCCTTCCCGACGTGGCTTCCCTGGCGGCGGTGGAAGAAGAGCGTCTGATGAAGTTGTGGGAAGGTCTGGGCTACTATAACCGGGCAAGAAACTTAAAGGTGGCTGCCCGGGCGATTATGGAGGAATACGGCGGGGAGCTGCCGGGAAGTCGGGAGGCGCTGCTAAAACTGAAAGGAATTGGCGAATATACATCGGGCGCCATCGCATCCATTGCCTTTGGACTTTCGGAGACGGCGGTAGATGGAAATGTACTTCGGGTATTTGCCCGCATTTTGGGAGAAGAAGGAGACATTACCCGACAAAAAATAAAGAAAAAACTGGAAAAAGAGGTTCGGCGAGTTCTTCCGCAAAAGAGAGCGGGAGATTTTAATCAGGCGTTGATGGATTTAGGGGCAGGAGTTTGCCTGCCGAATGGACAACCTCTTTGCGAAGAATGTCCGTGGGAGAGCGTTTGTCAGGCCCATAGAGAGGGAAGAGAGATGAACTTTCCGGTCAAAGCGAAGAAAAAGGCTCGGAGGAAAGAAAAGAAAGCGGTCTTTCTTCTGGAAATGATGTCGAATGGAACCTTGTCTGTCATTTTGCATAAAAGACCTGCCGGCGGGCTGTTGCCGGGGCTGTGGGAGTTTCCCAATAGAGAAGGACAGTTCACTTTAGAAAAAGCGAAAAAGGAACTGGAACAATGGTTTGGCAAAACGGAGTACAGAATAGAGGAAGAAAATGTGCTGGGTGAGGGAAAACACATTTTTACCCATGTGGAGTGGGATATGGTAGGATATGGTTTTCGCCTGGAAGTTCCCGAAAAACAACTTCGCTCCGTGATGGAAGAAAACGACTGGGTTCTCGTGACGAGAGAGGAGGCAAAAAAACAGTATGCCATCCCCTCAGCCTTTGAAAAATACAGAAACTTTGTGTGAGAGATGACACTGCATTTTGTCAGCAGGAGGGATGAAAATTGGAACGTTTGATAGTTTTAGGAACAGGGAATGCATCGGTAACAAAATGTTACAATACTTGTTTTGTGTTGCAGGATGAAAAAGGGCGCTATTTTATGGTGGATGCGGGAGGAGGAAACGGCGTTCTGACCGGACTGGAGAAAGTGCGGATTCCGGTGACAGAAATTCATGATCTATTTGTGAGCCATAAACATACGGATCATTTGCTGGGTGTTGTGTGGATGATACGAATTGTGGGACAGCAGATGCAAAAAGGAACGTACGAGGGAGATTTCAACATTTATTGTCATGATGAAGTGGCGAATATTATAAAAAAAATCTGTGAAATGACCCTTATGTCAAAGGTGCTGGAATTTTTTGGGGAAAGAATCAAGATTCATGAAGTAAGCGATGAAGAAGAAAAATCCATTTTGGATTATAAGGTAAAATTTTTTGACATCCGCTCCACAAAGGCGAAGCAGTTTGGGTTCGTCATGACGCTGCACAACGGAAAAAGACTGACGTTTTGCGGTGATGAGCCATATCAGGAGCATTGTCATCAATATGCATATCGAACCGATTACTTACTGCACGAAGCTTTCTGCCTGTATTCAGAAAAAGAAAAGTTTAAACCTTACGAAAAATGTCATAGCACTGTGAAAGATGCGGCGGAGCTTGCCGTAAAATTGGAGGTTGCGAACTTACTGTTGTGGCACACGGAAGATAAGAACATTCGCCGCAGAAAATCACTCTATAAAAAAGAGGCGAGAGCCGTGTACAAAGGAGGATTATATGTTCCCTATGATTATGAAACGATAGATTTATAAATTAGGAGCGTAAAACCCACTTCCTTCAGAAGGTGGGATATTAGTGCCTTAGAAGCCTCTTACCTTTAGGTGATGGGTAGTTCACCTGTTAGAAGTAAAAGGAATTGACTATCAGAAATAAATATTGAAAAATTTTGGAAGCCAGGAAGCTTAGAGTACTTTCTGGCTTTTCTTTTTGCCAATTTTGTGATTTTTTTATGTTTTTATCTGTTCTTATTGGTCGGCACCGGAGATATCATGGGAGGAATCTTTTTTGTGTTCTAATGAAAATCATGAAGCATTGTATAATATTTTTAAAATATTTAAAATATGTAATGGATTGTGTAATGAATTATCTGAAAATAAAAAATAAAATTCGGAAAATTCAAAAAGTGTAATGCTTTTTGAAATGGGGGTAGGAGTATGATAGAGCCATAAGAAATCACACAGGGTTACAGCGTTAGACAATAAAAAGATTGACTTCACATTACCGGGAAAGGAGAGTGGGCGTGGGAATGAAGGCTCGGAAGAAAGAACAAACTTTTATCATCAAAGTTTTGGACAGAAAGCATCGTACATGGCAGGGAAGCATCCTTTGGGTAGAAGAAAAAAAAGAGCAGCATTTTCGCAGCGCGCTGGAATTATTAAAATTGGTTGATGAAGTTTTGGTTGAAAATCAGGAGATAGAAAGGGGTAGCTATGAAAGATAAAGTAAGAAAAAAGTTGATGGCTCTCATGCTTTGCATGGTGTTGATTATCTGTAATAGTATTTCCATACTCGCAGATGCTCCGGAAGCAGGGACGACAACCATGGAGAAGCAAGTGGAAGAGGCCATATCCGAAGAGAAGAAAAAGACAGAGGAAGAGAAAAAGGAAGCTCTTCCAAAGGAGGAAGAAAAGGAGACGGGGCAAACCGGGGAGAAAAATAATGCCTCAGAGGAGTTAAAAAAAGAGGAGGAAACGACGGAGAAGCAGGACGATAAAAAAGTGGAAACGGCGGGAAAGCAGGACGGCGAAAAGGAAGAAGGAACGACAGAGAAAAAGAGCGATAAAAAAACAGAAGCCGTGGAGAAGCAAGAGGATGAAAAAGGAGAAGGAGAAGAGAAAAAAGAGGACTTAAAAAAAGAAGAGGAAGAGAAGAAAGAAGACATAAACATAAAAGGGGAAGAGACGACGGAGAAAAAGAGCGGCGAGGAAAAGGAAGAGACAACAGAGGAAGACGCAGAGAAAAAGGACGAAGATAAGACGGAGTCTACCACAGAAAAACAGGCGGAGACTTCCTCTGAAAATAAGGAAGAAGCGACAAAACAGGAACAGGAGGAAACTGCCGGAGAGCAGGAAGCACATCCGGAAAGTCTGACCTGGGAAAATGATCAGATGTGTATCACCGTGACGGCAGAAGCAGAAAATGCCATTCCTGCCGGCGCCTCCTTAAAGGTGACACCACTGGTAGAAAACAGTGAGGTCACGGGCGCACAGTATGCACAGGTGGAGCAACAACTGGAGGCAAAAATGGAAGAAAATGACACCTTGCTTGCCGGATTTTTGGCCTATGACATTATTTTCCTGGATAAAGACGGAAAAGAAGTGGAGCCGGACGGCAAGGTGAAAGTAACCATGGATTATAAAGAAGCCGTGGCGCCGGTCATGGAGCCGGAAGAAGCCGTGGACGTCACCATGTATCATCTGGAAGAAAATGACGAGGGACAGGTGGAGCAGGTGGTAGATATGTCACAGAACGGACAGATGAAAAAGCTGGATGCCACCGGAGGGAAAAATGTACAGTTGGCAGAGTTTCACACCGACAGCTTCTCTGTGTTTACCATTACCTGGAAATACAGCCAGAGCAGTCTTACCATCAATGCTCATTACGGTTATATGGATGGCGATAACTTTGTGGAATTTCCTGGGGGGACGGTAGGAACTGGTAAAATAGAACGTAATCAAGCGAACGATTTCTACACTTACCGAGATAATGGGAATGTTCCGAAAGGCTATGTATTTCAGGATTTGAAGCTGAACAGTGTGACAGGAATCTTCTTTCGGTATTTAAAAATAGAACAAGAGAGGTATGGAGGACAGAAAAAATACACGCTAAAATATGCTGTAAATGAAAGTGATAATTACAGCAATGTAAATGAGCAAGGCGGTGTGCCACAGTCCCTTGATATTTATTATATCTTTGAGCCGGAATATGCCGGTGGAGAAGGCGGACAGGGCGGTGACGTGACGGTGGAACAGCAGCTGAGTAAGACTAAAACAGCCACCCTGAAGGATGATGGATCTTATGAGCTGGCTTTGACCATCGCCGGTAACATTGGAACCATCACCAATAAGGCAAAGGTGGATGTGGTGATGGTACTGGATGCCTCCGGTAGTATGAAGGATAAAGTATCAGGAGCAACAAAGCTGAGTCAAACTCAGGCTGCTGCCAAGAAGTTGATTGATACGCTGGAAACCAATGACACTGTGGACGCCCGATATAACATTGTACGCTTTGCAACTAATTCCAGCTCAGTGGGTTGGAGAAATGGAAATAATGCCAAATCAGATATCGATGCGTTGGTTGCAGATGGAGGAACCAATTATGAAGCCGGTCTGACCACGGCGAAGGAAGAATTGAAACGGGCACGTCAAGGAGCCATGACCATTGTTATTTTCCTGACAGATGGAAAACCAACATATTATGGAATCGACGAGGTAAAAGGACGCGGAAATGAAACCTCTGTTGCTACTTTAAATGCGGCAATGACAGCAGCTTCAAACCTGACAGCCTCAAAATTTTATATCCTTGGTCTGGATTTAACGGGTGACGTAAAGATATATGAAAAAGATTCCGGAGATAGAGTAGAAGAAACGATATCGATTGGCACCCTCTTCCAGAGAATCTTGAATGCTTCTAAGATTACCGATAAAGCCAGTTTTCTGGTAGGCTCTACGAATCTTGCAGAAGAATTCAAGAAAATTGCCGGTGATATCACCACCATGCAGTGCAGCAATGTCACTATTACCGACCCGTTGAGCCAATACGCACAGGTAATCCTTGATGCACAGGGGAATGCAAGGAATCTTCGGGTGGAGACATATAAGGATGGCACCAAAGTGGATACGCCATCGGGCATTACACCTTCTTATGATAAAGATACCAAGACCATTACCCTGAATTTCCCGGATGAATATAATCTGGAAAAGGGTTACACCTACAAGGTTCTGGTGGACATCGAGCCGACCGATGCGGCATATGAAGCATACCAGAAAGATGGATATCCACATACCGGTGAGGAGGGAACAGGAACTCATGCCAATCAGGCAGGCTTCTATTCCAACGATAACGAAAATGCCGTTGTGACATATCAGTATAACGGTGAAAATAAAATCGAAAAATACCCAAAACCGGTTATCCAGTTAAAAACCGGAGATTTGAAGCTAAAGAAAACCATCGGCGGTTTAACAGATGCTGAAATCGAGGCATTACAACAGGCAGGCTTTGCTTTTACCGTAAACCTGAACGGAGAGGATAAATCAATTCCGTTTGCTGATTTTACAAAGCAGGACGACGGAAGCTACACTTACACCTTACAAAGATTAAAGGCAGGCACCGTTTACACAGTGAACGAATCCGGCTACGAATTGGACGGCTATGATGTAGAAGCGAAATACTTACAAGATGATACCCCGGTAAATGTGACCCCGGAAAATGGCTGTACAGGAGCCATTGAGAAAGGAAGTGTGGAGATGGCAGAATTTATCAACACCTATCAATCCATCCTTGGAAGTATCACCATTAAGAAGCAGGATGCCGAAAGAAATCCTCTGAATGGCGCTCAGTTCAAATTAGAGAAAAAAGTGGATGATAAGTGGGAAGTTGTAGGAGATATCCAGACTACGAAGACCACCCCAGATGGCGAAGACGGAATCCTTGTATTTACAAGTTTGCCACCGGCAGACTATCGCATCACGGAGGTGAAATCTCCGACAGGTTACAGCCTGCTGGCAAATCCGATTGAAGTAACTCTACCGTATAAAGTGGCAAAAGGTTCAGAAGATGCCAACGTAAGCGGAGATCCGGACAGAGCAGATGAGGATTTCAATTATTACTACAATGTCACCTATACCATTCAGAACAACCAGCTTTTCACCATGCCGGAGGCAGGAAACACTGGCACGCCATTTAGCATTTACGTTCTGGGAACGGCCATGATACTGACGGCAGCCGGTGGAGCCGGAGTCATGAGAAGGCGGCGCAGGGCGCGCATATAATATGTGATTGTCGGGTGGAGTTCCATCCTTCATCAATAAATGTAGCAAGGAAACCAGGCAACAGACAAAGCAGACAAAAGGAAGGCATTTTTCCGAAACGGCAACTCGACAACCAAAGTGATAGAAAATCATGTATCCTAAAAAATAAGTAAAGGAGAATGGGATTATGAAAAAAATGATGAAGAAAATAACGGCTATTTTGGCAATGCTTGCCATGGTAGTGACCATGCTTCCGGCAATGGGAGTAAAGGCAGAGGAAACTCAGCCTGTCAAGGACTTTAGTTTAACGAAGACAGGTTCCATCACCATCCATAAGACAACGCAGAATGCAGGAACAGCACTGAAAGACGCTGGATTTACCTTGTACAAGGTAATTACTTTTAAAGAAGATGGTGGAAAATATGTGGTGGACACCAGCGCGATTGCAGGTATTTCAACTGGCGAGAGTGTGGAAAAAATCACACAGAACAGGATTAAATTACCTGAGAATGCGAAAGCGGCAGAATATACATATAAAGGAGTTACAAAATTCGGTGAGATAAAAACCGATGGTAACGGTGATGCAGTTTTCACAGGTTTGACAGCAGGTATTTATGTGGCAGTAGAAAGTACGGTTCCAGGTCCTGTTGATGGAAAAACATATTTTGAATCTGCACCGTTCGCTATTTCTTTTCCAAGAACTACTGATGATGGTGCAACATGGAAGTATAATATTACAGCAACTCCGAAAAACAACGAAGTCGGCGGAAATAAAGATATCGTTGATGTAAAAAATACAGGAAATGGTGCTGAGCCGAAAATTCTTGCTGAAGGAGACGCAGCTTCTGCTAATGTGGGAGACACCATCCGTTACAGAATTAAAACAACAACTCCGAAAAAAGGAACAGAAAAATTAGAGATAACAGATAAACTGACGAACCTTGATTATGCAAATCCTTTAAATTTAAAAGTGTATTTTGGCGCTGATGAGACAGGAACATTAGTACCAAGCACAGATTATACACTTACAGGACCGGCAAACGATTCTTTTACCATTACTTTTGGTAAAGAGTGGATTAATGCCAACCCGGCAAAAGAAATCTCTATTTTCTACAATGTAGTAGTTACAGAGGATGCAATCATTGGTACAGATGCAAACACCAACGAAGTAAAATTAGATTTTGGAAAGGATACAGAACCGGTAATACTTCCGGATAAACCAAAGGTATATACTTACGGTTTTGAATTGACAAAAAATGGTGATGATAAAACATTAGATGGTGATAATGAAACATTAAATGGTGTTGAATTTAACCTGTACAAAAATGAAGTAAAAGATGGCAACAAAATGAATGAAGCCCCACTTGTTACTAAAGATGGTGGTAAGATTACAGTTAAAGGTCTGGCAGCAGGAACCTACTATCTTGAGGAGACTAAGACAGCTAAAGGATATACCTTATTAGCTTCTCCGGTAAAAATTGTGATTACTGAAAAACAGGGAGCAAACGAAGCTACCATTAAAGTAGATAGCGAAGGTGCTGTTACACTTACAACAACAAATAGTGGTACTGATGCTCTGTTTGGTATTACAATTCAGAACCACAAAGGTTTCACCCTTCCGGAAACCGGTGGAATGGGTACTTACCTGTTCACCATCGGCGGACTGGTAATCATGGCATGTGCGGCAGCTGCACTGGCAGCAATGAAAAAAAGAGCGTAACAAAAGGGCTTTGAAAAAGAAAGACGGAAAAGTTGGTACATGACAATATCTTATCTCTATTCGTCCGCAGGGGGTTGCCCCCTGTGGGCGACCCTCAAAAAAGATAGGAAGAAGAAAGAGGCAGTGGGCGGGAGGTGCAGTTGCCGTCGCAGGCTGTCACGGATGAAAGAAGAATAGAAGAAGGCGAAGCGGCGTAGGCGCTGGGAAACAGCGATGGACGCAAAAGGAAATCAGGTAGGAGAAAGGGAGACGTTCTGTTTCGCAAGTTGGATTGCGGCGGATGTTTTCTATAATCAGGCGGGTGGATGAATGACTGCCCGATAAAAATGAAAGAGGAAAATCATTTCTGGATATTGCAGAAATTATTATAGATGCTTGTCAGGCAAAACGGTTATAGAAAAAGGAGGCGAACCAATGAGACATAGATGTTTGAAGAAAACGAAGAAATATGGAATGGTCATGGTGATTTTGCTTGTAATCTCCATGCTGGCAGCCACCGTAAAAACCGGGGTGATGGCGGCAGAAGGAGTGGGAAGCGGAGGGAGAATGTCCTCGCCCTATGATGCAGAGGCGGAGGGCAGCATCACGGTGCAGCTTCAGGATATCAAAAAAAATATGGAGAATGTACAGCTCGCTCTTTATAAAGTCGGGGTGATAGACACTTCTCAGAACAATATTCGATTTGCCATTGTGGAGGAGTTGAAAAACACCAACGTGGATTTAAACAGACTGACTTCGGGAGACGATGTGGTCAAGGCCGGGGAGATGTTGGAGTCATCCATCCGGTCCCAGCAGATGAAACCCCTGAAAACCGTTGTCACCAACGAGGCGGGGCAGGCGGTGTTTCCCAGTCTGGAGCAGGGAATGTATCTCATAAGGCAGGAGACAAAGGGAAGTTACGGAACAGTGCAGACCATCCTGACGGCAATCCCGCAGATAGAAGACGGAGAACATTGGCTGTACGATGTGACGGCATATCCGAAAGGTTATGGCGCAGAAGCCGGAACCATCGAAGTGACCAAATATTTGAAATACTTGAAGGGAACGACGCTGGTGGAGGCGAAAGCGAAGGATGAAACATATTATATCGGCTTGTTTATGGATTCCGACGGAACTATCCCGTACAGAGGAAAAGGAGAAAATGTAAAGCAGGTTCGGATTCAGAATCATTCATCGGGCACAGTGGTTTTTGAAGACCTCCCGGAGGCGGTGTATTATATTTATGAGACGGACGCACAGGGCAATGCCATTCCTTATCGGCAGGAGCAGGAGAAGGACGGCGGCAAATGGTACGCCATCGCAGGAGAAAATCTTCTGGCAGAGAATGGAGCAATCGCACCGGAGATTCGTCTGGATGAAGACAAAAAAAGTGGGGCGGCGGCCATCAGCAACGTGTATTATGAACTGCCGGATGGTTTTTATAATCTAGGAGAAATCAGCATCACGAAAAGCGTCACCTACAATGGGGAGATGATTACTGCTAAAGATACGTTTTATGCCGGGGTATTTAAGAGAGATGCCTCAGGAGAGGAGGTGCTCATGACGGTAGAGCAGACAGAATCCGACGGTGTGAGGAGTGAGCGCTCTGTCATTACATTAAATCAGAATGGCAAAGTAACGGTAGAAGTACCGCTGGGCGGGGAAGATGGCACGGAGGCGGCAACTTACATTGTGAGGGAGACCGATGAAAACGGACGTCCGGTGGATAAGGCCACTTTCCCATACACGGTGAGCGGAGAGGGAGAGGTGACTGTCAGTCCGGAGAATCCGGAAGGAGAGGTGCATCTTATCAATGCGCTGGTGGATAGCGACGGATACTATGAGGAATCTTCCGAGACGACGGAAAGTTCGGAGGAGGAAAAGCGCAACAACAATACAGGGACGACGGGAGGAGGCGGAAGTAATACACGCTCCGGTTCCACCAAAACGAGAGATGACAATCCAATCGGACTTTATGCAGCTTTGCTGGCGGGAGCGATTCTTGCAGGAGGAGTTGTTATGAGGAGGAGACAAAGAAAATAAAAGCCATAGACGGCCTGTAGGAAGGAGGAAGGTACTTCTGCAGGCCGTTTTCCTTTTGCATTCCTGTACTTTTCTTTGCAGACAAGTCTCTGCCGAACCTTGCTTCCTGTGTTTTTCAGTCAATGAAAACCACAGAAGAATCTTCTCTTTTCTGCGTGAAAAAATGTGGGAGCTTAGAGTATAATTATCATTGGCAAAAAAGAAAAAAATAAAGGGAAGAGAT
>JAUNJG010000151.1 GCA_030533385.1 Eubacteriales bacterium | reverse complement strand
ACATTTGAAAGAAAAACAAAAGAAAAGTTGCCAACGTTTACTTGACACAAACTATGAGTGAATCATTGATGAACCATCCCATTTTTTCTGGTATAATCAAAAAAAGGATCGATGATATACTGGCAGTCAAAGGAAACAATACAATAAAAAATCCGCCGCTATGGCCGCCAGGAAGAAATATAAAATCATTCTATTGACGATTTTCCACAAAAAATGATAAAATATGTAAATTGGTTGCCTGTAAAAACATCTGTCATGTAAAGATGAAATAAAAATAATACGAAAACACGAAACAATCTAATATAATAAGAAACGATATCATATAAGAAAAAAATGAATCACAAATCAGAACATATAGAATCAATAAAAAATACAAATTTAAAAAAAGCATTCTTCTACGGAATCCTGGCTTCTTTATTTTTTGCATTCACTTTTATATTGAACCGAAGCATGAATCTGTCCGGTGGCTATTGGATGTGGAGCGCCAGCCTCCGCTACATTTTTATGCTTCCCATGCTGACGCTCATCGTCTGGAAACAACAGGGACTGCGCCCCGTGCTGAAAGAAATACAAAAAAATCCATGGAAATGGTTTTTATGGAGTACCGTAGGATTTGGTCTTTTTTATATGCCCCTTTCCATGGCTTCTGTCTACGGCGAATCCTGGTTCGTCGCAGCCACCTGGCAAATTACCATCGTGGCAGGCATATTACTGACACCCTTGTTTGGAACAAAGATTCCCGGCAAAAATCTTCTATGGTCGGGCATCATCCTGATGGGAATCTTCATCCTTCAAATCAACCATTTCCATCACCTGGAAATAGCAGGCATGATACAGGCATTTTCTCTCATCCTGATTGCGGCCATCTCCTACCCGCTGGGAAATCGAAAAATGATGCTGTATTGTCCCCCGGCTTTTTCTACAGTGCAGCGCGTCTTCGGCATGACATTATGCAGCATGCCCTTTTGGCTTGTTTTGTCAATCATTGCAACTGTCACCAGAGGACTCCCATCCTCCGGACAGTTATGCCAGTCTTTCCTCGTGGCGTTATTCTCCGGTGTCATTGCCACCATCCTTTTCTTCGCAGCTACTAACCTCGTGAGAAGGAATCAGAGGCAGCTGGCGCTCATCGAAGCGACTCAGGCGGGAGAGGTTCTTTTCACCCTTCTGGGCGGCATCCTTTTCCTCGGCGACTCCATTCCCTCCTCCTCCGGTATGATCGGCATCACAGTGATTGTGGTCGGGATGATTGGGAACAGCATGGTGACGAGGTAAAAGTTAGGCAGACGGAAATTCTTCGTCTGCCTAAAAATAGAATGAAATAATCATTTACTGTAATCTGTCCAACAGCATCCGGTAATGTCTCTCTCCGATATGTCTGCCCGCTCTTTGAAGGTCATCAATGCTTCTTCTGGCTTCATCAGCTGAAATCAAATTATCTTCATAGGAACCAATCAATATACCGATTGTCCCCATTACCACAATGCCCATCTTTCCACAAATTGTTCTTCCTTTTGCTTCATCCATTAATAACTCCACCATAGCAATTAGCAAAGGAAGAATAGGTATCCCACAACGAAACTAATAAACCACCTTCTTTTTTTCACTTATAAGTCTAACCAAAAGATCTGATCCTTCTTCATACGCTTTGGATATGGATAAAACAGAATATATTTTTGTGATGAACAGGAATAAGAAGTAAAAATAAAATACAAAACGCTGTAAAAATCCACGTTGAATTTTACAGCTTTTTGTGTATAATAGAAGTAACAAAAAGAATACAAAATCAAGGAAGGAGCTGAAAGAATATGGCAAGTATTTTACCAGTATCTGATTTGAGAAATTATAATGAAGTTCTAAAGAATTGTCATAAAGGAGAGCCGGTATATCTGACCAAGAATGGCAGGGGGCGTTTTGTAGTTATGGATTTTGAAGATTATGAGCGTGACCGGGCGGAAAAGAAGCTTTTGATGAAGCTACAAGAAGCGGAAGAAGCAGTCAAAGACGGCGAAGGCTGGCTTGATCTAGATGAATTGAAAGCACTTGTGGGGAAATAAAATGTTAAAATTGCGGATCAACCCGATTGTTGCAAAGGATTTGAAAAACATTCGGGATTATATTTCTGAAGATAACGAAGAATATGCTGCGAAGACTATAAAAAAGATTTACGGTAAATTTGAAAATCTTCAGATGTTTCCAGGGATGGGTTCAGACCTCTCCAAACGAGTCAGCTTTCGGACGAATTATAAATACGCGATATGGGAAGATTATGTGATTATCTACAAAGTAAGTAACGAGTATGTAGAGATCTATCGTGTCATCAACCGTTATCAGGATATTACAAGAATTTTTGATTGATAAAGAACAAATGGATATTGC
>JAUNJG010000069.1 GCA_030533385.1 Eubacteriales bacterium | reverse complement strand
AACATTTGAAAGAAAAACAAAAGAAAAGTTGCCAACGTTTACTTGACACAAACCGGACGAAAAAGCGGTGTTGACAAAATCTAAAAGGTTGTGCTAACATATCTAACTAAATATAGCTAGCTGATATGAATCATAAGGTACAGGAGATTACACATTATTTAGAAAGGAAATTTGGTATGGGAACAATTATCGGAGATGCAATTACATTTGATGACGTATTGTTGGTACCGGGATATTCGGAAGTTATCCCAAATGAGGTTTCACTTCATACACATCTGACAAAAAAAATTAAGCTCAACATTCCGTTAATGAGTGCCAGTATGGACACGGTGACAGAATACAAGATGGCCATTGCCATGGCAAGACAGGGCGGCATTGGAATCATTCATAAGAATATGAGCATTGAGCAGCAGGCGGAAGAGGTGGATAAAGTAAAACGTTCTGAGAACGGCGTCATTACGGACCCATTTTATTTATCTCCGGACCATACCCTCCGTCATGCCGAGGAGCTGATGTCAAAGTTCCACATTTCGGGAGTGCCTATCACGGAGAACGGACGTCTGGTTGGCATCATCACGAACAGAGATTTAAAGTTTGAGACCAATTTCGATAAAAAAATCAAAGAATCCATGACCTCTGAGGAAGACGGTCTCGTGACCGCAAGGGAGGGAATCACTCTGGAGGAGGCAAAACAGATTCTTGGGAAAGCCCGGAAGGAAAAGCTTCCTATTGTAGATGAACATTTTAACTTAAAGGGCCTGATTACGATAAAAGATATCGAAAAACAGATTCGGTATCCGCTCTCGGCAAAAGATGAAAAAGGACGGCTTCTCTGCGGTGCGGCTGTGGGCGTTACGCCGGACATTCTCAACAGAGTGGACAAGCTGGTACAGGCTCATGTGGATGTCATTGTCATCGACACGGCCCATGGTCACTCTGCTAATGTATTAAAGACGTTTGCCCTCGTCAAGGAGAAATATCCGGATTTGCAGGTCATTGCCGGAAACGTGGCTACGGCGGAGGCAACCAAAGCGCTGATTGAGTGCGGAGTGGATGCGGTGAAAGTCGGCATCGGACCGGGTTCCATCTGTACGACCCGTATTGTGGCAGGTATCGGCGTACCTCAGGTATCTGCGGTCATGGACTGCTACGCTATGGCAAAACAGTACGGCATTCCTATCATTGCGGACGGAGGCATCAAGTTCTCCGGAGATATCACCAAGGCGATTGCGGCGGGAGCTGACGTTGTGATGCTCGGCGGTCTGCTGGCGGGATGTGATGAGAGCCCTGGAGATTTTGAATTATATCAGGGAAGAAAATATAAAGTGTACCGTGGCATGGGTTCTCTGGCGGCCATGGAGAACGGAAGCAAAGACCGTTATTTCCAGGAAAATGCCAAGAAGCTGGTGCCGGAAGGCGTCGAGGGCCGTGTGGCATACAAAGGACGGGTGGAGGACACCATCTTCCAGTTAATGGGCGGTCTTCGTTCCGGAATGGGTTACTGTGGTGCGGCAAATATCGAGGAGTTAAAAGAAAAAGGAAGATTCGTGAAGATTTCTGCGGCATCTTTAAGAGAAAGCCATCCTCATGATATTCATATTACAAAAGAAGCGCCAAACTACAGCGTAGAGTAAGGAATCCAAAGACGGGATTTCTCCATCAACATAAAGTCAAAGCTGCGACAGTCGGATTCTTATGATACCGGAATCGGTCTGCGCAGCTTTTTCTTGTTTGCAGAGAAAAGCATTTGCACATCGAAAAAGGGCACATTCCGTTATTTTGTGAAGTGAGAATATATTTCGATTTGACCGGAAAGGATAAAATATTTTGGCAAAAAAAAATTCATCGCGGAGAAAGAATCAGAGAAGGAAGAAAAAAACTGCGCGTACTACATATAAAAGAAAGAAAAAATGGAGTGCGCCTAAAAAATATGTGGAAATCATGGGGACGGTTATGCTGTTATCCCTGGCGCTGGTACTTTTTTTTCACGGGTTTCCTTCGGGAGGCGGGACGGATAACGTTCCTGAAGAACCGGGAATGGATTTGGAGACAAAAGGGGTGCAAGTTCTTCCTGCGGTAGATGGGCCGGCAGGGCGGCCGGAAATTATTCAGGATTTTATAGAAAAAAACCCCTACAGCAGAAGTGGGGAGAGATTAGAGAAAGTAAAGGGCGTGGTCGTTCATTATGTTGCCAACCCCGGCTCCACGGCGCAGGAGAACAGAGACTATTTTGAGAATCTGAAAGATACGCACCTCACCAAGGCGAGCAGCCATTTTATCATCGGGATAGACGGAGAAATTATTCAATGTATCCCTCTGGAAGAAATTTCATACGCATCAAATCACAGAAACGCAGATACCATTTCCATAGAATGTTGCCACAAAAGGAAGGATGGCAAATTTACAAAAAAAACATACCGGTCTTTGGTGCGGCTTACGACATGGCTTTGCAAAAGTTATGGAATCAAAGCGTCAAAGGTGATCAGACATTATGATGTGACCGGAAAGATGTGTCCCAAATATTATGTGAAGCATGAGGAAAAATGGAAAGAATTTCTCGATGAGGTAAAAAAGGGACTTCAATAGGAGATTTTCAGTTTTGTGATTGCGGGAAAAGAGAGGAACTGGAGATACAAATTTTCAAGAAAAAACATTGATTCTAAGCGTAAAATGAGATATGATTAATAATTGTGTAGGTAATCTGCAAAAAGAACAGGCATATTGTAGAATCATGACAAAATGTTATGACAATTTAGAAGGCCTGACAGCAGTTTGCACATTTCCTGTCAGACAAGACAGATATAAGATAGAAGATATGGGAGGATGAACATGCAGTATAAGATTGGCGTCATCCGGGGCGATGGCATCGGGCCGGAAATTGTGGCGGAAGCCTTAAAAGTGATGAACAAAATTTCTGAGAAGTATCATCAGGAGTTTATTTATGAAGATATATTATTGGGAGGCGCATCCATTGATGTTCACGGAGTTCCCCTGACAGAGGAAGCGCTGCGCACGGCAGAATCCTGTGATGCCGTATTGATGGGATCAATCGGGGGAGATGCCAATACTTCTCCATGGTACCGGCTCCCGGCGGACAGGAGGCCGGAGGCGGGACTCCTGGCGATTCGCAAAGGATTGGGTTTGTTTGCTAATATGCGACCGGCTTATTTATATGAAGAATTAAAGGAGGCTTGCCCGCTCAAGGAAGAAATTATCGCAGACGGTTTTGATTTGGTCGTGATGCGGGAACTGACGGGAGGCTTATATTTTGGCGCAAGAGAGACGGTAGAAGAAGATGGTCTTTTGAAGGCCACGGATACCCTTACTTATAATGAAGAAGAAATTCGCAGAATCGCTGTCCGCGGCTTTGAGATTGCCATGAAGCGGAGAAAAAAAGTGACAAGTGTTGATAAGGCCAACGTGCTTGACAGTTCCAGGTTGTGGAGGAAAGTGGTCAGCGAGGTGGCGGCTTCCTACCCGGAAGTAGAGCTGGAACATATGCTGGTGGACAATTGTGCCATGCAGCTTGTCAGAGACCCGAAACAGTTTGACGTGATTTTGACAGAAAATATGTTTGGAGACATTTTATCCGACGAGGCGAGCATGGTAACCGGCTCCATCGGTATGCTTTCTTCCGCAAGTCTCAAAGAAGGCTCTTTTGGCCTTTATGAACCGAGCCATGGATCTGCGCCGGATATCGCCGGAAAAAATCTTGCAAACCCGATTGCCACCATCCTCTCTGCGGCCATGATGCTTCGCTATTCTCTGAATATGGATGCGGCGGCGGATGACGTGGAAAGAGCGGTGAAAGAAGTTCTGAAAGACGGTTATCGCACCGGGGATATTATGTCCGAGGGAATGAAAAAAGTGGGAACAAAGGAAATGGGAGATTATATTGCACAGAAGATAGGATAGACGAGGGTGTAGATTCACCTGTAGATAAATGGAGGTATATATTATGAAAAGCGATCAGGTAAAAAAAGGAATGCAGCAGGCGCCCCACCGGTCCCTGTTCCACGCATCCGGTTACACAAAAGAGGAAATGGAAAGACCACTGGTAGGTATTGTCAGTTCATATAATGAGATTGTCCCAGGACACATCAATCTGGATAAAATTACGGAGGCGGTCAAGCTTGGAGTGGCCATGGCGGGAGGAACCCCGATTGTGATTCCTGCCATAGCGGTCTGTGATGGAATCGCCATGGGACATGTGGGTATGAAATACTCTCTTGTGACGAGGGAGCTGATTGCCGATTCCACCGAGTGTATGGCGAAGGCGCATCAGTTTGATGCCCTGGTGATGATTCCAAACTGCGATAAAAACGTGCCGGGATTGTTGATGGCAGCGGCGAGAGTTAATGTGCCGACTATCTTTGTCAGCGGCGGCCCTATGCTGGCGGGAAAGGTGGATGGATGCAAGAGAAGTCTTTCCTCCATGTTTGAGGCGGTCGGTGCCTATGAGGCCGGAAAAATGACAGAAGAAAAAGTGGAAGAATATGTAAATCACGTCTGCCCTACCTGCGGTTCCTGTTCAGGTATGTACACTGCCAACTCCATGAACTGTATGACGGAAGTTCTCGGCATGGGTCTGCAGGGCAACGGAACCATTCCTGCCGTTTACTCAGAGAGAATCCGTCTGGCCAAACATGCCGGAATGAAAGTGATGGAGCTTTACGAAAAAAATCTTCGGCCGAGCGATATCATGACGAGGGATGCGTTTATGAACTGCCTGACGGTGGATATGGCTCTGGGATGTTCCACCAACACCATGCTGCATCTTCCGGCTATCGCCCATGAGGCGGGCGTTGAGCTGAATATGGACATTGCCAACGAGATTAGTGCGAGGACGCCGAACCTTTGCCATCTGGCTCCGGCAGGCCCTACTTATATGGAAGATTTGAATGAAGCGGGCGGTGTGTACGCCGTGATGAAAGAGCTGAGCAAAAGAGAGTTGCTCCATGAAGATGCCATCACCGTGACAGGAAAAACGGTGGGAGAAAATATTGCCCATGCTTACAACCGCAATCCGGAAGTGATTCGCCCTATCGACAATCCGTATATGGAACAGGGAGGCATCGCAGTACTCAGAGGAAACCTGGCGCCGGATACCGGCATCGTAAAACAGTCCGCTGTTGTGCCTGAGATGATGGTACACGAGGGGCCGGCAAGGGTGTTTGACTGCGAGGAGGACGCCATCGCTGCCATCAAAGGTGGAAAGATTGTGCCGGGAGATGTGGTGGTCATTCGCTACGAAGGTCCGAAAGGCGGCCCTGGCATGAGAGAGATGCTAAACCCAACCTCCGCCATTGCCGGTATGGGTCTGGGTGATTCTGTGGCGCTCATCACCGACGGAAGATTCTCCGGTGCGTCCAGAGGTGCGTCCATCGGACATGTCTCTCCGGAAGCGGCAGTGGGCGGACCGATTGCCCTGGTAGAAGAAGGGGATATCATCAAGATAGATATTCCGAACAACAGCCTGAATGTTGCGGTCTCCGAGGAAGAGATGGCACAAAGAAAAGCAAAATGGCAGCCGAGGGAGCCTAGAATCAAAGACGGTTATCTTCTCAGATATGCGGCGCTTGTCACCTCCGGAAATCGGGGCGCCGTCTTGGATGTGAACCAGTTGAGCGGTAAATAAGGGGCGCATAAAAAGAGTGTAGTTCGGAAGATTCACGCAAGAAGGTGAAGAGAGGCGATTACAAAAGAGATAAAACGGCAGAAGGTGCCGGATAAGACGATTTCGGCATCTTCCTGTATAGATTGGAAAGGATGAAAACTAAATGCGACAGATTCTGAATGGTTCAGAAATCGTCATTGAGTGTTTGAAAGAGCAGGGGGTAGATACGGTATTTGGCTACCCGGGAGGTGCGATTTTAAATATCTATGATGAACTTTATAAACATAAAAACGAATTGAATCACATCCTGACTTCCCATGAGCAGGGGGCGGCCCATGCGGCGGATGGATATGCGAGGGCGACCGGAAAGGTAGGAGTCTGCATGGCAACTTCCGGTCCGGGAGCAACAAACCTGGTGACAGGGCTTGCCACGTCCTACATGGATTCCATTCCGGTGGTGGCTATCACTGCGAATGTGGCGGTACATTTACTTGGAAAAGACTCCTTCCAGGAGATTGATATCAAAGGTGTCACCATGCCTATCACGAAGCACAATTACATAGTCAAAGATATTGACAAGCTGGCGGACACTATCCGGGAGGCCTTTCGCATCGCCCTCTCGGGAAGAAAAGGACCGGTGCTGATTGATATCACCAAAGATGTGACGGCGGCAAAAACATTTTTTGAATCCGTTCCTCCGATGAAAATCCATCCGGTTTGCGATACCATTCAGGAGCGGAGCATCAAGGAAGCGGCGGAGATGATTCGGAATGCAAAAAGACCATATGTTCTTGTGGGCGGCGGCTGTGTGCTTTCCGATGCCAGCGAGCAGGTCAGAGAGTTCGTTCGCAAGGTTCATGCGCCGGTCTGCGACACCCTGATGGGGAAAGGCGTCTTCTCAGGAACCGATGAATTATATACCGGTATGCTGGGAATGCACGGAACAAAAATTTCTAATATCGGAGTGTCAGAAGCGGACGTATTGATTGCCATCGGCTGCCGTTTCAGCGACCGGGTGTACGGAAATGCGAAGACCTTTGCCAGAAATGCGCGGATTATTCAGATAGACATTGATCCGGCGGAAATTAACAAGAATATCATGGTGGATACGGCGATTGTCGGAGACATCAAGGCGGTTCTCACAATTTTTAATAAAAGGCTCAAAGAACAGCACCATGAGGAGTGGATGGAAAGAATCCGGGAGTTAAAAAAGAAATATCCTCTTCGTTATCATGAGGAGAACCTTTCCGGCCCGGGTGTTGTGGAGAAAATATATGAGATGACCGGAGGAGAGGCCATCGTGACGACCGAGGTTGGCCAGCATCAGATGTGGGCGGCGCAGTTTTACAAATATAAAGAGCCTCGCCAGTATCTGACATCCGGTGGCCTGGGAACGATGGGGTATGGCCTTGGGGCAGCCATAGGAGCGAAGATGGGATGCCCGGACAAGGTGGTGGTCAATATTGCGGGAGATGGATGTTTCCGAATGAATATGAACGAGATAGCCACCGCAACCCGATCCAATATCCCGGTTATCCAGGTGGTTATCAATAACCATGTGCTTGGCATGGTTCGCCAGTGGCAGAATTTGTTCTATGGAAAAAGGTATTCTGCTACAACGCTCACCGATAAGGTGGATTTTGTAAAGCTGGCGGAGGCCATGGGCGCAAAGGCAAGGCGGGCTGAGACGATGGAAGAGTTCGAGGAGGCATTTGCGGAAGCTCTGTCCGTCAATGAGCCATATCTCATAGACTGCTGGATTGACAGCGATGATAAGGTGTGGCCGATGGTGGCTCCGGGTGCTTCCATTGACGAGGCATTTTCTGAGGAAGACCTTGCTGCCAAGAAAAATAAATAAGTAAAATAAGGAGATTATTATGTTTCAGTACAAGTGCTTAAACCCGATTTCTGAAAAAGGGCTTTCGATTTTTGACGAAAATTATACGGTGACAGACAATGAAAAGGAAGCGGATGCCATTCTGGTGAGAAGCGCTGCCATGCATGAGATGCAGGATATGCCGAATCTTCTTGCTGTGGCAAGAGCCGGAGCAGGAGTGAACAACATTCCAGTGGAAGATTATGCAGAAAAAGGAATCGTCGTGTTCAATACGCCGGGGGCAAATGCCAACGGGGTGAAGGAGCTTGTGATTGCGGGAATGTTGATTTCTGCCAGAAATCTGGTGGGTGCCCACGGATGGGTGGAGGAAAATAAGGAAAACCCTGATATCGCAAAGGCTATGGAAAAAGCGAAAAAGGCGTTTGCAGGAACGGAGATCCAGAAAAAGAAAATCGGTGTCATCGGCCTGGGCGCCATCGGTGTGCTGGTTGCCAATGCGGCGAGAAATCTGGGAATGGATGTGTATGGATATGATCCATACTTATCTTTGAAAAATGCATGGAATTTATCTCGCTCCGTCCACCATGTTGATTCTGTAGACGAAATTTTTGAGCGCTGTGATTTTATTTCCGTTCATGTTCCTCTGCTGGACACTACGAGAAATATGGTAAATAAAGAAGGCATTGAAAAGATGAAGCCTACCGTGACCATTCTCAACTTTGCCAGAAATGGTCTGGTGGATGAGGATGCCATTGTAGAAGCTTTAGAAAAAGGAAAGATCCGTCATTATGTGACAGATTTCCCAACACCAAAGATTGCTTCCCTGGAGGGTGTGATTGCGTTCCCGCACCTGGGCGCTTCCACAGCGGAATCCGAGGAAAACTGTGCTGTTATGGCAGTGGAACAGGTGAAAGATTATCTGGAAAACGGAAACATTCGCAACTCTGTCAATTTCCCGAACGTAGACATGGGCGTATGTCAGACAGAAGGACGAATTGCTATTCTTCACCGCAACATTCCGAACATGCTCTCCAGATTCACCAATGCATTTGCCAAGGATAACGTCAATATCACGGAGATGAGCAATAAGACCAAAGATAATTATTCTTATGCTATTTTTGACTTGGATTCACCGATTGACAAAAAGGCGGTGGAAGCCATCGAGGCCATTGAGGGCGTGTTAAAAGTAAGAGTAGTGAAATAGTTTCCCGGGGTGTTCCTGAAGTGACGCAGAGATGGAGCACCGTGTGAACATAATGCGAGGAAAGGGGATATAAAATATGGATAAGAAATTGAAAGTAGGAATTTTGGGAGGAACGGGAATGGTTGGACAAAGATTCCTTTCTTTGTTGGAAAATCATCCATGGTATGAGGTGACAACTATTGCGGCAAGCGCGCGTTCTGCCGGAAAAACTTATGAGGAGGCAGTAGGCGGACGATGGAAGATGCAGACACCGATGCCGGAGGCTGTCAAGAACATCGTGGTGATGAATATCAATGAGATAGAAAAGGTGGCAGCTCAGGTGGATTTTGTGTTTAGCGCCGTAGATATGTCCAAGGAAGAGATCCGGGCCATCGAAGATGCCTACGCAAAGACGGAGACTCCGGTTGTCTCAAACAACAGTGCTCACCGCTGGACGGAGGACGTGCCGATGGTCGTGCCGGAAATCAATCCGGAACATTTTGCAATCATTGAGACACAGAAAAAGCGTCTTGGCACAAAGAGAGGCTTTGTGGCTGTAAAACCGAACTGTTCCATTCAAAGTTATGCGCCGGCTTTGTTCGCTTTGAGGGAGTTCGGCCCAAAAGAGGTGGTGGCAACTACTTATCAGGCAATTTCCGGAGCCGGAAAAACTTTCAAGGATTGGCCGGAGATGGTAGGAAATGTCATTCCTTATATCGGAGGAGAAGAAGAAAAGTCAGAGCAGGAGCCACTGAGACTGTTCGGAAAAGTGGTGGATGGCAAGATTGAGAAAGCGGAACTGCCGGTTATCACGACCCAGTGTATCCGCGTGCCGGTTCTCAATGGTCATACAGCCGCTGTCTTCGTGAATTTTGAGAAGAAGCCGACGAAAGAGCAGATTATCGATCGTTGGAGAAACTTCAAGGGACTTCCTCAGGAATTAAATCTCCCGAGTGCGCCGAAACAGTTTATCCAGTATCTGGAGGAAGATAACCGTCCGCAGGTATTGGAGGATGTGGAATTTGAAAACGGAATGGGCGTGTCCATGGGACGTCTGAGAGAGGATAAACTCTATGACTATAAGTTCGTCGGATTGTCTCACAATACAATCCGCGGCGCAGCCGGCGGAGCTGTGCTTTGTGCGGAACTGCTCACTGCACAGGGATACATTTCTGCAAAATAAAAAAGAGAACCGGAGTTTTGTCTGTCAGGGCGCTCCGGTTTTTCTTTCTGACTGGTTGTCCTGGGAATACCTGGGCGTTCTTGCGTAAGACTTGTTAGGATAGGAGATAAAATATGGAAGGAATAAAGGGAAAACTGTTTTCTGTCATATATGCGTATATGGGAAAAACGGGGATTGCGGCAATAGACTTTGCAGGAAAATGCATCGTTGCCCTTCTCGTGCTGCTCATAGGATTTAAGTTGACCGGAACCATAGTGAAGATGTGCGACAAGGCATTCAGTCATTCTAAAATGGATGAAACCTTGCATACTTTCCTGATTTCTACTTTGAGGCTCGGACTGAAAATTCTGGTAATTTTCATGGCAGTGACGGAGCTTGGCGTGGCTGCTTCTTCCATCGTGGCGATCATCGGATCTGCCGGTCTGGCTCTCGGTTTGTCGATTCAGGGCTCTTTGGCCAATATCGCCGGGGGTGTGGTACTCCTTTTTGTAAAACCTTTTCAGGTGGGAGAGTATATCATTGAGGAAAGTTCAGGAAAAGAGGGAACAGTGCAGGAAGTGGGCATGATGTACACGAAGCTGCTCAGTGTGGACAATAAGGTCATTTTGGTTCCAAATGGAAATCTTGCCAATGCCAGTATTACCAATGTGACCCATCAGGATAAGAGGCGGGTGGATCTGGTTGTCGGGATTGACTACAGCGAGGATATCAAAAAAGTAAAGCGAATTCTGGAAGAAGTAGTTCAGGAAGAGAAGGTGCTTCTATCGGAAGAGTCGATACAGATTTTTGTCAATGAATTCAGAGATAGCTGTATTGACATGGGATTGCGATACTGGGTGAAAACAGAGGATTACTGGACATCTCGGTGCAGGGTGATGGAACGTATCAAAGATAAGTTTGACGAGAATAACGTTTCTATTCCATTTAATCAGTTGGATGTAAATCTGTCTGGCAGACTGTCAGGGAACTAAGCGCTCCGCAGGACAAAAGAGGAATGCATCAGTACGAAATGTTCTTGCGTGAAAATGAGAATCGGGCAGAGTGGAAGATTTCAAAGAAAAATTTTCCACTCTGCCCGATTTAGTATTTTTATTTATTTTCCAGCCACTGTTCGTTGATGGCAATAACCCTCTCCATGGCTTCCGGACCCGGTGCACCGACGGTGTTTCTTTTTTCAATGCAGGTTTTGAGGGAGATGGCCTCGTAGATATCTTCCTCGAACACAGGGCTGATGGCCTTGTATTCATCCAGAGTCATATCGTCCAGAGAGATGTCTTCCTCAATGCAATAAAGTACCAGGCGGCCTACGATACCGTGGGCATCTCGGAAAGGCACGCCGTGGTTTACGAGATAATCGGCGGCGTCGGTGGCATTGGTAAAGCCTTTTTTGGCGCTGTTTTCCATGACGTCCGGTCGGAAGGTCATCGTCTTTAGCATGCCGTCAAAAAGTGCCAGACATCCCTTCACTGTGTCATAGGCGTCAAAGGTCAGCTCCTTGTCCTCCTGCATATCTTTGTTGTACGCCAGAGGAATCCCCTTCATCGTGGTGAGCAGGGAGGTGAGGGCGCCGTAGACTCTTCCTGTCTTGCCGCGGACAAGTTCGGCGATATCCGGGTTCTTTTTTTGTGGCATGATGCTGCTGCCGGTACTGTAGGCATCGTCAATCTCCACAAACCGATATTCGTTGGAGTTCCAGATAATGATCTCCTCACAAAAACGGCTCAGGTGCATTATGATGATGGAGAGGGCGCTTAAAAGTTCTATGACGTAATCCCGATCGGAGACGGAATCCATGCTGTTTAAGGTAGGCCCGTAAAATCCCAGCAGGGAGGCGGTCATATCTCTGTCCAGAGGATAGGTGGTTCCTGCCAGAGCGCCGGATCCCAGAGGACAATAATTCATTCTCTCATAGATATCACAGAGGCGATCGTAATCTCGTTTAAACATTTCCATATAAGCGCCGATGTGATGGGCCAGCGTCAACGGCTGCGCCTTTTGCAGGTGGGTAAAGCCGGGCATGGCGGTGTGGATATGCTCCTTCATGAGGGAATGGCAGGTTTTAATTAAGGAAAGCACCAGATCCCGGATGTTGAGAAGTTCGTCCCTTGTGTAAAGCTTCATGTCCAGGGCAACCTGGTCATTGCGGCTGCGTCCCGTGTGGAGTTTTTTTCCGGTATCGCCGATGCGGTCAATCAAGGTGGCCTCCACGAAACTGTGGATGTCCTCATAACGATCAGAGATTTCCAGGGTGCCGGATTCTACATCGGCGAGGATTCCCTTGATGCCTTTTAGGATATCGTCCCGCTCCTGCTCTGTAAGAATCCCTGCAGCGGCAAGCATTTTCACATGGGCCATGCTGCCCTCCATGTCCTGTTTATAAAATTTTTTGTCAAAGCTGATGGACGCATTAAAGTTGTAGACAAGTTGGTCTGTCTCCTTGGTAAAGCGTCCGCCCCATAACTGAGCCATAGTGCTCCTCCTTTGTGTCGCTGAAATTTTATTGTTCCGCAGCGTGAAACTCTCGATTTCTTTCATACATAATCTTATCGGCCCTCTTGTAAGTCTCTAAAAGGTCGGCGTCAATGTCCGGCTGATAGAGAGCGTAGCCGATAGAAAAGGAAAGGGGAATGTTCCACTGCGGTTTTTTCTTGTCAAAGTGTAAAATCATGTCGTTGGAGAGCTGTTCCATCTTTTCTTCCGTGTCAGAGGTGGAAAGCAGAACAAACTCATCGCCGCCGGTTCGGTATACGGTGATATTTTCTCCGGCGGTATCCCGAAACGAGCGCGCGGCAATCTGAAGGTAGACATCGCCGGCCTCATGTCCCAGAGAGTCATTGACCTGTTTCAGGTGATTCAGGTCGATGACGTAAAAACCGATTCCTTCGTAATCTTTTCCTGCATTCAGATTTTCAAGGTCAATGTCAAAGGCATTTCGGCTTTTTAAATTGGTAAGAAAGTCCGTGTTAAACATATCCTTATACAGAGGATTGGAAATCCTTCGGAAGAGGCGGTTGGCGATGATGGCGCAGAGAATGCAGATAATCAGCGCCGCAATGGGAGAGGCGATCAACAAAAACTGGTAAGTATTGTATTGATGCATGGCCTCAAATTCCACGCCGATGACGCCGACGATCTCCTCCCCGATGTGAACGGGAAGATAGGCGATATAAATCTTGCCCCAGTAGGTGTTTTTGATTTGCTGAGGCATGACGGCTTCTCCGTTTAAGGCCCTCTCCATCTCGGGGATGATGTCTTCTTCTATCGGGTCTCCCGGGCTGCGAAAATCTTCTGCCGCCGGGTCGATGCAGTCCACGACATACACCAGTTCCCCCTCTTCATTTCGTTTGCCGCTGTAAAGGTACATCACTCCCGTGACGTCCTGGGCATTCTTAAAGGCGGAGTGCGCTTTTTGATAAAGGGGGGTGTCGATGTCCTCGGGACCGTTGATGTCAGTGAACGTAGTTTTGTCAATGTTGTTGGTGATAAAGTTTTGGATAGAGTAAACTCTGTCCTCCAGGCTTTTTATCATATCAAAATGAGTGACATTATAATATAAAAACGATATCAGGCAACATGATACGATGGCGACTGACGCTGTAAAGATGGAAACCTGAAGATCCACCCTGCGAAAGACGCCTGATTTGGCTTTTTTTGGCATAGGCTTCCTCCTAACTAACGTGCCTTTAGTATACTGTAAATAAGAAAAAATGTAAAGATGGCGTTCATGACA
>JAUNJG010000150.1 GCA_030533385.1 Eubacteriales bacterium | reverse complement strand
CTTACTTAGCTGGATATATGTCATTTATTTTGCGCTAAAATATTGAAATATACGCAAGGAATTGACTGTAGATGTATGGGAGAAAATTGGCAGAATGCAGCCTAATCATTCGGCCACGGAAGTGCCGTCAGGAAGATTCTGCCCACGAAAATGCGGTTGAAAGCGTAAATTCCAGATGGAGAAAGATAACAAAAGAAGAGGCTTTTACAAGCGAAAATGCATTGGATAAGCTGCTGTATTTGTGTATAATGGAATCATATAAAAGTGAAATGGACGGCTGATAATTGAGCTATGACCCAAATGGATGTGAATGAAAAAATCAAGAAACGGATCCGTAAATATAAAAATGGTGGATTTTAAAAATCAAAGCTAAACGTTTGGCACAGGGTATCTCGGTTAGGTACGGAACTTTAATGCGTTACTTCGATGAGTCGAATGGCAACACATAAGGGGAGGTTCCCCTCCCCATAAGAAACCTATGCAAAAACTTGGCAGCCCCTTTTCAAATTACACAATTTCCAGATGCCTTTATTCTGCCTCTGTATCATCTGGCACATACTCCATAATATCTTCGATCCGGCAATCGAGAATGCGGCACAGGTTATCCAGGATGATTGTTTTGACAACCATATTTTTCCTTAATCTGTGCAGTTGTGCGTTGTCTATGCCATAATCCTTAACCAGTTTGTATTGGCTGATGTTGTTTTCTTTCAAAGTAACCCACAGTCGGTCATATTTTATCATATTCTTCACTCCTCCTATCATGATATGGTGCGTGTATACCTCCCTTAATCTATGCAGAAAGCGGTGCCTGAATAAATAATTTTCAGGATGTCGGAAATGAGGTGCTATTTTTTATTAAATCCTCTCGTATTCGTAACTTTCTGAAAATAAATGTACCGCCTTTGTTCGTTTTTTGTATGCATTATCAACTCCTTTTCTTAAAAGTGGAAGCTCAATATATCACAAGAAAATGAAAATGTCACTAAGGCTCCCTAAAGTGGTATCCATTATTCATGAGTTCATAAAATCAGCAGAATGTTTTGGTTTTCATGATGCTTTACATATGAATTAAAAACTCATCTTGCAAAGTGTTTTCTTACGCTGAAGATTCATATTGTTATATGAATTTACCTCAAAATACATGGTTTCATCTAAATATCCTGCGTTTAATTCTGTCAAACGTCCATTTGCCCAATGATTGGTACTACGTTTATCAAACCAATGCAGCCATTCGCACTCCGTTTCATAAATTACGCCAAAATAATATTGACAATCATAATTTAGGTTCGAGAAGCGTTCCGTATCATTGGTGAGATTTTCTTGCAATTCCCTTGCAAGTCCCTTGCTTTCATATATACGTCTAACTTATGATTAAGCAGCGAGTTTTCAAAGGATATATTGATTGTGGAGGGAATAAAACTTCCGTATTCATCCTTTAACATTCCAAAATCCGTGAAAACATTCATACTGATTCCTAAAGTATTGATTTTCTCTTCGATTGTCATGCCGATATCTCTCAAATATCCCGTCAGCTCAATTCTATCACAACAGAATACATTTGTGTACATAAAATTAAAATAGTTACTTGAAATATCATATACAGCCCCTTTTTTTACGTTTACAAGTGGCAAACTCGGAATATAACAGGCAGGGCCGCCGGATTGACGTGGTGAAGGCGCTTTGGTGGAATGAACAGTCCTGCCCCATGACGGATGCGGGGAGGGATTTTTTTCCCTGTATTTTGAAAAGCACTACGACCTTGTAAATGAAAAAAATATGGATAAGGCGCTGCGGACGGAGGCAAACATCAACTCCTATCATCCGATCTGTGACTATCTGGATGCGTTGCAGAGAATCGCCCATCCCGGTGCCAAAGCAGATGCAATGCTCTGCCTGGCGGGGGACCCGGGGAGCAGGGAAATCCACTTTTTTCCGCTTTCTGGCAATCCGTGACGAGTGCTTCTCGGATGACCTGAGAAATCTGAATGACAGCAGGATATATGAAAAGCTCCGGGGGCATTGGATTGAGGAGATGTCGGAGATGATCGCAGCGGTCAGCGCAAAAGCAGTGAGGAGATCAACTCCTTCCTGACCAGGCAGAAGGATACCTACCGCACACCTTATGACAGGTTTGAGGAGGACAGGCCCAGGTAGTGCGTGTTTGCAGGGACAACGAATATGAGGCAGTTTCTGCCCTTTGACCGCACGGGGACAAGGCGCTTCCTGCCGATTGAGGTGGACGCTTCCAAGGCGGAAAAGCATATCCTTGATGATGAAAAGGAATCGAGGGAATACATTGACCAGTATATTGAGCAGAGGTATTCGATTTAATGTTATCTTTTGAAAACAGTGATGCAAAAGACTGCCTTGGTATGGTAGAATGAAGATGCGACGGGCAGCAGTTCGGCGCATCTTGTCAT
>JAUNJG010000149.1 GCA_030533385.1 Eubacteriales bacterium | reverse complement strand
TTCGTCAAGGGCTGCCCGGGCGCAAAAAGCGCGCCCAGCGTACTGTCCCTTGACTCCGTTCCCGCTCCAATGCATTGGTATCTTTATAAATTCCTGGCTTCAGGTGGATCTGTTCTGGCTCCCAGTTGGGATGGGGCTTTGGCAATCACCGGAAGCGATGGTACATTGGGGATATCCAATGGATATACACTAGTAGTAACAAACTGGTAATACTCATTTGGCGACAGCTTGGCAAGATGCCACTGATAACGCCGGTTGTTGTAATAATCGATATAGTCATCCACGATGGTCTGGATCTCATCATAGGTGGTGCTGGAGGCAAGTCCTTCCTTTATGTGATCTTTCATGTGTCCAAAGAAACTTTCCTGTGGGGCATTATCCCAACAGTTTCCCTTGCGGGACATGGACTGGCGAAGCTTCTTATCATACAGGATGTGAATGAACTTGTGGCTCGTGTAATGGCAGCCCTGGTCACTGTGGACGATGGTTTCAGCCTGGAGGGAGATGCCATGGTCTCTGACAAGGTTATTGACGGTCTCAAGAACAAAATCCACTTCCAGGGACGGACTGAGCACGTAAGCAAGGATTTGTTTTGTAAAAGCGTCCAGGATGGTAGACAGATAGGCAAACGTGCTGTTATAAGGCAGGTATGTGATGTCTGTCAGCAGCACCATACGGGGGCCGTAAGATTCAAATTCCCTCTGGAGAAGGTTATCTGCAACATTACTGGTCTTGAGTGCCTTTGCCATCCTGCGGTAAGGGTTGGCTCTGCGGTACGGGCAGGATAGGTTGAACTTATCCATAAGCCTCCGAATTTTTTTTAGGTTCATGACCACTGGCGGATTCATATGGAGCAGCGCCATGTGGATACCTTTGGCACCTTTGGAGTAGCCGTGCATCTTATAGGCTGCCAGGATCAGGTCAAAGTCCCTGCGGTCCTGCTGCTCCTGCTGTTCCCGGACAGGGGCGGCATTGATCCAGGCATAGTACCCGCTGCGGGATACACCGGCAATCCTGCACAAGGAGCTGATTGACAGGGAATTCTCCGATCGGTCCAGAGTATGGGAAATAATCTCAAATACACGGGAAGAATCATTCATGAGCAGGCCACCTACTTCCGTGTGGTTCTGATCAAGGAAATTTTTTTTAGAAATTCCATTTCCTGCTTCAGATAATCAACTTCGTGCCGCAGCTTCTGAAGTTCTTCTTTTTCGGTCATGGGCTGGGCGGAAGATGGCTGCATGGGAGAACGGCGGCTGCGAGGTCCATATCCTTCGTGGAATTCACCGTGTTCCATGTATTCGGAGCGTATATGCTGGGAAATACTCCAGATTCTGCGCTCACCAATGATGTCAATGTCAAAACCGTGGTTAACAAGGATTTCCCTGGGAGATTCTCCTGCGTTATAGGCTGCCATGAAGATTTCCTTGAATTCTCTGGTCAGCTGCATACGGCTGGCAGAAACGCTGTAAACGTATGGATTTTGACGCAGTAACTGCTGTTGTTCTTCGGTAAAGAGTTTTCTGCTCATGTTGTCCTCCTGTTCTTAGGTAAGGATACCATGAATGGAGGGTGCTGTCCAGAAAATGGGGTCAGTCAAAGAACGTTGTCCAGAAACAGGGGAGCAATTAGTGTGAGTGTCCAATACCGGGGAACCCCGGAGAGATGTGTCCATAAAGAAGGGACTACACTAATTCGAGTGTCCACTGTTATGGGTACATTATAAACAGCTTAGGTGTAATTAATTTGTTAGAAAAATCAAGAATTGGACATAATAGTACTGAGGAATTAAATAATTTAGAGATAGTTAAATTCTTATAGAGGTAGAAAAAATATAATGGAAAAAATGCGATATTTATTGAGTTTGTTTATTTATGCGTTGAAAAGAAATAGTAAAATTTCTATAAATACATTATTTAGATATGTATATATTTGTTCGGCATCTTGCGATTATCTGGACAATTCGGAAAGAAAAGGAAATGAGGTCATAATTGATAAAGATATTGGAATAGCCGATTATTCGATATTATTTGAGGCTATGCAGAGACTTAATGAGTCTGAAATGATTACTATGATAGACTCTGCAAATATTATTGGTACAGATAAAATATATATTTTTGTGGAAAGCCTGTTGGGTCAAGAAAGAGTAAGGGATGATTTGAACAGAATAACATATTTTGTTGGTGTAATTTCAAATTACAGCGAAGATGTAGTATTATCAATTTTTTATAATGAACCGAATGTTGTAGAAGCGACAAATAGGAATGAAAGCGTTGTGAATTTGAAAAATAATAAACTTTATGAGTTGCTCACTGAATTTGAAAAAGTTGCAAATGAGGAATGTGGTAAAAATTTGGATAGATATGATGTTTTTACGACGTGGTTAGATTATGTGTTTGAAAAGTATGTAGAAGGAAAGGTAAAAAATGAGTAGTGATTTT
>JAUNJG010000148.1 GCA_030533385.1 Eubacteriales bacterium | reverse complement strand
TATTGTGCATCAGAGAAGTCTTATCATGGACTATATAGCTTCTAAGGATGATTTGAGAGACTGTTCCATAATGGAATTTGTGGATGATGGATTTTCGGGAGCAAATTTCAACAGACCAGAGTTTCAAAGGATGATGAAGCTCGTAACAGCCGGTTCTATAGGAACCATTATTACCAAAGATTTTAGCAGACTTGGACGAGATTATCTGGAAGTCGGAAACTATATGGAAATTACTTTTCCAATGCTGGGTGTTCGGTATATTGCAGTGAACGAGCGTTATGACAGCAAAGAGAGTAGTGGAGCAACTGGTGGACTGAGTGTGGCACTTAAGAACATAGTCAATGCCATGTATTGCAGGGACGCATCAAAAAAGGTGCGTTCTGCAAAACTTGTTCTTGCAAAGCAGGGAAAATACTATGCTTCCTATGCGCCATTCGGATATCAGAAATCAAAGGAAGATAAGTATGTGCTTGAGCCTGATCCGATTGCAGCTCCCGTTGTAAAGCTGATATTTGAAATGGCAGCAGACGGTAAAAAATACACGGAAATAGCCTCGAAACTGAATGAAATGGGATATGACAGTATTCTTGAATATTATGACAGAATTAAAGTTAAAAGAAGTCATAGCAGGGATGTAGGGCAGAGAAGGTGGTCGGCAACATCGGTCATGAACATTCTCTATAATGAAACGTATCTTGGGAAAGTAATCAATAATAAAACCTCATATAACATTGACACTGGTCATAAAACCGTGTTAAATGATGAAAAGGACTGGATTGTTGTTGATAATTGTCACGAACCAATTATCCCGCAGGAACTTTTTGATAAGGCTCATGAGATGCTGGGAAGAAGGGAATATCAGAAAAAAGGGAGCAGGAGATGGAAACCAAGTCTTGTAAGATGTGGCATATGTGGGAAAGGAATGACAAAAAACGGCAAGAAATATTACTGTAGTAATAAGCATATCAGACTTGACATTGATTATGTTGAGGAACATGTATTGCAGGCATTGCGTCTGAACGCAGCAGCATCGCTTGACAAGCTGGATATGGCAAATGGGAAAGGTGCAAAGGAAGGTATCGAGAGTGGAGTGAAAGCTCTTGAAACATCCATTGACAGATTGCTAAAACAGAAATTTACAGTATATGATGAATATACAAAGGGCAAGATGACAAGAGAAACTATGGCAGAAAAAAAACAAAATCCTGAAAGAAAAAATAGAACTGTTACAGAAAAGCCTTGAAGAAAAAAGTAGTGAGGCGAATCTTCTTGCACAAAATGAATGTTCAGATATGAAAGAGGAGCTTAGTATTTTGAAGCACCTTGAAATATTTGACAGAGATATACTTGATAAACTTATCTGTGAAATAAAGATTTATAGTGAGGATGAAATAGAAATAGTCTGGAATACGGAGGATTTTATTTCAAAAATGTTCGACGCATAGGAAGGAGATGCTTTGATGGGAAATACAGTAAATAGAATCAGCAAAATGGGCAGTCAGCTGGCTGCCCCGTCAGTAGATACTTATATACATACTCTGTACCGAAATTCTTCCATAGTAAATGAAGATACCATAAAGATTATGAAAGAACTGTTTGCAGAGTTGAAAAAAATTAAATCCTGCGGTGATAATGAACGCAGGGAACTTTGGCTTGAAGTACCCAAAGGAACAATAGCTGACTTTGGCGATTATGAGACAGCAAAAGAATATGGAGATGTTGAAAATTATGAGGAGTTTGAAAGGTGGTGGAAAGAGGAATACCCCGATGATGTGTACTGGTATCATCTTGTGACGGTAGAAAACGATGGATATATGGCGGTATTTCTCAAAAACAAAATGGTGCTTGAGGTGAATCCGTTTTTGATGGAAGAACAATATGACAGATTGGAGGATGCAGTCAATCCATTCGTGGAATGGCTGACAGCATCAGTAAAGTGTTGCATTAATCAGATGCAGGAAGGCACATACAATGAGTATGTAAAGAACCATTTAACACCGGAAAACCGGACTGGTACAATTATCAGAAATGATTACTGGAGGGCGTTCCCGGAGGTTAAAGAAAATTATCTGAAAGACTTTTCAAAATCTGATTATGATGAATTTATCAGACTTATGGATGGAGTAAAAGAAATGCCTGAGCCAAATGGCAGGGTGGAAGCAATGACATCAGGATTGTTCTTTCGTTGTTGTGCATTGGGATATGAAGCAAATCACTATCAGGGATGCGAATTGTCTCCAAAGGAGCAGTATTTGAAACATGCCGATGGGCGAGATGAAGGCTTGTGTGGCATTGATGAAAACAGTCCGGATGCATTTGAAACATGGTACAATGATCGTATGCGTTCCGGAGGACATCCGTGGGAAGTATGCCGGGGAGGAAATTCTACTCATGTTGACCTTTGTGTGATGAGGGATGAAAAAGGATATTATTTTTATACAGCAGGTAACGCATGG
>JAUNJG010000068.1 GCA_030533385.1 Eubacteriales bacterium | reverse complement strand
AACATTTGAAAGAAAAACAAAAGAAAAGTTGCCAACGTTTACTTGACACAAACGTTTCCGTCAGCGAAGTTGACATAAAAATATCATTCTATTATAATACTATCGATGTTCAATGATGGTATAAAGTGGCGCATGAGGCAGACGGATATTCCTGTCTGCCTGGTATCGGATTATGCAGGCAGGCGGGAAAGCTGTGGCGGTGGTCGCACACGGAAAAGAGGAAGAAGAAGGAGTCTTTTGCCCTGCTTTTTCCGGTCGGGGGCAATGCTCCGGCGCTTTGGAAGATTTTAGAATGAGAAAAAATGGAAGGATACTTAATAATATGGAAAAAATTCGCATCATCACCGATTCAGTCAGCGACATTTCATTTGAGATGGAAAAAGAGTGCGGCATAGACATCGTCCCGTTTTCCGTCGTTTTGGGAGAAAAAAGTTACACCAGCAGGGTGGACTTTGATAACGAAGGTTTTTACAGACTCATGGAGCAGTACGATGAGATACCGAAAACCTCCCAGATTACTGCCTACCAGTTTGAGGAAATGTATTACGATTATTTTCAAAAGGGATATACTTCTCTGATTCTTGTCCTGATTAATTCAGAAGGTTCTGCCACGTTTCAGAATGCGAAGATGGCGGCGGAGTCTTTGTACGAGGAACATCCGGAATGTAAAGGGAAGCTGGCAATCACCTGCCATGACGGAGCCTCCTACTCCGGCGCTTACGGGGAACCGGCGCTGCGGGCGGCAAAAATGGTGCAGGAGGGAGCAGGCAGCGAGGAGATTAACAGGTATCTTTGGGAGACCTTAAAGCGCCGCCGGATTTATTTTGGCATTTATAACTTGAAATATGCGGGAAAATCCGGCCGGATTCCGAGCGCAGCCGCCTTCGTGGGAGATAAGCTGGGCATCAAGCCGATCATGAAAATCTGGGATCATGCCATCACCACGGCCGCCAAATGCCGGGGGGAGAAGAAACTGATATCCAAAATAATAGATATGACAGAGGAGGACATGGTTCCGGGTTCGGAATACCAGCTCGTCTATGGGAGCGACATATCCTGCCGGGAAGAGCTGGAGCAAAAGATCACGGAGAGACTGGGATACGGGCCGACGGGTTACTATCAGATTGGCGCCGCCGTGGCGGCCAACTCCGGGCCGAAGGTGGTAGGAACCATATTCCAGTCAAAGGAAGAATGGGGAGAATAGCTTGAAGGAAAAAAGAAAAAGATACAGTGTGTATGGAGATTCCATCAGCACCTTCGCCGGGATTTCCCCGGCGGGCGGCGTCTTTTATGACGGATGGGACGGGAGTCGGTCGGGTGTGCTTTGTCCGGAAGATACCTGGTGGATGCAGGTGATTTTGGCAAGCGGAGGCCTGCTTGGAAGCAACAATTCCTACTCCGGCAGCATGGTCTCCGGCGGGGAGCTTTTGTCAGGGACTTCCTGGGAGAGACTCCGGGCGCTGGGAGAGCGGGGGACGCCGGATGTCATTTTGGTTAACATGGGAGCCAATGACTGGGGGTTTGGGATTCCTCCCACGGAGTTTGAGTATGAGTACCGCAGGATGCTTCAGCGAATGAAAAAGCTGTATCCGGAGGCGGTGATTTATTGTGCGACGCTTGCGGAAGGAGAGAAGCCGGAGGACGAAATTGCGTTTTTTAATGCAGAGGGCGTTCTGTCCCGTCGGATATATTCAGAAAAAATTTGCAAGGTGTCGGGGGAGGAGAACGTCCGCCTGGCAGATATTGCGAAATACGGGAGGAGTTACGGGACGATAGATGGAATCCACCCGAATAAAAGAGGGATGAAAACACTGGCTGATTTGTGGCTCAGAGAGATGAGAGAAGACAGGAGGTTATGATGGAGAAACCAAAGAAGTGGCGGTGGGGCGCCTTGTTGATTCTTGGAAGTTTGTGCGCCGTTCCGATGGCGAAGATGGATGTGGAGGCGGCCGTCAGGTTAAATCACTCGTCCATCACCATAAAACAGGGCAAGACGAAAAAATTAAAACTGAAAGGAACTTCGGCGAAAGTAAAGTGGAGTTCCGATGATGAGGAGATTGTCTCCGTCAACAAAAAAGGAAAGATTACTACCCTGAAAGGCGGAAATGCAGTGGTAACTGCCAAGGCGGGAAAGAAAAAATATCGCTGCAAGGTGTATGTGGTGGGACTGGATACCTCCGTGTTGACGCTGAACAAAGGGGATACCTATAAATTGAAGGTCAGAAACGGAAAAAATACGAAGTGGACCAGCAAAAAAGAGGACATTGCGACCGTCAACGCCAGGGGAAAGGTCAAGGCGAGGGATTACGGCGTTTCCACCATAGTGTGTAAGACCAATCGAAGAAAGGTCAAATGCAAAGTATATGTGCCGACGCTCAGCGACACCTCTCTTCGCCTGGAGGCAGGAAGCCAGTATCAGATGCAGATATATCACACGGCGGAAGAGTGCGAATGGTATTCGGACAATCCGCAGGCGGTGTCCGTGGATGAGAATGGCCTGCTGACTGCGTCGGCAGAAGGGGGCAGCGCCGTCATCAGCTGCGAGACCGGCGATGCTCTTTTGGAATGTGAAGTGGAAGTCTTTGTTCCGCAGACCGCTGTGGCACCGATGATTCTTCCTACCGATATTGTGACGCCGATGAGCCAGCTTCCCCAGGAGAGCGTGGAAGATATTCTCGATGTGACGGTGCAGGGTGATTCGGGGGCGAGGACCTACCGGGTGTACAGGCAGGCAGCGGAGGTAAACAAAACGAAGGGAGACAACGGAGTACCTTCCTCTTATATGCCAAGCCACGGCTGCGCCGCCTGTGCGGCATCCACCGTGCTGTCAGGCTACGCAGGAATGAACTGGGGGCCGGCTTATTTTGTGGAGACCATCGAGCGAAATGAATTTGGCGCAGAGTGGACAATCAATTACAGTAAAAAGAAATCCAAGCAGATGCCCGTCTCCTTGTACGGCATCACGAGGATTTTGGACAGGTACGGTGTCAGGAACGAATATGTGAGAGCCTGCGACCCGGTAGGCGCCTACCAGCAGATAGAAAATCACCTAAAGGGTGGAAATGCCGTTATTGTCGAGGTGAAAAAGATGGGAGGAGATACCAGATGGGCCAAAACCAAGCATACCATGGTGCTTCTTGGCATGACCGACACCGGGCAGGTGATCGTGGCGGACTCTGCGGACAGGACTTCCACCTTCGGAAACCAAAGGAGAATAAAGTACGCCACCTTGCTGGATGTGTTCCGTTACACGTTCCCGTGTACGGATTTGACTTCCACGGCGGCTTATTACACGAGGGAGGCCTCCTGTGGCGGCTACATTCTGGTCAATCCGCAGTAAATTCTGTAAGGAAAATCTGGAATTTTTAAAAATTTTATGATACAATGTGGAAAGCGTTTTGAAAGGAAGGAAGTATCAAAAATAATGGAAAAAAAAGAATTGGACTGGGGTTCCATAGGATTTAATTACAGGCCGACAGATTTCAGGTTTGTGGCCAACTATAAAGATGGCGCCTGGGATGAGGGCACTCTGAGCCAGGATGCCAACGTGGTCATGAATGAGTGCGCCGGAGTACTTCAGTATGCGCAGACCTGCTTTGAGGGGCTGAAGGCGTACACGACCGAAGATGGAAAGGTGGTATGTTTCCGTCCCGACCTGAATGCGGCCCGCATGGCGGACAGCTGTGAGCGGCTGGAGATGCCGGTCTATCCGGAAGATAAGTTTGTGGAGGCGGTGGTGAAGACGGTGAAGGCGAACCTTGCCTACGTTCCACCTTACGGTTCCGGCGCCACACTGTACATCCGCCCGTATATGTTTGCCTCCTCCCCGGTGATTGGAGTGAAGGCGGCGGACGAGTACCAGTTTAGAGTGTTTGTCTCCCCGGTGGGACCGTATTTTCAGGAGGGTGCAAAGCCGATTGTCATCCGCGTCTGCGATTTTGACCGTGCGGCACCTCATGGAACCGGACACATCAAGGCGGGATTGAACTACGCCATGAGCCTCTATGCCATCTCGGATGCACACAGACAGGGCTTTGAAGAAAATATGTATCTGGACGCAGCCACAAGGACGAAGGTGGAGGAGACAGGAGGAGCTAACTTTATTTTCATCACAAAAGATGGCAAGCTGGTCACGCCGAAGTCTGACAGCATACTTCCTTCCATTACCCGCCGTTCTCTCATGTATGTGGCAGAGCATTACCTTGGCATGGAAGTGGAACACAGAGAGGTATACTTTGACGAGGTAAAAGATTTTGTGGAGTGTGGACTCTGCGGAACGGCCGCGGTGATTTCTCCGGTTGGAAAAATCGTGGATCACGGAAAAGAGATCTGTTTTGCCAGCGGAATGGAAGAGATGGGACCGATTACGAAGAAACTGTACGATACGCTGACCGGCATCCAGATGGGTCACATTGAGGCTCCGGAAGGCTGGATCCGGGTGATTGATTGATGGTGCATTTTCGGAAAAAAAGATGGTTTTGCCGGTGAGAGTGTTTCTCGCCGGGATAAATACAATAAATGATATGCCCTGCAAAAAGGTGATGCAGCTTTTTTGCGGGGCATTTTCACCCTGCGTCCCGCCGGCCGGGAGAGAGGGAAATCTCAGCGCATTTCCAGTTTCCAGTGACAGGTTTTATGCATAATAGCTAAAATGTATGAAAGACAATATATCTTTTTGTGTGATATTGTGGTAAAATATACAGGAATATAGAAGTAAGCTATGCTTTAGGGAGGATTTATAATGCAGGAACTCAATTTTATCACAGAATTTGACCAGTATTTATTTGGGAAAGGAACCCATTACGATATGTATCGTAAGCTGGGCGCGCATCCTGCTGCGTTTGAGGGCGAGAAAGGTGTGTATTTTGCCGTCTGGGCGCCAAATGCCGCCGGGGTATCCGTCGTCGGAGACTTTAACGAATGGGACAAAGAGGAGCATCCGATGCAGAGATTGGATCCCATCGGTATTTACGAGTTGTTTATCCCTGGCCTGGGGGTGGGCGACATTTATAAATATTGTGTGGAGACAAAAAGCGGAGATTTTGTGATGAAGGCAGACCCTTACGGTGTGCAGATGGAAATGCGCCCGAACAACGCCTCCGTGATCGGCGATATTTCTGACTTTATATGGACAGATGAAAAATGGATGAAAAAAAGAGAAAAGTTTGACGTGAAAAAGGCTCCGATGTTCGTCTACGAAGTTCATCTCGGTTCCTGGATGAAGCATCCGGTGACGGAGGAGGACGAAGACGGCTTTTACAATTACCGGGAGCTTGCGGTGAAGCTGACGGAATACGTCAAGGACATGGGATATACCCATGTGGAACTGATGGGTATTGCCGAGCATCCCTTTGACGGCTCCTGGGGATATCAGGTGACGAACTATTTTGCGCCGACCTCCCGGTATGGCACCCTTCACGATTTCCAGTACTTTGTGGATTATCTTCATGAACATAAGATTGGCGTGATACTTGACTGGGTTCCGGCTCATTTTCCGAGGGACGTCTTCGGCCTGGCGGAGTTTGACGGAACCTGTCTGTACGAATATGCCGACACGAGAAAAGGAGAGCATCCTGACTGGGGAACGAAGGTGTTTGACTACGGAAGAAACGAGGTAAAAAACTTCCTCATCTGCAACGCTCTCTACTGGATTGAGCAGTTCCACATCGACGGCCTGAGGGTGGATGCGGTGGCGTCCATGCTGTATCTGGATTACGGAAGAGAAGACGGGCAGTGGGTGGCCAACAAATACGGCGGAAATGAAAATCTGGAAGCGATTGAATTCTTTAAACATTTGAACAGCATCGTAAAAGAGCGGAATCCGGGAGCCATCATGATTGCGGAAGAGTCCACCGCCTGGCCGAAGGTCACGGATAAGGCAGAGTACGGCGGCCTTGATTTCAGCCTGAAGTGGAACATGGGATGGATGCACGATTTCCTGGAATACATGAAGCTGGATCCTTATTTCAGGAAGTTCAACCACAATAAAATGACCTTCTCCATGATGTATGCCTATGCGGAGAACTATATGCTGGTACTCTCCCACGACGAGGTGGTACATCTGAAATGCTCCATGCTGGAGAAGATGCCGGGACTTTACGATGATAAATTCAGAAACCTGATGGTTGCCTATGCCTTCATGACGGGACATCCGGGAAAGAAGCTGCTCTTTATGGGACAGGATTTCGGACAGCATCAGGAGTGGAGCGAATCCAGAGAGCTTGACTGGTTTCTTCTTGAAAAGGACAGAAACCGTCAGCTTCAAAATTTCGTGCGGGCGCTTCTTCACATTTACAAAAAGAACAAGTGCCTCTATGAGTATGATTGCTATCCGGAAGGATTTGAGTGGATCAACGCCAATGACGGAGATCGAAGTATTTTCTCCTTTGCAAGACATTCGGAAAACGGCAAAAACAACCTGCTCTTCGTCTGCAATTTTACTCCGGTGGCAAGGCCGGATTACCGGGTGGGAACCACCTGTCGAAGAAAGCACACTTTGCTCTTAAACAGTGATGCCGCAGAGTTTGGCGGTTCCGGTGCCAAAAGGCCGGAGACTTACAAGCCGATCAAGAAGGCGTGTGATGATAAAAAATATTCCATCGCCTACAATCTGCCGGCTTACGGGGTTGCCGTGTTTAAATTTTAACCTGAAAAAATAAAAAAGTCCTCCCCACCGGAGGCAGAGGAAAAGGAAAGGGACAGACAGGAGATGCGTGAGAGAACAGAAGGAACGAACCACATCCATCTTCTCTGGAAGCAAGACGCCGAGGGAAGAAAGTATCTGATAAAGAAGTCTTTGGAAGGACGGATGGACGGGGAGAGCCTGTGGATTACCCTGGAAGGAGACGGTGCGGGCAAAAGCGTCACCTTTCCCGTCTACCAGCAAAAGGCGGGGAACTATGGAAAATACAGTGAATATATGAACCGGCACGGGTGTGCCTGCTGTTCTCTGACTGCGCTGCTGGCGGCCTATGTGCCAAAATACCGGAATCTGCGTCCGGAGGAGACCGTTGGCATCATAGAGAGAGCCTGTTGGGAGGAGGCGTGGAGACGCAACTACCGCAAGCATATTGCCAGGCAGATGCCGGTATCCTTGTACGGAATTTCCCGGATTTTACAAAAAAATCATATTCCTCACCGATATGTGGGGAGATTTGAGGACGGGCAGGCCATGAAGGAGATGGAGGAACATTTGGGACGGGGCAGGCCAGTGGTGATTGAGACAAGCCGCATGAGAAGGAAAAACGGAAGGATTGTCCGCTGGTTTGACAAGAAGTATGCCGGTTCCTATCACACGATGGTGCTGTTGGGAATAGACGAGAGGGGACGAGTCCTTTTTACAGATTCTGCCCAGAGACAGTGGGCGGGGAGCTGGCAGCGATTAAAAAAGGCAAAACTGTCTGATTTGATGGCCTATATGTTTCCGCAGAAGAATGAGTCGGACACCCATGTATATTTTCACAGAAGGAAGGATACAGGGGGGTACATTTTAATCGACCTGGATGAACCGGGGATAGAAATTCAATGAAAAAAATAAAGAAAGATGAAGAACCACATGAAAAAGCAAAAGACGATAATGCGTTATCTTGATTGGAGTTTTTATCTGATAATCCTGCTTTTGTTTATCAGTATTTTTTGTGTTGCTTTTTTCTTCCCTAAGCGTAATCTGGGATTTCGGCAGGATAAAACGATGAGGATGGACGATACCTGGACCATTGAGTGGGAGGAGAAGACTGTGGAGCAGAAGCTGCCGTCGAAAATCAGGAAAACAGGTCTTGCACCGGTCTTCCTTCGGATGACCCTGAAAGAGATGCCGATAGCAGGAGATTCCATTTTGTTTTGGTCAAGGCAGAGCAGGAGTATTGTCACTCTGGACAAAGAAATCATCTGGGACAGCGGGGAGGCGGTGACGAAGCCTTTCGTGTTCTCGATGGGATCTTTTTGGAACTGCGTCAGGCTGCCGGAGGACTGGCAGGGAAAAGAGCTTTGTATCACTCTGCTGCCGGGCATTGACGACCCGGCGGTGGTGGAGGAGCTTCCGGCGGTATATTTCGGGACGAAGACTGGCTTCCTTTATAAGCTTGTGGAAGAAAGTCTGTTCAGCATCATCATCTGCGTCATTGTGCTGCTGCTGTCCCTTTATTATCTCATAAGCGGCCTTTTTCTTGTCCACACAAAAAGGGCGCAGCATATGACTTTTTTAGGTGCCTTTGCCATCTGCATTGCCTTGTGGATGCTGCTGGAATGTCGGGTGATGCAGATTTTTATTAACAATCACACTCTCATCGCTTACCTTTCCCATGTGAGCTATGAGTTGATGCCCGTGCTGGCGGTTCGATTCTTCCTCTCCTATCAGGAAATTGCGAAGAAAAGATATATGCGCCTCATTTACGGCGTGGGCATCGCGCTCTTTTCCTTCATACGGGTGGCAAGCTGTGCGGGACTTTGGTATGAGCATGAATTGCAGTTTCTGGTGCGCTTTTATATCGTCATCGCAGTGATTGCTCTCGGAGCGGCAGAATGGTCTTTGTACAAAGAAAGAAAATTGATGCGGGAGAAGAGCCAGGCCTTTGGGCTGGCCATTTTGCTTGTCAGCACGATGGTGGAACTTTTCCATTTTTATTTTGTTTCCAAGGCGAAAAGTGGAAGCATTTTGCAGTTTGGATTCTTTTTGTTTCTCTTTTACACCGGTATCAAGCTGGCGATGGAGGGAAGGCACATTCGGGCTGAGGAATTAAAAAGGGAAACCCTTGCCCGCATTGCCTATGTGGATGGACTGACCCAGATGAAAAACCGTTTGTCTTTTGAGGAAGAGATGACCCGAATCCGGGAGAAAGAGGAGGGAGAAGTGCTGGTGATGATTGCGGACATTGATTTTTTGAAATACATCAATGACTGCTATGGACATAAGCTGGGGGACGAGGCCATCTGCACGGCGGGAAAGATGCTGGAAGAGGTGTTTGGAAACCGAATGAATGTTTTCCGGATTGGAGGGGACGAGTTTTGCCTTCTCTCCGGCGCTTATCCGGAGGAGCAGGTTCTGGAGGACATGCAAAAGTTTCAGGAGAAGGTCATGGAAAGGCGGGAGCAAGTTCTCTATCCGTTTAGTGTGTCGGTAGGTTATTACAGAGGAGAAGGAAAAAAAATTGACGAAGTATTTCGCCGTGCCGACGAGGCAATGTACAAAACAAAGAGAAAGACAAAGGGAGATGTCAGTCTGTTAGAGCGGTATTTTTTGCCGGAGGAGGAGAGCCGGCGCTGCCCTGATGTGAAAAAGACAGAGGAGGAGGCGGGAAGACCTGCTCCTTAGAGAGAAGGATAATTGCACAAAAGCCATATTCGGGAAATAATTAGATTGTATAATTTGCTTATGGCATATTTGTCAGGAATCCGCTATAATGGTTTCTGTATAAAAGCCGAAGAGAAAGATCGATGGGGATTTGATGTGAAAGATGGAGACAATCCGCACGGAAATATTTTGCAGGCAAATTAAGAGAATAGAAGAATGAAGGAGGAAGAGATGAGCAACAAAGATAAATTTAAAGTATATTCCAACACAGGTATGCCAAGAAAAAAATTAGAAGAAGAAATAGAAATTTCCCTGGAGGTTCCTCACGAGGACATGGTGGCCGGACTGTTCCTGACCAGCCCTTATTTTATGGATCTGGTGATGGCGAACGACTATTTTTATTATCCGGCGGACGTGGAGACGGAGGAGTCTTTGATGGCACCTGTGCTAAACGAAGGGGTACTTCATGATTTCCTGGACAGCACGGAAGCGTTCAGACAGCGAGAAGGTATCCCGGCTGCCCTGCTTCTTCGCGTGCCGGGGCAGGAGGAAGAGGAAGAAGATCTGGTTTCTTTGTTCGACGGAAGAATGCAGATGGAGATTCTGAAGTTTTTCCGCACCGTTGTGGCGATTATGAACCAGGATATGGCCATGGAAGACAACTTTGACGAGATTTTCGAGAGTCTGGTGGACGAGGTTGGAGAAAATGGATATCTGGATAGCGTATTGGGTGCCGTGGCGGAGTATATGAGTGACCCGGACTTCCTGGAAGGCATGCTGTTCCCGGAGGAGGAAGAGTAGGTGTCTGCCGTACCGGAGCAAAAAGAAAAGAAAGCGGGACCACCCGGCGGAGGAATCA
Organism: Eubacteriales bacterium; assembly: GCA_030533385.1. Classification (GTDB taxonomy): domain Bacteria; phylum Bacillota; class Clostridia; order Lachnospirales; family Lachnospiraceae; genus Anaerobutyricum. The sequence continues at coordinate 3,810 of JAUNJG010000068.1, read as the reverse complement.
GCCGGGATGGAATTAAAATGATAGCCATGGTAACGATGCTGCTCAATCACTGTTCTGCCATCTTTATGGAGGAGACCGACATACTTGGAATCGTCCTCATTGATGTTGGATATTTCACGGCTATTACCATGTGCTATTTTCTGGTGGAGGGGTATTTTTATACCCGCTCAAAAGTAAAATACAGCACTCGGTTGCTGGTGACGGCTGTCATATCTCAGATTCCCTACAGTCTCGCCTTTGCCGAGGGGGACGTTTTCAGGAGTACGAACCTTAATATGCTGTTCACTCTCTGGCTCTGTTTTCTTATGCTCTGCGTCCTGGACAGCCCTGTTTCACCTGCCTTTACTCAGGCGGCGGTCGCCGCATTGGTTTTTTTGACAATCTTTTGTGACTGGGCCATTTTTGCGGCCATGTTTACCCTGCTGTTTTGGTGGGCGAAGGATGCGGAGGAGAAGAAAAAGAAAGCCTTTTTTTGGGCGGTTCTTTCCTTTGGCATCTTTATTTCTTTGGACAAATATCTGCTGATGGCGGAAAAAGGCGCTGTGGCAGGTATATTGTCCAGCCTTCTTTTCGGGGCAGGCGCCGCAGCGGGGCCTGCCGCAGCGGGAATCTGCCTTTTACATTGCTATAACAAGCAAAGAATAAAGAGAGGCAAACGCTTCTTTCAATGGTTTTTCTACCTGTTTTATCCCGTTCATCTGACCATCTTAGGAATATTGCGGATATATTGGACATAAGATGGCGCCCGCCCTCCGGCGGGACGTAGTTTTTTATAGGAGATTGCCCGGCTTTCCGGGTGCGACGGTTCCTCCGTGGAAATATTCTATGAAATGTTCCGTGAAAAGCTCTAGAAAAAGTTTTTGTGAAATTGTTTTACAAAGAAAGGAGACAACATGAAGAAACGAATGACAGCATGGATAATGGCACTGCTCTTGTTATGCGGAGCGTGGATTCCGGTGAAGACGGAGGCTGCGGTATCTCCGTCGGATTACCGGGCCGTATGGTTTTCTTATTATGATTTCAGAAGTTATCTGCGGAGCAACCCGGACAACACCCCGGTGAATTTTTCCGTTTATTTTAACAAAGTGCTGGACAAATGCCTGAGCAGAGGGTTGAACAGAATTATCGTTCAGGTGCGCCCGACGAGCGACGCACTCTATCGGTCAGCTTATTTCCCAACCTCGGAATTTATTGCCGGAAAACAGGGGGAGGAAATCAGCTATGACCCGCTGGAAATCATGGTGCGGGAAGCCCACCAAAAAGGTATGAAAATCGAGGCCTGGGTCAATCCTTACAGAGTATCTTTTAACACAGATTACACAAAGCTGGCGAAGGACAATCCGGCGAGAAAATGGATGGAATCTGCCAACGAGGAGGACAAGAGGAAAGTGTTGTCCTACGGAGGACAGCTTTACTATAATCCGTCCAGCCCTGAGGTGAGAGAGCTGATTATCAAAGGGGTGGAAGAGATCGTCCGAAACTATGACGTGGACGGTATACATATGGATGACTATTTTTACCCAAGTTTTACTTCTGCCAATTATGAGACTGCCTTTGATGCGCCGGAATACCATGCATCCAAAGAGAAGCAAAAAGGAAAAAGTATCAAGGTTTACCGCAGGAAGCAGGTCAACAAGCTGGTTAAAGGAATCAAGGCGGCGGTGAAATCCGTGAAGCCGGACGTGGTGTTCGGAATCAGTCCTGCCGGAAACATTGACAGACTAAACAGCAAATATTCTTATTATGTCAATATTAAAAAATGGACCAATTCCACGAAGTTCGTAGATTACATTGCACCGCAGATTTACTGGGGATTTTCCCATAAAACCGCAGGGTTTGGAAAGATGGTAGACCGCTGGGCGCTCATGGTAGACCAGAGCAAAGTGAAGCTTTACATCGGCCTTCCTGCATATAAGATGGGACAGGCTTCCCTCGGAACGACTGCCGCAGAGAAGAGAGAGCTGGTGAGCAAAAAGCAGCTGAGAAAGATGCTGAAATACTGTATCAAGAAGAACACCGACGGTATCATCGTCTTTGACTATGCGGATTTAGACAAGCCAGCAGTAAAAAAATTAGGAAATTACATAAAAAAAGTATATTAAATTAAAAATAAGAGGCAAATTAATTAATAATATGCATTTTTTTAATAATTATTACAAAAAATTTACAAAAAGAAGATAGAGTTTTTTACCCGTTCCCATTAGAATGAAAGAGCATGCATGCCAGTATACTATATAAGAAGAAACGACGAAAGGTGTAAAATGCTATGAGAAAGAATCGATGGAGAAATTTTGTCGGAATTGCATCCTTATCTTTCATTCTTGGATTGGGAACAGTTGCTGCGCCAATGAGTGTGAGTGCGGCGACGGAGCATTGGAATGATGCGACCCTGACGGGAACAGAGGGTAGTTGGGAAGATTATAAAAAGAACTGGGAAGAAACACGGGACAATTGGAAGCACGTTTCCCTGACGCCTGGAAAAAATGAGAGCGAGCTGAACTTTGCATGGTACAGCACGACGAAAGAGACGCCGATGGTGAAGATTGCCACGGATAAGGCGATGAAAGAAGGTGTCAAGGAGTTTAAGGGAACGCAGGAAGAATTAAGCTCCGATGAGAAGAGCCGATCCGATATCAACGGTTACTATAGCAACAAAGTGGAAGTGACAGGTTTAGAAGAAAATACAGAGTATTACTACCAGGTGTTCCAGGATGGAGAGTGGAAGGAACCGCAGAGTTACAAGACGGAATCTTTTTCCAGCTACTCCTTCCTCTATGTGGGAGACCCGCAGGTTGGAGCCTGTAAAGGTCAGACGGACAGTCAGGGCAATGAGATGACCAAGACAAAACCGGACTATCTGGCAGCCAGAAACGACTCCTATAACTGGAACGAGATTTTGAATCAGGCAGTCGACAAGCATCCGGATGTCAGCTTCATGGTATCTGCCGGCGACCAGGTCAATTATGCTGATGAAGAGAGAGAGTACGCAGGCTATCTTGGTGCGGAGGCATTGACTTCTCTGCCGGTGGCAACCACGATTGGTAATCATGATTCCGGTTCCGCCCAGTACAGCTGGCATTTTAATAACCCGAATACGCAGGAAGACGCCGGAGATGCTTACACCGAGGGCAGAACCCAAGCGGGAACCGATTATTACTTCACTTATGGGGATGTGCTGTTCATTTTCATTGATACGAACAACTATAACTGCGCTACCCATGAGAACGTAATCAAGAAGGCCGTAGAAGAAAATCAGGATAAAAAATGGAGAGTCGTAACCTTCCATCAGGACATCTACGGTTCCGGAAAAGACCATTCCGATACCGACGGCATGGTGCTTCGTACCCAGCTGACTCCGATTATGGACAAGTACGACATCGACGTAGTGTTGCAGGGACATGACCACACTTATTCCAGAACTTATCAGCTGGTGAGTGATGGAAAGGAACATGGCGCATATACGAAAGGAAATTATAAGGATAATCTGGGAGATTTCCAAGCGGACAATAACTGTTACGAGATCGTGAGCGATGTCAAGGGCGGCACCGTCACCAATCCTGAGGGAACCGTGTATTTTGAGGCAAACTCCGCAACTGGATCTAAATTCTATGAGTTGATTCCGAGCCAGCAAGATTTTATTGCAGAGAGAAGTCAGACATGGACGCCTACTTACTCTGTCATCGACGTGACTGAGGATACCTTCTCTGTGACGACTTATGATTCTACTACTCAGGAGAAGTTGGAAGGTTCCGATACTTATACTATTAAAAAGACAAAGAACCAGAAATCCCAGGATGATAAGAATCAGGA
>JAUNJG010000147.1 GCA_030533385.1 Eubacteriales bacterium | reverse complement strand
GAGGGATTTCGGATTTACGAAGCATATGACGGCAGCATGGCGTTCATGGTTTTACAAAATTACAAGATAGATGTTGCCCTTGTTGATATTATGATGCCGCAAATGGATGGGTTTGAACTGATAAAGAAAACACGGCAGACAATGGATGTTCCCATACTGGTTATTTCTGCAAAGGTTGATTTGTCTGACCGGATATTAGGATTGGATCTTGGGGCAGATGATTACATATTAAAACCGTTTGAACCTTTGGAGGTTGTCGCTAAAGTAAGGGCAAGGCTGCGGCGGGCGGACGCAGGGAGCACCAAAAATGCGGGTGGTATGGTTTTGTCAGGAGAGTTATGTTTAAATCTTGGGGAGTGCTGCCTGATAAAAAATGGTGTGGAAATCCCGCTTAGCAAAACGGAATACCTGATATTGAAAATGTTCATGGAAAATCCCGGACGTGTGTTTACGAAAGAGCAGATCTACAGTGCAGGCTGGAATGAAGATTATGCTGTTGATGACAATACAATCCGGGTTATGATAAGCAAGCTGCGTGAAAAGACAGGAGCCGAAAATATTGAAACAATCCGGGGATTGGGTTACAGGCTGGTGAGAGGGAAGAAGGGATGAAAAAGCTAAAACGATCTATTGTGTGCTGCTTTGTAGGCACTACGATTTCGCTGACGATTGGAGAGCTGGTTTTAGCCCTTCTTCTAAGGGAAGCCCTTACATCATATTATGGCATTTCCGGAACAGTAGCTGTTGCAGCGGGAACATTGGTAGTCAATATTGTTATGGGTGCTGCTCTGATTATGGTGGGCCCGGCGGCATGGCTGTTCTCACGAGCGATTACAAAAAAAATAAATGCCGAGATACAGCGCCAGACGGATGAGCGCAATATGCTCTATGCCAATATTGCCCATGACCTGAAAACACCTATGACTTCGATCCTCGGATATGCGAAAGCTTTGGGAGATAAAAAGGTGGAGCTTGAACAGGCGGAGATTGTCATTGACCGGATTTACCAGAAGGCCAGGCAGACAGACGAACTTCTGAATATGCTTTTTGAATATACGAAGCTGCAGGCGGAGAGTTATCCCCTGAATAAAATGGAAGCGGACATCTGCCGGGTGGTACGCAGCGTGGCCGCAGGGCAGTATGAAGCCTTTGAGGAGAAGAATATCCGTTTGGAAATAGATATTCCGGATGAAAAGATACTGGTCTCCTGTGATGTGCTGCAGATGACACGGGCTGTCAGCAACCTCATTATAAATGCGTATAAGCACAATGCGGAAGGCAGCAGGGTGGGCATCAAGGTAAGAAAAGAAGAAAACGGGGTTTGGATTATTGTGGCAGATACCGGAATGGACATCAGGAAAGAAGAATCAGAAATCATCTTTGAACCATTTGTTTCCGGCGATGCCTCCAGGAATGCCTCTTATGGAAGCGGGCTTGGCCTTGCTATTGCCAGAAAGATTGTGGAAAAGCATGGAGGAACGCTGACGGTTGAGCATAGGGAAGTAAGTTATGTGAAGGAATTTGTGATATGTCTGCGCCCCGTCTGATTTAAAAACGCTGTCTGTCACTGTTGGCAGTTGTCTGTAATTACAAAGCGATGTTTTCTATAATAAAGGCAGCTGATGCATTGCAGGTCAGAGTAGGACGATTATTATTGATGCAATATATGTGTCAGGAAAGAGGTGAACATGACATTTAAAGAAAAACAGCAACGGATGGGAGAGCAGAGGGGCGTGTTGAATGAAATAACAGTGTATGTGTTGGCCTGCCTGGTGTTTTCCAATATGTGCTGGTATCTGGGGTATTCTAATCCAAATGCAGATTCGGCGGCAATATTTATTATTGCCGCCTCATATTTACCGATGTTTCTGGCATTAGTTGTTACACAGATAACAAAAGAAGGATGGAACAATCTGGGAGTGGCATTTCACATAAAAGAATCATGGGAAATATATGTCTTATCAGTTTTGGCGACGCTTGTCATTATGTATTCAGCATATCCGTTTATGCCTTTCATATTTGGGAAAAAGGTTTCCGTTATATTCTCTTTGAAAACCGCAGGGGAGATCTGTCTCATGACAGTGCTTGGAATATTATGCCTGATTGAATGCCTGGGAGAAGAACTGGGCTGGATCGGTTATTTATTTCCTAAATTGGAAAAAATTGCAGGCACCGTTGTGGCATGTATTGTATTGGGGATTGTCAGAGGCATATATCACATAGGAATACTTATCTTTATGGAGTATCCGGTACAGGGCTTTATTGAAATAACAGTTTCAAACATATGCTTATCATTCTTAATGATATATATGTTTAAGAAAAGCAAATCTATTTTTCCATGCTCTATCCATCATGGAATTGCGAATCTCCTGCCTGTTTTTCTCAAGTATGACAACTCCTGGTATTATACGTCTGTTCTTCCAATGGTAGTATGCATAATACCAGCAGCGCTGTTTGGCGGATATGGGTTTTGGCAGATGAAACGCCAAAAAATGATCTGTAATGTGAGATAAAATATATT
>JAUNJG010000067.1 GCA_030533385.1 Eubacteriales bacterium | reverse complement strand
TGATCTCTTCCCTTTATTTTTTTCTTTTTTGCCAATGATAATTATACTCTAAGACGCAGGGTCCCCTGTCCCGTCACAGCCACCCGCTCATTGATACTCTTTGATTTTTCCCTGATCCACTCGAAAAATTTTATCCATGGAAAGGCGGGCGTTTACAAATTCCTCCAATCCGGTACAGGAGATCATCGTCTGAATATCAGAAATATGCTCCAGTAAATAATTTTGACGATGACTGTCCAACTCAGACAACACATCGTCCAACAAAAGAACCGGTTTTTCGCCGGACACTTTCTCTATGAGACGGATTTCCGACAATTTCAGCGCCAGGGCGGCGGTTCTTTGTTGTCCCTGGGAGCCAAACTTTCGGATATCAATGCCGTTGGATTGAAAGGCAATGTCATCCCGATGCGGACCCACGGAAGTAGCGCCCATCTTGATATCTCTGTCTCTTTTGCTCCACAAAGCATCTCTCAACTCCTCCGCCCCCGTATTTTTTTCATAAAACACTTGCATGTTTTCTTTCCCACCGGTCAGGTTACCATGGATTTCCCTCATCATTTCATCCAGCCTGATGACAAATGCCTCTCTCTTTTTGATGATGTTCCTTCCCAGCTCCACCAGCTGTTCATCCCACCCATCCAGAGTCTCTTTTAACTGAGGGTGCACAGCAATCTGCTTTAACAGATTATTTCTTTCCACCAAAAGTTTACTGTATCTGGTCACATATTGCAGGTATGCCCTGTCAAGCTGGCTCATCTCCATATCCAAAAATCTCCTCCGCATGGAAGGGCCGTTTTTTATCATGCTTAAATCTTCGGGAGAAAAAAACACAATGTGCAGCATACCGAGTAACTCACCCGTTTTTTTGATAGGAACGCCATCTATAGCGATACCTCTCGCCTTCTTTTTCTTTAAATGAAAATCAAGACGATGGGACAGTTGTTTCTTGTTAAAAAATAAACGAATATGGGCCTCATTTTTGTCAAATCGGATTAGCTCATTATCCCGGCTTCCTCGATGAGAGCGAGAAGTCCCGCTTAAATATACCGCCTCCAGCAAATTCGTTTTTCCCTGGGCGTTATCTCCAAAAAAAATGTTTACGCCGGGAGAGAAGATTATATCTGCTGAATCATAATTTCTGTAATTGCTTAACTGTATCGATTCTACATACATAACCTTCTCCTCCCTTTTCTCTCCATCGTCAGGAAATTACCTCGATCAAATCGTCCTCAAACTCTACCTTGTCCCCCGGATATAATTTTTTTCCCCGTCTTGTTTCCACTTCTCCATTTACTTTAACGTATCCATCCTGAATGACCATCTTTGCTTCGGAACCGGAGCCAACCAAAGACGCAGCTTTCAACGCCTGTCCCAATGTGATAAATTCTTTTGTTAACTTAATTTCCATAATTTCTCCTTTTTATTGATTTTTTCCTTTCTCTGACATCATTTTTTTACGCTATTTCGATTGTCTAAAAAGCTATCTATTTCGCAATAAAATAGATAGCTTTTTTGTAATATCAGCCTGGCAGATGACATCACATCTCAGCGATAAGAAAGTAACCAGGCGTAAAAACCTGTGTATCTGCTCGTTAAATATGACTGTTACTAACATTAATTGGCAAAATAAGGTACAGATACGATGCGTTCTCATCCCGGATGATACACGGTGCAATGGCGTTGATCATATAAATATCGACCTCTTCTTCGTCAATAACTCGAAGAGCGTCCACCAAAAATTTAGGATTAAAACCAATGAGTAAATCTTTTCCTTCTTTTTCGATGGAAATTTTATCTTCCATCGAACCAATTTCGGAAGAAATCATCAAATCCATTTTTTCATTTTCAATTTTTAGAATAATTGGCTTTTTATCAGACTCTTTTACAAAAAGAGTGGAACGGTCCAGACAGCGAAGCAATTCCATTTTGTTGATGGTCAGCTTGGTTTCATAATCTGTGGAAAGCATCTGATTGATATTATAAAATTTTCCTTCTAACAGTCTGGAAACGACAACCGTACTTTCAAATTCAAATAAAATGTGTTTTTCTGTCAAGTACATATTGACAAAATCTTTTGCTTCTCCCGACAAAATCTTGCTGATTTCCAATAATGTCTTGCCCGGAACGATCACCTCCATCTGAGGATAGGTTTCATTTAATTCTATTTTTCTGACAGAAATACGATGTCCGTCAAGAGAGGTCACAATCAACTGATTTTTTTCAATTTGTAAAAGTTCCCCGGTCATTAATTTATTATTTTCGTTGTCAGATACAGAAAAAATGGTTTGTCTGATTACTTCTTTTAAGTCGTATTGGGAAATGGTTATCTTATTTTCCTTTTCGATAACAGGAAGTTTAGAAAAATCATCTCCCGTTCTCCCCATGATATTACAATGAATCTGTTCGCAGCGGATGCTTGTATTTCCATTTTCTTCTGTTTCCAGAATTACGTCGTTTTCCGGTATCTTTTTTATAATTTCTGAAAAAAGTTTTGCTTCCAGAGCAATTTTACCGGGAACAATGATGTCTCCTTCAATTTCTGTTTCGATGCCCAGCTCCGTATCATTGGCGGTTAATTTGATATGTCCATCATAAGCCTCGATTAAAATGCAGCTTAAAATATCCATGGTAGTTTTTGTAGAAACGGCCTTGGAGACAATATTAACTCCCTGCAAAAACTGATGCTTTGAGCAAATAATCTTCATAATTGTGTATAACTCCTTTCGGTGAAAAATGTAATATAAATATAATATACTATCCGTAGTAGTAGTAGTAGGGGGTGTTGAATCTGTGTATAAGCCGAAAAGACAAGAAAATCAAAGGGGATTTCGATAGAATAACCATGCGGATAACCCTGTGGATAACCGGAAAGAAAAATCCTCACTATCCACAGGGGAAAAAATACCCCCATCTTATCCACAGCTCATTCACAATAGAATCTTGATAAAATGTGGAAAACCTTCTGTACAAATAATTGGAAAGCATCAGACCGGTGGATTGAGCTTCTTAACGAGAATATCCACATTGGTTTTCAAGACTTCATCTTTGGTCAGCAGATCATTGATTTTGTCAAAGCCATGAATAATGGTAGTATGGTCGCGGTTTCCCATCGTTTTTCCGATTACCTGCAAGGAAGAGTTGGTATACTTTCTTATTAAATACATGCAGACTTGTCTTGGGTTGGCAATTTCTTTATTTTTTTTGCGGGATAAAATGTCGCTGACCGTGATATTATAATGGTCGGCAACCAATTCCATAATTAATTCCGGCGTAATTTCTTTTTGTGTCTCTATGGTATCTTTTAAGGCTTCTTCTGCAAGAGAAAGCGTAATCGGCTTTTTTTCTAAATTAGCGAAAACGCAGATTTTATTTAAGGCTCCTTCAAGTTCCCGGATGTTTGAAGTAATGTTTGTGGCGACGTATTGAAGAACCTCCACTTCGACCTCCAGATTTTCAAGTTCTGCCCGCTTTTTCAGAATGGCCATTTTGGTTTCATAGTCCGGCGGTTGAATATCAGCGGTAATTCCCCACTCGAAGCGGGAGCGAAGTCGTTCTTCCAGGGTAGAAATCTCTCTTGGATGTTTATCTGAGGAAATGACAATCTGTTTTTTTGCCTCATGCAGTTCATTAAAGGTGTGGAAAAACTCTTCCTGCGTACTTTCTTTTCCTATAATAAATTGAATATCATCAATGAGAAGAACGTCAATGTTTCGATATTTATCCCTGAATTCCTTATTTTTGTCATGTTTTAAAGAATCAATCAATTCGTTGGTAAATTTTTCGGAAGTTACATATAAAACTTTCAGATCTTTTCTATTATTAATAATATGGTGGGCGATGGAGTGCATAAGATGAGTTTTTCCAAGACCTGCGCCTCCATATAAAAATAAAGGATTGTAAGAACTTCCCGGTGAATCTGCCACGGCTACAGATACGGCATGGGCCATTTTATTGGTAGGGCCGACGACGAAAGTATCAAAAGTGTATCTTGGGTTCAAGTTTCCTATGTATTCCGTTTGGATGGATGAAGCTTTTTTAGAGGAAGATTTTTTTTCTTTTTTATTTTCCTGAGCAGGAGAGTCGGTAAAATGAATATCAAATTGCCTTCCGATTACCTGTTCAATGGCTGCGGAAAGAATGAGATCATAGTATTTATGTTTGATGAACTCGATTCCCCGCGCGCCGCGGGAGACGAAAATGGTGATGGTGTCATCGGTTACTGATTGAATGACCAAAGGTGCGAGCCATGTTTTAACGGCCACCGGTGAAATATCTTCTTCTTTTATTAGAATGTCTAAAATTTCATTCCATTTAGATTCAATTTTCTCTTTCATAATGTAATAACTCCAATCCGATTATCCTGTTTTTGTGAGAGAAGCTTCCTCTAATAATGAACAAATATGAAAAAAAACAAAGAAATATATTGTTAATGAATTATCAATATAAAGTCAGAAAGCTTCGATACGTTATAGTGTATAACAAAGATGATTTTTTTGCAATTAGAAAATGTGGATAACTTTCTGTGGATAAGTGTCAAAATGAGGAGGAAAAAGCGGAAATATAAGGAAAATGTGGATTGTGGATAAAATAACTGAAGTTATACACAAGAAAAAAATGGTGGAAAACACCTATATTTCGTCAAAAATAAAAATGGAAATGTGAATATATAGAAAGTTATGCACAGGTTATACACAAAATGTGGATAACTCGTGGATAAGTAGTGATTCCGTTGTGGAAAAAAAGAAAAAATAGATTTCATATAGAAAAAAGCAAGGATTTACTTGACGGGGAATACTTTTTTCAATATAATAGGAGTGATGTTTTTCAACAGGATAGAATAATCGAAGGAGGTGGCTTTCGCTATGAAGATGACATATCAGCCGAAAAAGAGACATCGGTCCAGAGTTCATGGTTTTAGAAAAAGAATGAGCACTGCTAATGGCAGAAAAGTATTAGCCAGAAGAAGAGCAAAAGGAAGAAATAAGTTGTCAGCATAGGTCGCAGTCATGTGGCCTTTTCTTTTCTCATTTGTATATTCAGAAAGGTGAGAAAATTTGGTAAGTAAGTTTCAGTCTTTAAAGAAAAACAGGGAATTCCAGGCCGTTTACAAGGAAGGAAAATCCAGAGTCAATCGTCTTTTTGTCATGATTGTTCTTGAAAATCATCTTCCTTACAATCGGGTTGGAATTTCCGCCAGCAAGAAAGTTGGAAACAGTATCGTAAGACACAGGATTACCAGAGTGGTCCGGGAAGTGATGCGTCTTCACTGGGAAGAGGTCACGGAAGGGTACGATATTGTGATTGTGGCACGAGCAGCATCCGGCGAAGCCAGCTACCCAAAATTTGAGAGTGCCATAATACATTTGTTGAAAAACCATCATCTATTGAAAGAAATAAAAAGAGATTAAAAGAGATTTCTTATGAAGAGAATTGTAATCAGGATTATTGAGTTTTATCAAAAATATCTGTCGGCTCTGAAGGGCAGAGCTACCTGTATTTATACACCCACCTGTTCACAGTATGCGATAGAAGCGTTAGAAAAGTATGGTTTGTGTAAGGGAGGATTGCTGACAATATGGCGGATTTTGCGCTGTAATCCTTTCGCAAAAGGTGGGTATGATCCGGTTCCGTAATTAAGGAGGACAAGTATGATATTGACCCAGTCAACAACACCAATCATAGGATGGATTGCGACCCTGCTCGGATATGTCATGGATTTTATTTTCCGGGGCTTAGATTCCGTAGGAATTCAGAATATTGGTGTATGTATTATCATTTTTACGATTTTTGTCCGTTTGATTATGACTCCGCTTACAATCAAACAGCAGAAATTCATGAAAATCAATCAGGCGATGCAGCCTGAAATTTTAAAGATTCAGAAAAAATATCGAAACAAAAAAGACCAGGCATCTATGATGAAGCAGAATGAAGAGATTCAGGCTGTTTATGATAAATACGGAACCAATCCGACAGGAGGCTGTCTTCAGACTGTCATCCAGCTGCCGATTTTTTTGGCGTTATTCCAGGTAATTCGTAAGATTCCGGCATATATTCCTGAAGTAAAAGAGCTTTATGCCACAGTGGTAACGGCCATCCAGAATGATGCGAATCATGTAAGCACAATCAATAAAATTGCAGAGGGAGTGAAGTCTTCCTATATTACTGAACTTCCAAAGGATGCCAGTGTAGATCAGATTATTGATATCTTGAATTATTTTACGGCAGATGCCTGGGACAAATTGTCCAGTGCGATTCCGTCTGCCTCCCAGGTGATTGACAATGTATCATCTCAGCTTTCTGACATGAATCATTTCTTCTTGGGAATCAATGTGGCGCAGACTCCGGGATTTCATTTTTCTGTATATCTGGTTATTCCTATTATGGCGGCTCTGTTTCAGTTTTTGACGACAAAAACGATGAAACAGCCGGATATGGATCCGAATAATCCGGCAGCGGGCATGACAAAAAGCATGATGTACACCATGCCGTTGATGTCTTTATATTTTTGTATTGTGACTCCGGCAGGTATGGGAATTTACTGGGTGACAAGTGCGGCATTCCAGTGTATTCAGCAGGTGATTGTCAATAAGTATATGGAACATGCGGATCTGGACAAGATGATTGAGAAAAATCGTGAGAAAGCTGCGAAAAAGAAAGCCAAAGGCAAAAAATCAATGATGGAGCGTCTTACGAATGCGTCTGCAAAAGCGGAGGATGCTCAGGTTGCATCCAGACAAAATACGATGACAGATATCGCAAACATGAATTTAAAGAAACTTCATAGTTCTACCAGTGCAGATAGAGAGGGAAAGGTATCTGTAGATAGAAGTAAATTGGGTGAAATCGGCAAAAATGCTTATCTGGTATCCCAGTATGAAGAGGAACAAAATACCAGGGGAGGTAAGAAATAGTGGACGTAATGGAGTTTAAAGGCAAGACGAAAGAAGATGCCATTATGGAGGCTGCTGTCCAGCTTGGAGTCAGCAGTGATCAGCTAAAATATGAGGTAGTCGATGAGGGAAGCTCAGGTTTTCTTGGAATTTTTAACGTAAAGCCTGTGGTTATCAGGGTTACATTAAAGAAAACTCTTGTGGAGCGAACCCAGGAGTTTTGTGATGAGTTGTTTTCTGCCATGAAGGTGGAGACGATGGTCTCTATTGATTATAAGGAAGAAGACAATATTATGAATATTGATTTGTCCGGTCCTGACATGGGAATTCTCATTGGAAAGAGAGGCCAGACTTTGGATGCGCTTCAATACCTTATCAGCCTTTTTGTCAATAAAGAAGGGGAAGGATATGTGCGCGTGAAGCTTGATACAGAGAATTACCGGGAGAGAAGACGGGTGACTCTGGAAAAGCTGGCAAAAAAGATTGCTTATACTGTAAAGAGAACGAAAAAATCAATTTCTCTGGAGCCGATGAACCCTTATGAAAGAAGGGTGATTCATTCTGCTTTACAGAATGATCGGTATGTATGTACCAGAAGCGAAGGAGAGGAGCCATATCGTAAAGTTGTGATTATGTTAAAAAAAGAAAGATAACATAATGCATCAGTGTAATAAGGATGTTTAAAGATTCCTCAGGATTTTTTAAACATCCTATTTTTGAATGGAGCAAAGTGGATATGATAAATGAATTTGATACCATTGCCGCCATCGCCACGGCAGTGTCCAATGCCGGAATCGGAATCATCCGGATAAGCGGGGAGAATTCTTTAAAAATTTTGGGAGAAATTTTTGAGCCTGCCGGAAAGAATGTAAAAGAGTGGGAGAGCCATCGAGTATACTACGGAAACATCAAAGAGAAGGATACGGTCATTGATGAATGTATCGTCCTTATTATGAAAGCTCCAAAAAGTTATACGAGAGAAAATGTGGTGGAGATTGACTGTCACGGAGGAGTTTCTGTAGTCTATCGAATTTTAAATCTGGTCATAAAACATGGGGCAAGGCCGGCAGAGCCGGGAGAGTTTACGAAGAGAGCTTTTTTAAATGGGAGAATAGATTTGTCTCAGGCGGAAGCCGTGATGGACGTCATTGATGCCAAAAATGAGTTGGCAAGAAGAAATTCCGTGGCACAGCTCAAAGGAGAATTGTCTGATAGAATCAAAAAAGTCCGGGAGGAGGTACTCTATCAAATCGCATATATAGAATCCGCATTGGATGATCCGGAACATATGAGTCTGGATGGATTTTCTGAAAAATTAGGCGGTCTTGTACAAAATTGGATAGAGGCTACACAGAAGATGATAGATTCTTATGACAATGGAAGATACATCGCAGAAGGAATCCGCACTTGTATTGTGGGAAAGCCAAATGCGGGGAAATCCTCATTTTTGAATGCTCTTCTGGGAGAGGAGAGAGCCATCGTCACCGAGATTGCGGGAACGACGAGAGATACTCTGGAAGAATCGGTGAATCTGGATGGTATCACTTTAAATATTGTGGATACGGCGGGAATCCGTGATACGGAAGATACCGTGGAAAAAATCGGTGTGGAAAAGGCAAGAAAGGAGATTGATCAGGCAGATTTGGTACTCTTTCTTGTGGATACTTCTGTGCCTTTTCACAAAGAAGATTTGGATATCTTGGAGAGGATAAAAGACAAAAGAAAAATTGTTTTGTTAAATAAATCAGATATAGACAATTACAGGGAAGAAGATTATGAGGCCTTAAAATCCAGACTTCAAAAAGAGGATCCGATTTTGCCAATTTCTGCGAAATATCATAAGGGAATGGATATTTTTGTGAAGGAATTAAAAAATTTGATGTTCCATGGTAAAATAGATGCAAATCAGGAAATGTACATTACCAACGCCAGACATAAGAAAGCTTTGGATGATTCTCTGGAAAGTTTTCGATGTGTCAAAGAGAGCATTGAAAATGGAATGCCGGAAGATTTTTTTACAATAGATTTAATGAGCGCCTATGAAAAGCTTGGACTTATTGTGGGAGAGGCAGTAGAAGAGGATTTGGTCAATGAGATTTTTTCCAGATTCTGTACAGGGAAATAGATCTGTAATTTTTTGGTAAATGAGGAATACAATCAATGAAAACATTAGAAGAGTATTATGATGTGGTGGTCGTGGGAGCAGGACATGCCGGATGTGAGGCGGCTTTGGCTGCTGCAAGATTGGGTTGCGAGACGATTATTTTTACGGTGAGTATGAACAGCGTCGCTTTGATGCCATGTAATCCGAATATTGGAGGAAGTTCCAAAGGGCATCTGGTAAAAGAAATTGATGCCCTGGGCGGGGAGATGGGAAAGAATATAGATAAAACCTATATACAGTCTAAAATGCTTAACAAATCTAAGGGACCGGCGGTACATTCTCTGAGAGCACAGGCAGACAAAGATTCATATTCCATGCGTATGAGATATACCTTGCAAAATACTGATCATCTGACTTTGAGACAGGCGGAGGTGACAGAGCTTTTGGTGGAGGAGGGCAAAGTAAAAGGAGTGAAAACTTTTTCCGGTGCCGTCTATCATGGGAAAGCAGTGGTTTTAGCAACGGGAACTTATTTAAAGGCAAGATGTCTGTATGGGGATGTGGTGGATTACACCGGGCCGAATGGATTGCAGGCGGCCAATCATCTGAGTCAGTCTCTTCGAGAACATGGAATTGAACTTTATCGCTTTAAAACGGGAACACCGGCAAGAATTGATAAACGTTCTGTAGATTTCAGCGTGATGGAGGAGCAGTTTGGAGACGAGAAGGTCGTTCCGTTCAGCTTTACCAATAAAGAGGAAGATATCAGGAGAGAGCAGGTTTCCTGCTGGCTGACTTATACGAATGAGAAAACCCATGAAATTATACGAGAGAATTTAGATCGCTCTCCGCTATATTCGGGAGTGATAGAGGGAACCGGGCCAAGATACTGTCCTTCTATTGAAGATAAGGTGGTACGTTTTGCAGATAAAAAACGTCATCAACTTTTCATTGAGCCAGAAGGAGAATTTACCAATGAAATGTATGTGGGAGGAATGAGCAGTTCTCTGCCGGAGGATGTTCAGTATGCCATGTATCGTTCTGTAAAAGGTCTGGAAAATGTAAAGATTATCCGAAATGCTTACGCCATAGAGTACGATTGCATTAATCCAAATCAATTGAAACTGTCATTGGAATTTAAAAATATCTGCGGATTATTCAGCGGAGGACAGTTTAATGGAAGTTCCGGTTATGAGGAGGCAGCGGGGCAGGGCTTGCTGGCAGGAATCAATGCGGCAAGATTTTGTAAAAAAGAAGAGCCGATTATCTTAGATCGCTCCCAGGCGTATATTGGCGTATTAATTGATGACCTGGTGACGAAAGAAAATCATGAGCCTTACCGGATGATGACCTCCAGAGCAGAATATCGTTTGCTTTTAAGACAGGATAACGCAGATATGCGGCTGACAGATTTAGGACATGAAATCGGTCTGATTGATGAGGAAAGGTATGAAGCCTTTTGTGAAAAAAGGAAAAGGATTGAAAAAGAAATCGGACGGTTAAGGAATACAACGGTGGGAGCCAACAAAGAGGTACAGGAGTTACTCATTAAAAATGAGAGTACTCCGTTGAAGAGTGCAGCTACTCTGGCAGAATTGATAAAGAGACCGGAATTGAATTATGAGTGTTTGGATGAGATTGATAAGAAAAGGGAAACGCTGGATGAGGAAATTATAGAACAGGTGAACATTAATCTGAAATATGAAGGATATATTTCCAGACAGAAAAAGCAGGTGGAGCAGTTTAAAAAGATGGAAAAGAAGCTGATTCCTGTGGATATTCATTACGAAGAGATTCATAATCTTAGGAAAGAGGCAGTGCAAAAACTGAATGATGTAAGACCGTATTCTATTGGACAAGCGTCCCGTATTTCAGGAGTTTCTCCTTCCGATATTTCTGTTTTGTTGATATATATGGAGCAGATTCGTCACAGAAAGGGAAAAGAGGATGCATAAATGGAATTCAAAGACAAGTTAAAGAAAAGAGCGGAAGAAATAGGCATCACATTAGATGCAGGACAGCTAGAACAGTTTGAAATGTTTTATAGGATGCTTTTGGAAAAAAATAAGGTGATGAACCTGACGGCAATTACAGAAGAAAATGAAGTCATAGACAAACATTTTATAGATAGTTTGACTTGTGGCAGAGTGGTTGATTTTTCAAAAGTTTCTTCTGTGGTAGACATTGGAACAGGAGCAGGGTTTCCAGGAATCCCTCTGAAGATTGCGTATCCTGAACTGTCATTTGTATTAATTGATTCATTAAAAAAAAGAGTGAATTTTTTGGAGGAAGTGATTGATGCTCTGGGTTTGGAAAAGATAAAGGCAATTCACGGAAGAGCAGAAGATCTGGCAAGAGATCAAGAATACAGGGCATCTTTTTCTCTTTGTGTATCTCGTGCAGTGGCAAATTTAAGCACGTTGAGTGAATATTGTATTCCTTTTGTAAAGGTGAATGGATATTTTGTTTCCTATAAAGCAGGAAAAGGACTGGAGGAAATCAAGTTGATTGATTCCTGCATGAAGGCATTGGGTAGTAAAATTGAAAAAACGGACATTTTCCAGCTTCCGGGAGAAGATTCTTCCAGAGTGTTAATCAAAATAAAAAAATGTAAAGGTACTGCGAAAAGATATCCCAGAAAGGCGGGAGTTCCTTCTAAAAATCCTCTCTGAAAATAGGAAAGAGGTGTGATGATGGGGATAGAACGGATGAAAATAGGAGAAGAAGAAGTAGTCGTAAAAAAAAGGGATATGTTTTCTTTTTGCGACAGATTAAAAAAACATTTATCAGAAGAAATGATGTATTTGTCAGAAAAAAAGGATGATCTGGAAAGTAAGATTGTGCAGCTCAAAGTGGAAAGAGAGAAGAAAGATAAAACTTTGTTTCAAAATATGGAAAAAACAGATATGAGAAAATATTTTTCTCCTCTGAATCTCTCTGATATGAAGGAAGAAAATAAGGATGAAAAACAAAGAGAGTTATCCTGTCAGATTCAAAATCTGGAACAAAGTGTAGAACAGATTTCCATGAAGATGGAGGAAGCCCGAATGATTTTAAGAGAGATGGAAGACATGATACATGATTTGTAAATCAAAAAAGAGAAAGGACATAAAATGAAAGAAAAATTAATTGAAATCTTATCAGAAAATTTACCGGAGTTGGGAAGAGAGGATATTGCGGCCGCATTGGAAATTCCCAAAAAAGCAGACATGGGAGATTTGGCTTTTCCATGTTTTAAGCTGGCAAAAATTTATCGCAAAGCGCCAAATTTAATTGCACAGGACTTAAAAGAAAAGATGGAAGAAAAAGATTATGATATTTTTTCCAAGATAGAAAATGTGGGTGGTTATGTCAACTTTTTCTTTGCGAAAGAACAGTTTGCGAAAAAAATTATGGAGAAAATTTCAGAAGAATCTTTTGGATGCTCTGATGAAGGAAAAGGAAAGACCGTTTGTATCGACTATTCTTCTCCAAACGTGGCGAAAAATTTCCATGTAGGACATCTGAGAACAACTATCATAGGAAATTCTCTTTATAAAATTTACGATAAGCTGGGATACCATGTAGAGAGAATCAATCATTTGGGAGACTGGGGAACACAGTTCGGAAAATTAATTGTTGCTTATAAAAAATGGGGGAGCAAAGAAGAAGTCGAGAAGAATGGAATTGCAGAATTGATGAAAATATATGTGAAGTTTCATCAGGAAGCAGAGAAAGATGATTCCCTGAATGATCAGGCCAGAGAATGGTTCGTAAAGATGGAGCAGGGGGATGAAGAAGCACTGTCCATATGGCAGTGGTTTAAAGATATCAGTCTGGTAGAATATAAAAGAATCTATGAACTTCTCGGCATGGATTTCGACCATTTTACCGGAGAAAGTTTTTACAGAGATAAAACGCAGGATGTAGTTCATAAGCTGGAAGAAAAAAATCTTCTGGAGGAAAGTGAGGGGGCGCATATCGTTTCTCTGGAAGATTATAACATGGCTCCATGTCTCATCATGAAAAAAGATGGAAGCAGTATTTATGCTACGAGAGATTTGGCGGCATTGTTTTACCGGAAAGATACCTATCATTTTGATAAATGTATCTATGTCACCGGCTTGGAACAAAAGCTCCATTTTGCCCAGGTATTTAAGGTTATTGAATTGCTGGGATATGATTGGTACGATCAGTTAGTTCATGTGCCTTACGGACTGGTCAGTATGGAAGGCGGAAAGTTATCTACAAGAAGTGGAAATGTAATTTATGCAGAAGAAATTCTTCATGAGTCTATCAGCAAAATCAGAGAAATCATAGAAGAAAAAAATCCTGATCTGGAAGATAAGGAAACTGTGGCAAAACAGGTAGGAATTGGAGCAATTTTATTTAATGATTTGTATAATCAAAGAATCAAGGACGTGGTGTTCAACTGGGATAAGATTTTAAATTTTGATGGAGAAACCGGTCCCTATGTACAGTATACTTATGCGAGATGTGCTAGCGTGATGAGAAAATCAGGGGAAATTTCGATTACGGAGGACATTGATTATAGTGTATTGACAGACGAAACTACTATGAATTTATTAAAGGATATTTCAAGATTTCCAAATGTGGTAAAAGATGCAGCAGATAAGTTTGAGCCATTTATGATTGCAAGATTTGCAGTTTCTGTTGCTCAACATTTTAATAAATTTTATCATGATTGCCAGATTAATGTGGAAGAAGAAAATATAAAAATGGCAAGATTGAAAGTGGTTTCTGTGACAATGAAGGCAATCAAAGATGCCTTAGAATTATTGGGAATTGAGTGTCCACAACAGATGTAAAAAAGAAAAAATATAAAGATAAAACATAGTAGCCTCTGTACAGATGTGCAGAGGCTACTATTATTATGTAAAAAAAAGAGAATGTTTCACATGAAACATGGTGGAAGAAATGGGAGAGTAGAGAAAGAAAGAAGAAAAGATAGAAAGAGAAAATAGGAAAAGACAGGAGAAAGATTAAGAGAAAAGAGAATGTTTCACATGAAACATGGAAAAAATGATAAATGAAGATAAGGTAAATAAGTGAATGTGAGGCCGTGAGGACTAAAAAGAGATGTTTCACATGAAACTTAGAGTATAATTATCATTGGCAAAAAAGAAAAAAATAAAGGGAAGAGAT
>JAUNJG010000066.1 GCA_030533385.1 Eubacteriales bacterium | reverse complement strand
GATCTCTTCCCTTTATTTTTTTCTTTTTTGCCAATGATAATTATACTCTAAGTTATACTTGTTTATAAATTTGTAACATTTTATCCGGAAACTCTCCAAATATTACTTTGTGGACAAAAAGGCCGCCGTCAATTCCGCCATGCGTACGCCGTCCATGGCAGCCGAAGTGATGCCTCCTGCATATCCGGCTCCCTCCCCACAGGGAAAAACGCCCTCCATATTAGACTGGCCGCTCTCATCTCTAAGGATGCGCAAAGGAGAGGAGGTTCTCGTCTCCACCCCCGACAATATGGCGTCGGGCCTGGCATAGCCGCAGATCTTCTTCCCGAAGGCCTCCATTCCTTCCACGATTGCCTCCGACACATAAGCAGGCAGGCAGTCCCTCACGCTGCCAAGCCGATACGCCCCTTTTGCGCAGGGCAAAAACTCCCCGAAGCCGCCGCTCTTTTTCTTTTCTTTAAAATCTCCATAAAGTTGGACGGGTATCTTGCCCCTTCCTTCCAAAAAGGCTCTCTCCTCCCATTTTCGCTGGAACATCACGCCGCTTAAAGGATGATCTTGCCCAAAATCTTCCGGCGTCACCGTCACGATGATGGCGCTGTTGGAATTTTGGCCGTCTCTCTTGTGGTAACTCATGCCATTGACGCAAAGCCGCCCTTTTTCCGAGGAAGAATTAACCACATAGCCGCCGGGACACATGCAAAAAGAATAAACCCCTCTCCCATCTGAGCAGGTGTGGGTCAGCTTGTAGCTGGCAGCTGGAAGCTCCGACGGATACCCCGCCCCGTACTGGCTGACGTTAATCATATCCGCCGGATGCTCCACCCGAAGCCCGATGGCAAAGGGTTTCGCCCGCATTTCCAGAGCTTGCGCATGGAGCATAAAAAAGGTGTCTCTGGCACTGTGTCCGATGGCAAGAATCACCCCGCGGCAGGGAAGCTCCCACTCCGTCTTATCCTTGGTATTTTGCAACAACAGTCCCGTCACCTTCCGGCGTCCTTCCTGCTCTTTCCAGAGAAGCTTTGTCATCTTTGTGGAAAAATGCACCTCTCCGCCCAAAGAACGAATCTCCTCCCGTATGGATGCCACCACATCTTTTAAAACGTCCGTGCCGACGTGAGGTCTGGCCTCGTACAAGATTTCCTCCGGTGCGCCGTGACGGACAAATTCTTCCAGCACAAAACGGTTTCTTCCCGACTTATCCTTCACCACCGTGTTCAGCTTGCCGTCAGAAAAAGTTCCGGCGCCCCCCTCTCCAAACTGGACGTTGGATTCTTCGTCCAGCACGCCGGTTTGAAAAAATGCATCGGTCTTTTTCGTCCTCTCGCGGACATCCTCTCCTCTCTCCAGGATGATCGGGGCAAACCCGTTTCTCGCCAAAACCAGGCCGGCAAAAAGCCCCGACGGCCCCGCCCCCACGATGACGGGACGCTCCTCTCCTCCCAAAATGGAGGCCGTCCCAGACGCAGGCACTTCCTCCGGTTTCCGCTCCCGGCGAAGAGGAAACCGGTAAGTCCTCTCCTCCGTCTTTGTCCATCTGCTGTTTTTATGCCTCAGGATTTTCTGTTCATCCTCAAACTCCGCATCAATGGCATAGCTAAAATACAACGCCGGCTTTTTTCTTGCATCCACGGACTTCTTCGCAATCTTCCAGCTTTTCGGTTTTTGTCCGAAGGCCTTCTTTTGGATGGCCTCCTCCAGCTCCCTCTCCGTGTGCGGTATTTCTAACTTCATTTGTCCGATTCTTATCATGGTTTCTCTCGCTCTCCTCCTTTTTTCTATATTTCACATCTCATGAAGTTTCCTGACGGTTCCTCTCAAGAGCGGCTCTCCCCGCCACGCATCCGCTGGAAAATGCCCACTGCAAATTGTAGCCGCCGCAAATTCCATCCACATCAAGAACCTCCCCGGAAAAAAAGAGTCCCGGCACCAGGCGGGATTCCAACCGGGACGTCAGCTCCCCAAGGGAAATCCCTCCCTGAGTCACCTGGGCCTTCTCGTAGCCAGCGTACCCATTGATTCTCAGGGAAAAGGCTTTCAGGCAGCAAGACAGCCTTCGCACCTCCTTTGCCGTCCACCGGCTCACCAGACACTCCGGCGCCAACTTCGCCTCCCTGAGCAAGACGGGCGCCAGCTTTGCTGCCACAAGGCTTTCCAGAAATTCTTTGGAAGTTTTATAGCCGCAAAAAGCCGCCATATTTTTCAACAAATCCTCTACTTCCCCCTTCTTTTTTTCCGGCATGAAATCCACGAGCAGCTCCACGGTCTTTTGCTCCTCTATGGCCCTCACGGCAAAGCGGCTCACCTGGAACACCGCCACGCCGCTGATGCCGTAATCCGTCCACTGAAGCTCCCCCGTCTCCTCCGCCGCCTTTTTATGGTCTATCTTCAAGGTGATTTTCCCCTGGCTTCTCACGCCGCTTACCTTTTTTAAAAAGGGAGCGGAAGATTTCAGTGCGGTCAGCGACGGAAGGGGTGTTTTGACGCTGTGGCCGAAGGCGGCCGCAAAACGATAGCCGTCTCCCTCGCACCCAAGTCTGATTCCCGCAAGGCCTCCCGTCGCCACGATGACGCTGCGACAGGCGCAGGATATTCTTTTTCCTCTTTCCTCCGCCTCCACCAAAAATCCCCGCCTCGTTTTGCTAAGGGCGCAGGCGGCCGTCTCCGTCTTGACGTCTATGTTGGATCTGCTTTCCAAAGCCAGGCAAAAGGCCTCCCGCACTCCCGCCGCCTGCTCATTATAAGGGTAGACATACCCGTTTTTCTGCCTCGTGTAAATACCAAGTTTCTGAAACCAGTCCATCGTGTCATCAAAATCGAAGGCATCAAGAATTCTTTTTGCACACGCCTTCTCCTCACTCCGGTAACATTCCATGGATTGCCGCTCGTTTGTCAGGTTGCATTTTCCATTTCCCGTCACCAAAATCTTCTTTCCCACTCTGTCGCACCGCTCCATCAACAACACCTTCTGATTTTTTTCGGCACAACGAAGGGCGGCAGCCATTCCTGATGACCCGCCGCCTATGACAATTGTATCGTATCTTTTCAATGTTTCCCTCCGTCCGTCCTCTCCCTCGTGATGCCGCACTGCTGTAAAATCTCTTCCTGGCGCCATTCCATGACTGTCCTCTCTCCTTCTTCCATGTGATCGTACCCCATGAGATGAAGCATGCTATGAGCCACCAAAAAAGCCAGCTCCCGCCGCATGGAATGGCCGTACTCCTCAGCCTGCTCCCGCACCTTGTCCATAGAGATTAAAATATCCCCCAGCATCAGCTCTCCCGTGTCCGGGTGGAAAGCGCAAGGTTCTCTTGTTTCCACGTCGGAAAAATCGGCCGGGGCAGGGTAGGAAACCATCGGAAAGGACAGCACGTCCGTGGGACGGTCTATCTGCCGATGCTCCCTGTTTACCTGCCGGATCTCTTCATTATCGGTCAGCAGCACATATATCTGCGCCTCATAGGGACAGTTTTCAAACTCCAATGCCTGTCCGATCACCTGGCGAATCAGCGCCTCATAATCCGGAACCGGCAGTCCTTCGTAACAATTTTCAATTTCTATATGCATGTTGTTCTCCTCACCCATCTAATCCTTCGGGAACTTATCTCCAAGGAAGGCCTCTTTCTCATCTGAGGCAGACAATTCTTCAGCTTCTCCTTCACGGTACACAGTAATCCCATCTCGCCCTTTTCTCTTCGTCTCATAGAGGGCGGCATCGGCGTGCAGATACAAGGATTCGTAACTCGTCCCATGTTCCGGGGCAAAGGCCACCCCGATACTGACCGTGATTCCCTTCCCCTCCATGGAGTTAAATCTCATCTTGAGAAGGCTGTCCCTCAAATGTTCCACGCGGGCGATGGCATTGAGCCTGGTGTCAATGTTTTCCATGAAGACGACAAACTCGTCTCCGCCGATGCGGCCAGTCACGTCATTTTCCCGAAAACTGCTCCTCATCTTTTCTCCTATGGCCCGCAGTACCTCGTCGCCGACAAGGTGGCCGAAATGGTCATTGATGTCCTTAAATTTATCCACGTCCATCATCATAAATGCCTGCACGCCCTTATGCTTTTTGACACCGGTCAGCCACTCGTTGACTTTATCCTCCGTATTTTGCTTGTTGGAAAGACCGGTCAGGGCGTCGGTGTGAGCGTACTGCACCAACCGTCTTTCATTGTCCGCATTGACCTTCATCATGTAGCACACCATCGCCAGAACGCTGCCGATAAAGGCCACCGCCAACATCAGCTCATAGCGGGGAATAAATGCGTAAGCCTCCTTTGCGATACCCGACGGGACAACATAGCACAAAGTCCAGTTACTCACATCAAGAGGGCAGTAGGTAAAATACCTCACGTCCGTATTTCCTTTGCGAAGCTTCACATATCCCTCCCGGCGGTTCATAAAATCATCCTGAATCTCTTTCATAGTCTTATCGCTTCCCTCGTAGGAAAACTTTTCATAAAACTGAAATAAATTCATTTCTTTTAAAATCACATGTTCCTTGTCCTTGATGCTCAGTGCGATGACCCGTCCATCTGATGCCGAAATCACGCAGTATCCGGCACCCTCGTAAATGTCGGCAAACAACATCCGGCTCAGGGAAGTCAGATTGTAGGAGGCAGCCACCAGCCCGATGACCTGCCCATTGTTTATGACTGGAACGCTGATGATAACTCTCGTCTCCAAATCCACCCTGCTCTCTATCGGGTCGCTGATCACCTTCGCCCCTTTCATCCCGTCGATAAAGTACTGCCTGTCACCGACGTCATTTTCATCTCCGCTTTGATAGTGGCAGATGCCGTCGGGCGTCACGATGGCCACGTCGTCAAACTCGCTTTTGAGATAAATTCCCTTTATCAAATCCATATTTTTATCTGAGAGCAAATGTTTTTGTCTGCCCAGATGGTTGGCGATGCCTTCCAAAAAAGAAAAATGCACGTCGATCATCGCCTCAAAATGTTCTGCCTGTCTCTCTACATAATTCGTCATCCGGGATTCTGCATCTTTGTTCGCCTTAATCTGAATCAGCGTAAAAAACACCAACAAACTACAGGACATGAAAAATACAAAAGCCATCATCGCCTTGGAATAACTTTTTATTGTATTCTGCCTTATTTTTGCCAACATGATAAATTCCTCGTACTTTCAACCAATGCCGTCAGTTTTTCCGCCTTATGACGGATCGCTTTTCTTTTCCGGCGGCGGCCGCTCTCGCCTTACTTCTCGCCTGTCGCCTCTTTTCATCTTCATCATAGGCCGTGACAATCTTTTGCACAAGAGGGTGGCGCACCACGTCCTGGTTGGTCAGCATGCAAATGCCGATATCGTCGATTCCCCGCAACACCCGGAGGGCGTCATCAAGCCCCGACCGGGCGCCGTCGGGAAGGTCCTTCTGGGTCATGTCTCCGGTTATGATTGCCTTGGATCCAAACCCAATTCGGGTCAAAAACATTTTCATCTGGGCGGGCGTGGTATTTTGTGCCTCGTCTAACACGACGTAGGCATTGTCCAGGGTTCTTCCCCTCATATAGGCAAGAGGCGCCACCTCGATCAGCCCCTTCTCCATATTTTTTTGGAAGGTCTCCGCCCCCATCATCTCGTACAGGGCATCGTACAGCGGCCTGAGATAGGGATCTACCTTGCTTTGCAGGTCTCCGGGCAAAAATCCCAGCTTCTCTCCCGCCTCTATGGCCGGTCTGGTCAGAATAATCCGGTTGACTTCGTTGGCCTTAAATGCGGTGATGGCCTTCGCCATGGCCAGGTAGGTTTTTCCCGTTCCCGCCGGTCCCACGCCAAACACAATCATCTTGTCGGAAATCATCTTGACATAGTTTTGCTGTCCCACGGTCTTTGGCTTCACCGGCTTTCCCATCACCGTGTGGCATATGATGTCACTGTCCAACTCCGTCATGGCAGACACCCGATCCGAGGCTGCCAGCGCCAGTGCGTAATTCACGTCCTGCTCAGAGAGAAGATTTCCCCTCTCCGACAACAAAAGCAGCTCATCCACCACATCCTTCGCCTGTCTGCACGCATTTTCCGAACCGATTATTTTTAATTTATCCTCCCGAAAAATCAGGGTCACACGCAGCGTCTTCTCAATTTTTTTCATGTTGACATCAAACTGGCCAAACACATTTCCCGCGTGCGCCGCCGGAAAAGAAACTTCTATTTCCGATATGTTCATTCTCGCTCTCCCTTCTATGGCAGGCACAGGGCATCACTATTCTTCCAACACTCCGGCACTCTCGATTCCGGAAATCTCTTCTTTTTTGATTTCCCGTATTTTACCAAAAGTCTCTCTCACCGTAACCTTTCCCCTGGCACTGCATCTATTCTCATCACAATCTATTGTAACATTATTCTTTAATATTTCTACCCCTTTTTCCTCATATTCTTTCATCCATACCTTCAAGCGGCGTCTCGCCTCCTCCACCGCACCCTGTTTTGTGTACCTTTGTGGTTTCACTTCGCACTCCAGGGCGGTGGTGACAACGAGGGACAGGGGCAAGTACAGGTTGGAGCCGATACGCAGCTTCTTCCGCCGGGAAATCTCATCATAATTTTGAAATGGAACTTCCTGCCCCGGCAAAGGATAGCTGTCCTTTCCAACGAGGAGGGACCACCGCTCTTTTTTTCGCCCGGTGTAAGTTTTCTCATATGCCACCATCGGAAAACTGTCTTTGTACTTTAATCTGGTGATTGCCCTGATCTCCCCCGACGCCCGCACCAGCATGGTCTCCGTCAGCTCCCCACCGTCGTCATAGAGTGCAACTTCCCCCGAGATGAGCAGATCGCCCCGCTTTACGGTGTCCCCTTTTTTTACCATTCCGCTTCCGCTCCGCACCACAATCGAATCAATGAGTCCCTTTTTCGGGGCTACCAGGCTACATGGATTTTTTCCCTCTCCCCCTTCTAATGCCTCTTTTAATGCCTCTTTGTCCAAGGTTTCCTTGACCGACACGGTGAGAAGGGTTCCCCGCAAATCGCAGGACGCCCATGCGATGTCCTTAAAATCCCGTCGGATTTGCTCTTCCAACTCCTCGCAGGATATGCGGGAAAGCAGGCGTCCCTCCCGGATTCCCTGGGATGCAAGATAATCCATCATCTCCTCCGACGAATGGCTGTAACACCCTACGGCCTCAATCTGCCACAAAAAAAGGGAGAGAATGTAGAGTGCCATCGCCGAGAGGAGGCAGGCCCCCAGCAAGATTTTTCTCTTTCTATACCGAAAAAATAAAAAAGGCAGTCCCTTTTTTGTGATCACTTCGTAGCGGCACCCGGTTTTTTGTGTGATCGCCTCCAATTCTTCCATCCCTTTTTTGCTGACGTAAAATATGTAACGGCCTTCTTTTCGCCTCAGCTTCCATATCAAAATCTGCCGGCTTACACAGATGTTTAAAAAGCGCTCCTGCCCACCTCCGCTCAGAGCAATCTTGCAATATCCTCCCAGAAAATGAAAAACAGAACAAATCATGGATTCTCCCTCTCGCCTAACAAAATCGGATGGAATGAATGTACCCCGTGACACGCATATCCACGTCTGTGAAATATTCCACCAAAAGTCCTTCTCCCTCTATAATCATCGTCGCCTTATGCCCGTGCAGCACAACGCATCTTTCATCATAATTTCCCAGCGTCCCATAGTTTTCAATGTCAAGCTCCCTCTGCCCGCACATGGTACATACAAAGGATTTTCTATTTTCTAAAAAGGAGGATGCCTGCGCCGCTGATTTCTTCTTTTTCCTAAACATCTGCCGTCCATCCCTCCAGAGTTTTCCTGCGACATACTCTCTCTTTATTCATATGATGAAACCGTAAAAACAGAACCTTGTCCCCGCCCAAATTTTTCCTTCCGACAAGCTTTCTCAAAAGAGAACCAGCACGGAGGGAAGGTCTTTTCTCCACACGAAAAAAAGCGACCATGACATCAGATAACTCTCCGATTGACACCGTCGCTCAACGATTCTTTATGACAAGAATTCCTTTTCTTTTTTTCGCTTCTAATTTCGTCTCTGTCAGAACTTTGCGGTGGTCTTTGCCGCCTCTGCCACCTGGATGACGTCTTCTATCGGTGCGTTTCCCGCTGCCACGACCGCCGCCGCAATGGCGCCCTCCACAACCGGGCAGTCCACCATCTTAATCTTGCGATCATCCATCATCTCAAGCACCATCTCCGCTGTCATCACGGCACTTCCCAAATCCATCAGAAGAATCACTCCGTCATCGGTGTAAATATCCTCAATGGCAGCGTTGATTTTTTCAAAACTCGTTCCGAAACCACCATCATCCATTCCCCCGGCAGCCCGCATCGGCGTCTCCGGCGCCATGAGAGCCGCCAGATCAACCACTCCTTCCGCCAGCTTCTGGCTGTGGGACACAATCACAATACCAACCATTTATCTTTTCCTCCTATGCAAGAGCCTGCACGGCCTTCAACATCAAAGTAAAGGACGTGGCACCCGGATCCTGATGTCCGATGCTTCTCTCTCCCAAATAGCTGGCACGGCCTTTTGTGGCGATAATCGTCTTTGTAAACTCAATGCCTTCCTCTGCGGCAGCCACGCCGGCATCCAGCGCCTTCTTGACGTCTCCATCAGCGGCATAGGACTCCTTCATGGCATCCAGCGCCGGAATCATGGCATCCAGCATGGTCTTTTCGCCCCTGACCGCCTTTCCCCGCTTCATGATGCCGTCAATGGCAACCTCCATCATGCCGAGGAAGTCCTCCATGTTCATCTCCGCTTTTCCATTCAGGTAGGCGCCACTCTTCATGAACGCAGTGCCGTACAGAGGGCCGGACGCACCTCCTACCGTGGAGACGAGCTTCATGCCGATTGCCTTCATAATCGCCCCGATGTCTTTTCCTTCAAAAGTGTCCATCATCTCATTGACTGCGTCAAAGCCTCTGGCGAGATTGATTCCGTGGTCTCCGTCGCCAATGACGTTGTCCAGCTCGGTGAGAAACAGCTTTTGCTCATCCACGTCCGCAATGATTTTTTTGATGATTTCAATTACTTTAGCGTTATCAGCCATATATTTTACCTCTCTTCCGGGGAGAAAACTCTCCCTGTAGCCTAAGAAAAGGCCGACGAATTACGCCGGCCCTCTTGCCAGTGATTATTTTGCAACTGTCATAGCAGGAGTATCTGCTTCCGCATCCAACAGTTCCTTCAGCTGGTCATCCAGACGAAGCAACGTGATGGAAAAACCTTCCATTTCCAGGGAAGTCATGAACTCTCCCACCAGGGTTTTATACACTTTAATGCCTTTTTCCGCAAGAATGTCTGCCACACGGTTATTGACAACAAACAGCTCCATGAGCGGAGTAGCACCGCATCCGTTTACCATGACAGCCACTTCGGAACCTGCATAATCAATATCTGCCAGTATCTTCTCCATCAAAGTATCCACGATCTCATCGGCCGTCTCCAGTGGTTTCTTCTCCACACCCGGCTCTCCGTGGATACCGATACCGATTTCCATCTCATCGTCTGCAAGGGTGAATCCCGGCTCTCCCGCAGCAGGGACGGTACACGGTCTGATGGCCATGCCCATCGTCCTCACGTTGTCGATAACCTTCTGCGCCACTGCCTGCACCTCGTCAAGGCTCGCTCCGGTCTCCGCCATGGCACCTGCAATCTTATGCACCAAAACTGTACCTGCCACACCACGGCGTCCGGTCGTATACAGAGAATCCTGCACAGCGACGTCATCGTTTACGACAACTTCCTTCACTTCAATGCCATCCATGTCTGCAGCCATCTCAGCAGCCATCTCAAAGTTAAGAACGTCCCCCGTATAGTTCTTCACAACCATCAGAACGCCCTTTCCGGCGTCAATTGCCTTAATTCCTTCGTAAATCTGGTCAGGAGTAGGAGATGTAAAAACTGCACCTGCAACCGCAGCGTCCAGCATACCTTTTCCGACGAATCCGCCGTGAGCCGGCTCATGTCCGCTTCCACCACCGCTAATCAGGGCAACTTTCCCTTCTTTTTTATCTGCTCTGACTACCACGTTTCCACAGTCGAGCTTCTTTACATACTGAGGATAAGCTTTCACCATACCTGCAATCATCTGGTCTTCTACCTGATTAACCGCATTAATAATTTTTTTCAAAATAATCTCCTCCTTACTGGTTAATAAAAAATGATCCAGATTAGACAATAAATGCCTGCATCTGTTAATAATCATATCATTTTTGCATATACAGGTCAATCAAAAAATAGAATTTTTCGTTAATTTTTACACATCTCTCTTATATCACCCACAAATATTTCTTCTTTTTTACGTCAGGTTTCCTCGTCCTTCCGCACCTCCGGAATACAGTCGCCGCCGCCAAAATGGGCAGTCTTCTCCTTGCAAAGCCGAAAAAAAGGACATCCCCGAAAGGACATCCTTCTCCAGCACATTATTTATATTTTCTTTTTCTTGCAGCTTCGGATTTCTTCTTACGTCTAACACTTGGTTTTTCGTAATGCTCTCTCTTCCGAATCTCCTGCTGAATCCCCGCTTTAGCACAGCTCCTCTTAAATCTGCGAAGAGCGCTGTCTAAAGATTCGTTTTCTTTAACGATTACGTTTGACATTAACTCACCTAACCTCCCTCCAGTTGCGTATTGTGCCTAATACAACTGTTTGGGTATTTTTGCACTGGTTTATATTATACCATAATATCTGTGTTCGTCAACAATTTTTTCGCAAGATGTGAAGTATTTTTCAAAGAAGCGGAGAGCGCCACCTCGCATTTCCATTGCGAAACTTCATATTCCAAAGAGCTGCCGCCATTTGTTCCATTACTATTATGCAAATGAAGTGTTATCTTCCAATTATTATAGAAAATATATCAAAAACAACTTTATATTTTTTGAAATGTCATAAAACGACTGATAAATTCCTCTTGACATTTCAACTGTATTATTGTATTGTTGTATTAAGTGATTAATACAGTAATGCATTCAGGAGGTGATGATATGTCATGGAATTTAGATTCCAGCCGTCCCATTTACGTTCAGCTGGTGGAAAAGATTCAGCTTGACATTATTTCCGGCACTTATGAGCCGGGAGCCAGACTTCCGTCAGTGAGGGAACTGGCGTCCCAGGCCGGGGTCAACCCCAACACGATGCAAAAGGCGTTGTCGGAGCTTGAAAGGAAGAAACTTGTTCACTCTGTCCGCACCAGCGGCAGATTTATTACGGAGGATGAGACCATGATTGAAGAAAGAAAGGAAGAATTGGCATCGGCACAGATTCGCACCTTTTTTGAAAAAATGTGTCAGATGGGGTTTGATGCCGATAAAACCATCCGTTTGATTGAAAAAATGTTAAAGGAGGAGGAATTATGAACCCTATTTTAGAATGTCATAATCTCACGAAAAAATATGGCGGCAAAACCGCCTTGAATCAAATCAACCTCTCCTTAAAGCCGGGGCGCATCATCGGACTTTTGGGGCCAAACGGCAGCGGCAAAACAACTTTGATCAAGCTGATCAACGGCCTGCTGACGCCCACTTCCGGAGAGTTAAGGATCCAGGGAAAGATGCCCGGCGTTGCCACCAAGTCCATCGTCTCCTATCTGCCGGAGCGTACCTATCTGGATGAGTCCATGCGGATTTACGAGGTGGTGGAAATGTTTGATGCGTTTTACATGGATTTTGATAAAAACAAAGCCTATCAAATGCTGCAAAAAGTTCATTTAGACACTCGGTCTTACATCAAGACTCTTTCTAAGGGAAACAAAGAGAAGGTACAGCTCATTCTTGTCATGAGCCGGCGGGCAAAGCTCTACTGCCTTGACGAGCCGATTGCCGGCGTTGACCCGGCGGCCAGAGATTACATTTTAAGTACCATCATCAACAATTATGAGGAGGATGCTACCATCTTATTGTCCACCCACCTCATTACCGACGTAGAAAATATTCTGGATGAAGTAGTATTTATTCAGGACGGAAACATACGGATGCAGGAGGAAGTGGAAACCATACGAAGCGAAAAAGGCAAATCAGTGGATGATTTATTCCGGGAGGTGTTTAGATGTTAAGAAAATTAATAAAATATGAATGGAAATCATCAGATAGACTGTTTTTTACCATTCACGGATTTATTTTAGTATTCGGAATTGTCGCCCGACTGTTTATGGAAGCATGTGGCGGAATAGAACAAGCTTTATCCACAGAGTATTTTAATCTTATCACTATTATTGGCGAGATAATCAACTTTGGTTTCATATTCTCTGTGTCCTTCTCCTTATTTTTTACTCACATTTTTATCGGTTGCCGCTTCTATAAAAGTGTGTTTACAGATCAGGGTTATCTGACCAACACGCTGCCCGTCACGCCGAACCAGATTATTCTCTCCAAGGGAATTACAGGGCTGGCTTGGACCGTCATCAATTTTTTGACCGTCATCTTGTCCTGCCTCCTATACGGCGTTGACTCTTTTTCCGCCTCGGAGATGTTCCGAAGCTTCGGAGAATTTTTCCGGGCGCTTTATCAGGCTCCCGCCTGCATGTGGTGCGGCTTTACGCTTTTGTTACTTGCGCCTTTTCTCATGATCGCCACCTTATATTTCAGCGTGGCCGTGGGAAACCTCGTTGCCAATCATAAAATTGGAGGTGCAGTCATTACCTATTTTATTACCAATTTTATATTACAGATTTTATATCTCCTGGTATGTGCCTCTACCCTTGTGACTTCGGCAAAAAAATTTTCCGGCGCAATCGAAACCAACATGTCCAATCACAATATGGATATGGTCTACTCCGCCGCCAATCATCTTCTTTGCCCCTGGCTGATTGCCAGCATCATCCTGACGGCAGTTATAATAGCCGCCTTCTGGCTCGTCACCAAATGGATCATGACCAAAAAACTGAATCTGCAATAAACAATCGCCCCGGGGAAAGCAAAGCAACCGATCCTTTGCTTTCCCCGGGGCGGCTCTGTCAACACGAGAGGCGTCCTAGTCACACCCCATACACTTTCTGATACAAGGTATCCCTGACTTTTTCAAAGGTCCGTCTGTCCAAAGGCTTCCCGGAAGACATGACAAACAGCGGAATGGGCTGCCTGTTCTTTGCAATCGGAGGCTGCATATAAGGATATTCGTTGAAACAAAATCCATTTCTCTCATAAAAACCGATTCTTCGCTCTGCCAGTGCGCCCTCCGGCGGTTCCACTTCCAGACACAGGGGCCTTTGATATTTTTTTTGTATTTCATCAAGCATGGAGGTACCCAAACCCTCATTTCGATATTTGGGATTCACGGCAAAATGATCTACATATACGAAGTCATCAAATGCCCAGACGGTGATAAATGCCTTTATTTCATCTTCTCCTCTGCACACATAAATACAAAACTCTTCTCTGCGCAGCAGTTCTTTTTCCTCTTCATAGGACCTGCATTCATCATAGGGGAAACTGGACTGCATCAAATGAAATACCTCATCAAATTCCTGTTCCCGCATTTGTTCTATCATGACGTACCTCCCTTTTCATGTACTTCCCTTAATTTTTATGAATCAGAGCCATGAAGACCAGATTCTTTATCAAAGATGCATTTTCGATGGAATGGCACTGTCCCGGCTTGATGGTGCAGACATCTCCCGGAAATACCTTCGTCCTGCTCCCATCGTCATCCACGAAAATCCCCTCTCCTTCCAGGATATAATAAGGTTCCGTCTCCCCGACATGTCTATGCCATCCCACGCTGGAACCCGGACGCAAAACCACTTTTGCATACATTCTTCCATGACCGTACAGCTCCTGTTCCGGCACAATATGATGAATCTGGGCAACGCCCCTTCCCCCAGCCAATCCTTGCACTTCCACAATATTCGTTTTTCGTATCATTTCTTCCTCCTGTCATTTCCTGTCATCTCGTCAACGGACAGCACAGACCGATCTCCTCAGTGCCAGACGCCAAAGACCCTTCTTCCACCGTCCCTATGTTTATGTAAAAAGCTACGAAAACAGCAAAAACGGGACAGCCAGAAGTGTGGCTGTCCCGGCATTATGAATGATTGTCCGAAACAATGGCAATCTCAGGCTTTCCAAAGTCCGTGAAGGTTGCAGTAAGCGTAAACAGCTTCCACCGTCTCTCCGTCACAGAGTCTGAAACATGCCTGTGGCTTGTCAGATGGAGTCAGAGTCTTATGCTGAATTCCGGATGCAGTCACCACGTCAATCCACTCGATGTAATGCTCTTCCGTCATCGGATGCTCTACGGCTCCGATGGATACTACCACTTTGCCGTCTTCCACTTCGTAAACCGGCACATGTTTTTCAACGGCTGCGTCTACTGTTCCAGGTACGATCTCCTGCATCTTCTGTCCACAGCACATTACCGGTACTCCGGAATCTTTTACTTTCGTGATGATGTTTCCGCAATGTTCACAGACATAGTATTTCAGTTCCATAAAAAATTACCTCCTTTTGACAAAACACACTCTGTCACACTTCTTATGTTTTACCGGTAAGAACATATCTTATGTATTATGCCACAAAAAGCCTCATAGTATGCGCTTACCCTCGACATTATATCACATTCGTCAAAAAAATTCCACCTAATAATCTGGATGGTTTGTGTCAAGTAAACGTTGGCAACTTTTCTTTTGTTTTTCTTTCAAATGT
>JAUNJG010000065.1 GCA_030533385.1 Eubacteriales bacterium | reverse complement strand
TGATCTCTTCCCTTTATTTTTTTCTTTTTTGCCAATGATAATTATACTCTAAGCATCAGTTCGTCCAGCTTCTCT
This sequence comes from Eubacteriales bacterium, assembly GCA_030533385.1. Classification (GTDB taxonomy): domain Bacteria; phylum Bacillota; class Clostridia; order Lachnospirales; family Lachnospiraceae; genus Anaerobutyricum. Next base: position 14,659 of record JAUNJG010000065.1, on the reverse strand, counting down.
TTCACCTGAAAATCTCCCCACAACGTATGCACGATGGTATGTCTCATATCTCTTTCCAAAAAAAGCATCTCCGAAGGCTTCACCAACATTTCTCTGCCCCACGCTACTGAAAACACCAGCCGTTGGCAAGACTGGTCTAAACGATACATCAGCTTATGAAATATTTCCGGAAGTCTGTCCTCAAACTGTTCTTTTAACACAAAATATGCATGTTTTGTCTCAAAAATATCGACGGCATAATATAAATAATCTGTCAAAAAGACAATCTGACATTCCGGATATCTTAAATTTATCTCCTTTGCCAGAGAAATGCCGTCTCTCTCTTCCTCCAATTCGATATCCAAAAACAAAATGTCGGGAATAGAACCGGTATACTCCTCCAGTAGTTCCCTGCTTCCAGCAAAAGAAATCAGCTCTGCATCCCATCCATTCTCTTTTAGAAAGTCTTCTAACACTGCGGTAGCAAACTCACACCATGTTCTGCTGTCATCACACAATCCTATTAACATGTCTTTCCCTCCTTGCCTCGTTGTGCCAGTTCTCTTTTGACCGATCGGCAGTCAGTTCCCGCATCAAAGAATGTCCTCATTTCTATCTATAATGCGCCATGCATCTTCTCCCCACCTGCTGCTCAATCAAACGTTTCTTCTGCAATCGGTGTAAGATAATGCAGCATCACCCAGCCTTCTAAACCTTCGTAATTTACCTTACCCCACCCAGATTGAAACTGCGTTATCACAAGCTTTGTATTTTCGGGAATTTTACATAAAGCTTTCTCATGCTCCCCCGCTCCTTGCCTTAGATTAATCTCTCCTGCCCGACTGAGCGTCTGTACCTTCCAGTACTTTGTCGGGTAGCTTCCCATATGAAACATGGAAATCCAAAAGACTCTACCATCTTTCTCTGTTTTTCCCCACCCATTCTTTAACTCTTTGATAGAAAATTCTTCTCCATACAAAATGTGATTCTTCACAATTTCAGAAGAAGCCAACGGTTCTTTATATCCAACAATCCCCTTCTCCGTAATTGAATTCATATATACTATAGTCCCCGGCACGATATAACACGCATTCTGAGAAAGATAGTTCACCCTTTTTTTCATCAGCCATCCGGTTATGCCGCAATACGACACCTTCATCCATTTCTTTCCCTTCACCTTAACCTCTCCCAAAAGCTGACAGCATTTTCCTTCCGGTATCAATCCTGTCTGCAACGTGCTTCCCGCCTCCGCAAATAGAGGGACGCCATCCAGCGCATTACTTTTTTTCGTACACAAGGTTCCACATTTTGGATCAATCTTTGTTTCCCGTCCCTGCTCTGTCTTCATCTGCAACAGGCCATGATTCTCCATGGACTTCCATGTCCCCGGAAATACCATAAAAAGGCAAAACGCTGCCGCAAGCTGATAAAGCACTCTTATTCTTTTTCGCCAGCGCTGCTTTTTATCTTCCATTTTTCCCAGACACCCCTTTTATTTTGTACACCTCAAAAAAATAGTTTCCTGATGTGGCAATCTCGTCTACGATTTCTGCCTGCACCGCCTCTCTCCTCTCATATCCAAGAATAGACGCTACATTTTTCTTTCCCTTTGTAATCAGGTATACATTGTCCCTCAACAAAAAACTGCTTCCCAAGGTCTGCGTTCCTGCCCCGCTTAATTTTTCATGATATAACGGCGTGTATGCCGCCCAGCTTCCCGACATGAACCAATTCCCCTGACGAAGGTTATCTTGAGGGCGTGACATTTTTGTAAAGCTAGGGGTATCTAAAATATACAGCGCTTCCGGGTGTGCTCCACAATATTCTAAAACTTCTGATTTTTCTGAAGCATAGCGCAGATTATATTCCTGGATTCCCCGGATATCATCCAATTCTCTTTGCAGTACACCAGGATGTATCCACACGGCCAGCAACAGGATCTGCAACAGGGCATGCCATCTGACAAAAGGGGCATCCTTCCACATGTGAAGCAGCTTTGCCGTGAGAAGAAGCCCTACACTGAGTGTAAGCAGGCGGATTGCTTCTTCTACCCGCTGTGGAAACCGCCCGTTCATTGCCAGATACATCCATTCCGCCCACACAAGAACCGCCATCATTCCAACACGAAACATATTGCGAATCAACTCTCCCAGCCTTCTTCTTCCCCGCACGATCACAGTCAAAATACCGAGAGGAATTAAAACAATCCAGAAATAAAAACAAAATACTTTGAGCCGTTCATCGGTCTGGGACATCTTCTTCAAATACCGCTGTGCCGTTTTTTCAGAACTTGCCCATCTCTCTTTCCAGGAACTTTCCGGCTGTTTTTCTTTGCAGTGCTGATATGTTTTTTCTACCCATTCTGTCCGAAAATCATCTACAAGGCAATAGGTGTACCGCGCCATGGCATTTCTTTTTGCCTCATCAATCCCCAAAGAATCATAAAAATTCTTTTCTTCTTCATATTCCGGAAATCCTTTGTAATCCTGAAGCCACGCTCTGGCATGGTTATATATGAAATATTGCTTCCATTGCTGAGAAGCGTACATATGCCCATCTAATGAAATGACGCCAGCCATCAGAATACCGCAAAAAGACAGCACCACCCAGGGTTTCACTGATTTAAAAAAATGAATATGATATTTTGTGAGAAGCTCCACTGCCAGAAACGGCAAAACCATATAGAAACATTGTTTTCTCAGACACCATGAAGCTGTCATCAAAAGTCCCAACATCATTAAGTTCCACGGTCTCCACGCCACTTCCTTTCGCAAAAAACCAAAGAACAACAAAGCTGAACAACCAAAAAATGCTGCCACCGTAGAAAAAGTCAGGTTGAAAAAACATTTGCCCCAGATCATGACAAACCCCAGATTAAAAGCCGCACAAAGAAGAATACGGTTGCATTGAAAATATTGCATCATCTGAAACAAAACCGCAGCCAGCGCAACAGCAGAAAGTATGACCAAAACAGCTATATACCAGTTCATATCCCGGGTCTGGGCGTGAAAAAAAGGAATCTGCGGATTTCTTTCATAAAGCTTTTGGATGACCCAAGACAGAGGATAACGCACAAAAACGGCGTGACCATCCGGCATCCCCGTGTAAGAACCATCCAGAATCTGCACTACCGTCGCATCGTCATTCACTTCATAGGAAAAAGGAATTTCGCGACACATTCTGTACATCAAAAAACAGACGGACATCACCGCCATCACCAGACTGGAAGCTGCCTGGCAAAGCTTCCCCCACCACTTTTCCTTGCTCTCTCTTTTCCACTTTATGTATCTTTGTGTAACATTTTTTATTTTCTGATAAACATTATGAGACCGCAATCGCTTCCTCCTGATATTTCCTCTTTTGTGCCGGCGAAAAACAGGGCAGATTTTCCACCTATATGATTCAGGAACACCTCTATATGCTGTTCCATATCTTTTATACTTTAATGTAATTATATTATACATAATATGACAAAAAAATGCCAGAGCAAATACCAATGGCATACGACAAATACACACATAGACAATTTATAAGGCACATTTATATGAATTTCTTCTCAAAAAAGTCCATTTTATTCTTGACAAACAAATAAACATCTGATATCATATATTCTTGTAGCGAGGCGTGGCTCAGTTTGGTAGAGCGCTGCGTTCGGGACGCAGAGGCCGTGGGTTCGAGTCCCGTCGCCTCGATGAGATAGATTGCCGGATAACCGCATAGACAGCGGTTGTCCGGTTTTCTTTATTTTCGTGAACTTTTTATAAAATTGTCTGCCTTGTTTTTACTGTCCTGCGTCCGACTGTTTTCTTGCGCTTTTCATCATAATATTCTTCACCGCGATGAACCCGGCTGACAACGAATCTAAAAAGACGAGAACATCCCCTGGCCGCCCGGGACAGGGGATGTTAGTTTTTCATCCTTTTTTATTCTCTATGGAAAAAACATCTGTGAAGCTATCATGTCCTCAATCTTCTTCCCTCCTCCTTATCATCAGGACGCCTGCTACACTGACAGCAATGGCAAATGCCAGCAACAATCCTTCAATTGGATGGGTATCGCCCGTCTTCGTACTATGGGAAGTGGTCGATGTTTTTTCTTTCTGCTCCTCTTTCTGTATCGTATGAATGAAATCTTCATCTTCCATATAGACTGTCTTGTTGATTTTCGTATTATCTTTCCTCTTCCCCTTAATTTTCACAGTATTTTTTATCGAGGTTTTCTTTGCCTTTCCATTTTTTACAATCGCTTCGTAGGTTACGGTAATTTTGTCTCCCGGCGCCAGCCGATCCAATACCAGGGTATCCTTCGTTTTTTCTACTACCGTTACGCTGTTTCCTCTTCCTGTCTCCAGCACTTCTCCCTGAGATAGAGTGAAACCTTCCGCCTCGATATATTCTTTCCATTGTTTAGAAGGCCGTTCTTTGATGGCCACACCATAACCGGAGGCCGTCCCTAAATTGGAGACCGTCAGCTTATAAATGATTCTTTCTCCTCCTTTATAGGTTCCCGGCTGCCTTTTTCCTTCATAACGCCCTTTCTTTAATTTAATGCCCTTTGTTTTATCTGCCTTTTTTGCCACCCGCAGATTTGGCTCACCTGGAATATGAATCTTATCTTCATCTCTCATCAACTCCGTGACGGGGATGGAAGTATAAAACCCACTATCTTCTGCTTCCTCCTCTCTCTCAAATCCTTCCTCCTGAAAATCAGTCCGCTCTACCTTCTGCCAAAGAGCGTACAAAATCACATTTTTCTCCGGCATACGAAAAGCACATCCTGGATACTGCATATCTTTTTCTCCCGAAGGATCACTGCTCCATCCTATAAAACGATATCCCTCCCTTGTAAAAGCAGGAGCATCCATGCGAATTCTGCTTCCCCCAATACAAGGCGTCTCCTCCTCTGCAACTTTTTGTTCACCTGACTTGGTCTGCCCTCCATTTCCGTCATATTGTAATACATATTCCTCTTCTTTTTGCCATACGGCGTAAAGCACAGTGTCCCTCGGCGGCTGTTCAAAACGTTCTCCCGGCTTAAATATTTCTTTTTCGGCAGGATCGGTATTCTCCTTTAAACTCCATCCGACAAAGGACGCCTTTTTATTGGAAAACGGATTCTCTATCAACTGATGAGGCGTTCCCGCCGGAGCCGGCGACTTCGGTGCCGCCTCCCACAGCATCTCTTCTGCTCCAGAGCAATACAGCAAGGAATATTCTTCGTGTTCATCACTCCAAATCGCATAAAGATCTGTAGTTTCTGTAAGCTTCCATTCTTCATCCGGCAGAATTATTTCTGAATTCCCGTCCGGCGTCCGACTCCAGCCCACAAAGATATGTCCATCGCTCCGGAAAGCGCATCCGTCTACAGTCACCGTCGTTCCCGCTTCACAAGGTGTCTCACAGTCTGTCACCGTCCTCTCCTTCTCCCCATCCTTCTTCCCCGGATAATTAGAATGATAGGTCAGCACACAGTCTTGCTGCTTTTCCCACTGGGCATAAAAATGTACGTTTCTGTTCGGCATACTGTAAACATCCTGTATCTTCCACGTCTTTCCACTTCCGTCTGCTTTCGTGTTCCAACCGGCAAAAGAATGGCCCGGATACCGGAACAGAGAATCATCTACCGATAAATTTGTCCCTTCGACGCACGGACTTTCACTGTCCACATACTGCTCTGTCGTCTCGTTATTTCCGTGATAGATCAGACGGTATTTCGCCTGTTCTTCCCCGTCAGGCTCTCTCTCCCACAGCGCATAGAAATCTGTGTTCTGATTGACCGTATATGGATGATCCGGCAGCACCTCCGGAGCCTGTCCTTCCGCCCTTGTACTCCATCCAAGAAAACGATAGTCCTCTCTATCCCATTCGCATTGCTTGATGACAATCTGAGTGCCTTCATGACAAGGGGTCTGAAAATCGACCGTCCTCCTATCCTCCTCCGGAAGATTGGCATGGTAAGTCACTGTCACCTTGCTCATTTTTTCCCACTGGGCATAAAGATGTACATCTTTCTTTGGCATACGAAAAGCACTTTCTGGCAAAATCAAATCGTCTCCTCCATCCGGCGTCCGGCTCCACCCCGCAAATTCATATCCCTCATAGCGGAATGGATTTTCATCTATGGTGATGGCAGTACCTGCCAGACATCTTGTCTCACTGTCCGGCCGGGTCTGCGCCAGCGGATTATTGGAATGATAAAGCAGGGAATATTCATAACTTTTTTTCCATGTACTTCCCTTTTTTCCCCATCTGGCATAAAGATGTACATCCTGAGCAGGCATGACAAACTTTGCCCCCGGTGCATAATCTTCGCCGGTTCCATCCGCCTTCCCATTCCATCCCAGAAAAATTTCTCCGTCTTTTTGGAAGGAATTTCCGTTAATCCGCACCTCGTCACCCTGATAAGCCGGAGTTTCACTGTCTGTCATTTTGTCCTCCACCCCATAATTGCTGTGGTATATAATCTGGTAAGTGTGTCCGGAAGCCAGCGCCTTCTCCTGTGCCTGCTTCGCATATTGCTCATCTCCGCGGCGATACTGCCCCGTCACATAAACTTTGTTTTGCAAATCTTCCAGCTCTCCCGCCTTCTCATTGACTTTGGCCTTTAACAAAAGATTGACGCTGTCTCCTGCCTTTAGGTGATCTAAGAGAGCGACGGTCTTTGTTTTTAACGTCGCCTGGATCGTATCCCCTTTTTCTGTAGTCAAACTACCCTCCTGGAAAGTGATGCTTTCTTTCTCCAGAGCCGACAACAGCCGCTCCTCCATCACATCCCTGACCTTCAGATGATACAAATCCGCCGTTCCAGAATTCGTCACGGTGATAGTGTAGACCACCTGATCCTTATTCTGGTATATTCCCGGAATCTTGGCATTGATATAACGGCCGTCTGACAATACCGCTCCCGTCGTGCGGTCTGCCAGCTTCGCCACTTTCGCCTCCGGCACCCCCGGAATCTCAATCAAATCTCTGTCTTCCTTTTCAGTGATTTTTTCTTCTTCTTTTCCGGTAAAGTAGGAGGCATTGACAATCGCCTTGTTCTCCAGGTCGTACAGATTGGCCACGTCCTTATTTATAGTGGCACAAAAATACAACACGACACTATCCCCAGGCTGCAACATTCCTTTTCCCGTCACAGTATCCACATCCTCACACAACATGACATGCGTATGATCCACCATGCGAGCCTCTATCGTCTCCCCTTTTTCTGTAGAGAGACTGATGCTGCCGCTTCCTCCTGTTTTTCTTTCTCCTTGTTCTTTCCCGGCTCCTGTCTCCTCGGAAGTCTCCGCCTCTGTCGATTCTTCCCCCGCAGATGTCGCCAGACTCTTTTGTTCGCTCTGCGCCGTCTCCGTTTTCTGTGCGAAATCAGTTTCCTTTTCCGCCGAATCTTCCCGGATTTCTCCTCCTTCTCCCGGCTTTTTGCTGTATTCCAGACGGAAAGACGCATTTTTTTCATCTATCACCTGTTTTAATTCTTCAGACAATCTGTCCGTCACAAGAATATTGTATAAATTGGCAGTGCCGTCGTTTTTGATATGAACGGAGAAGCGTACTTCTTCCCCTTCATAGTAGATACCCGGCACTTTCTCTCCGCTTAATTCTCCGTCTGTGACCGTGCATCCTGTAGTACGATCTGCCAGCTTGATTACCTTGTCCTCCGGAATTCCCGGAATATGGATGGAATCTTTATCTTCCACCAAGCTGTTTCCTTCCTCGTCCAGCAGTTTGGATGTATCCACCGGAATTCTGTGATAACCCGGCTGATCTTCATTGTTATCATAGGATGCTGTTACTGTCACTTTGTTTATCAAATGATATACGTTGGCAGAAGACTCCAGTACCGGCACTTCAAAAAATACGTTCACACTGTCCCCCACCGCCAGGCGGCTCAGCATCAGGTACTGTTTATTTTCTCCCACAAAAGCTCCTGAAATCGTATCTCCCTGCGCCGTCAGAAAACTTCTGTCTTCCGAGAGCAGGAAAGAAGCATTTTGACCATCCACATAGTCTGAAAGTCTTTGTCCTGCCTCATTTTTTTCTTCCATATCGTCCATGAGCTTGATATGATATAATTCTGTATTTCCGGTGTTCGTCACCGTAATCCGGTATCGAATCCTCTCTCCTGCATTATAAATACCTGCCGTCTTCTCCTCCGTGTATCTTCCTCTCTCTTTATCAAAGGCAACTTCCTCTCCTCCGGCATTTCTTGTGCGCTCTGACAACTTTGCCACGGACAACGCCGGCTTCATTTTTCTGTTGCCGACCGGAAGCGTCTTCCTTATGTACTGCACAGTATCTTTTTCGTTATATTCAAACACTACCTCATACAGTTCTTCGGAAGCCACATGATTCGGTGCACCGTACATCTCTTTTACAAGATAAGTACCGACATAAAGAAGGCCGGACACCGCTTTTCCCGCTCTGTCTGTCGTCAACACTTCGCACACTGTTCCTTTTGCAACCAAAGGCTCTTCCTCCGAATTCGGCATTCCATCCTCTCCGTACTGCCACGGAGCGTAAATATCCTCTGCTGCCGTGACGGAAAATCTGGCCTTCTCCACCGGTTCCTCGTCTTCATTTTTCTTTTCTATCGTCAAAATCCCTTTTTGCAAATCATTCTGATAAACCAACTCTTTTTTTTGTGATTTAACCCGTCCGCTTTTTGCGGCATAGAAAAACTCAATATTTTCTTCATTTTCATCGTAGGCATCCGTCGTAGAAAAAGTCCAGGTCTGGCCTGCGTTAAAGCATCCGTAAGGGGCCTTTTCTTCCTTTATCATATATTGTCCAAGATTGTCTTCGGAGGAGACATATTCCTCCGGATTTGTATAATAAATTTCTCCCTCCTCATCTTTTGCCTCTTTCAGGTCAGAAAGCTTTACATAACTTTTTCCTGTTTCCGACCATTGGTACAGTCCGAAGATTGCCCCCTTCATGTACTTTCCGGTATCTTTATTTTTCTTTCTGACCTTGACCGAACCCTTTTCTATTCTTTTCCTCTTATCCACCATCTGGGCGGCAGGCTGTCCTGCTCTGCCCCCGTAAATCATCATATTTCCCGCATCACAGGAAAAGGCATACTGCCACTTTTTATCCAACTGATATACATTTTCATATTTCCCCCGGGAGATTTCTTTGATATAGTAAGGGCCTGCCCTCCCCGAGAGAGTGAAAAAGGACACTGCCTTAAAGTGCGCCATTCCATCCTGTCCGGTTTCCGCCGTCAGCAGTGGAGCGGCCGCACCTGCATCCGCGTCCGCATCGGCAAATATGCCAAACACAATACCCTGCACCGGATTTCCATTTTCATCCACCTTGCTGATGCGAACGGTCTGAGGAACCACTGTCTCCACCTCATTGGAGACATACTCTCCATCCGCACTCAAACTGGCCCGATTCGCCAGAACATAATGCCCAATCCTGTCTCCCTCTCTCACATACCGGGAAACAAAATCCAGCCTGCGGCCTTCCAGTTCCTCCTCTGTCCTCACGCACACCGTCACATACAGGTCATACCAGCTTTTCTCATAGAACGACTGCTCCAACGTGTTGTTGGCAGTCGCCGTCACCAGCGTGCTTCCGTCTGCCTGTTCTTCCGTTTGAATCTGGAAACCGTCATTTCGATTTCCCGTTCCGTCATACATGGACACCCCAATCACTTTCAAATAAGGGCTGATGGTATCTCGCATCACCCAGGAAGTATAATGGCGCTCCGCAGCATCTTCATAAGGGCATACCATTCTGACTTTATAGGTAAACTCCTTCTCCCTGTCCGAAAGCACATTGGACACCTCGCCCGTAGGATTGAGAACCTCGGCAGAAATATCACTGCCGTCAAACACCGTTTTTATGATTTCCGGCGGCGCCAGATGCGGCTGCCTGGCATCAAAGTGCATATATCCTCTCGATGCACTGTTCTCATAGTTTTTCACATCAGAATTATCAAAAGGCACTTTATACTTTTTTAGGTCGGCGCCGTTACTCTTCCCTCCGGTATCTGCCCGGCTGCACTTGGCAAAAGTGTACCGCAAGGTGAGCTGTGAACCGGAAAACAGGGCATAAAAAGTATGTCCCTCATCCTTCTTATAAGCTGCCGAATTCAGCGCATAAATATATGCCTTGCTTCCGTCGGCATACACCCCTTTGCTGTACCCCAGGTACTGATTGGCATCCGACAATGCGTAAAAATAATCCGCCTGAGATGAAAACTCAATGCCCTGCTGGGCATCCACATCTGCAAACCTGGCAAATCCTTTGACATCAAGTCTTGTCTGTGTTCCATGAACATAAAACTCATAGCGCAGCTTTACGGAATCACAAAAAGCAGTCAGAACACCGATGGACCTGCTTCCCGTAAAACAAAAGAGTGCGCCGCCTTCCTCGCCGATGGCTCCGTCTGCAATGGCATTTTTTACATCCGTCGTTCCCTTTGGCTTTTTTGTGAAATTCACCAGAATCGCCTTCATGTCAACGGCATAAGATTTCCCTGTATTTCTGTCATAATATCTTCCCACATTGGTATAGGTACAACTCAAAGAATTCTTCATGGAGTCTTCCAGCGTATACACCCGTCCCCCCATGATATTCGGCGTCATCTCAGCCTCCCCGATGGCTCCGACATGAGCTGCCTTCTTGGCATCATTGACATAAAAACTCACATTTCTCGAACCGGACTGCGTAGATAACGAAGCCGTGGAATCTGCACCCCAATGCGGTGTAAAGGAAACGTATTCTTTATGGTTCTCTGCGATATGTTTCTGAATCGCCTTTCTTGTAGGAAGCATCGTCACCTTCCCACTGTCTCCAATCTTTTGTCCCTTCCCTTCTTTTCCCTGCAAGAGAAAAGTCTGGTAGGTGGAGGCCGGCATATCAAAACTATTGTCCACAGCCCGCACAGCAGACACCCCTTTTTTTGACAGGGTTTCTCTTTCAGACTCCGCCGTCTGCGGCTCCTCCTCCTTTTCCTGAGCCTTTGTTTCTTCCTCATGCGGCATCGCCTCCTCTGCTGCCGCCGTGCGCTCCTCTCCTGTCTTCTGCTCTTTTCCGGAAAGCTCATCCTCTCCCTTTTCCTCCGCAGGTTCCTTTCCTGCTTCCGCAATGTCTTTTGGCTGTTCGGTAACGGCCTCTTTTTCTTCTGAAACCGTCTCTTTCTCCTTTTTTGCAGTCATCTCTGTCGCACTTTCAGAACCTTTCTCCTCGGCCTCTGATATATCCTCTTTTTTCATCTCTTCTTTATTTGTCGTCTCTTCTTTATTTGTCGTCTCTTCGTCTGTATCTTCCTTCTCTGTCTCCCCTTTGGCCTCTTCTTTTTTCTCTTTTTCCGACTCTTCCGCCTTTTCTTCTTCTTTTCCTTCTTCTTTTGTCGTCTCCTCTTCCTCGTCCTCCGTCTTTTCTTCGACTTCTCCCCTCGCTCCTCTCTCCCCTTTCTGAGAAGAAGCTTCTGCGGCGACCTCCTCTGTCGGCAAAGGAGACTTCACAGCCGAAATTCCAGGGTGATACTCTCCTCCCAGCACTTTCTTCCTCATATCTTCTGTCTTTTCTGTTCCTCTTTTTTCTTTGGAAGCTGTAAAAAAGGTTCTTCCTTGCGGCATTGCCGCCGCTGTCGGCTGCACTATCTGCTGAAACATAAGGCAGAGTGCAAGAAGAATAAGAACAACCTTTTTCTTACGATTCTTCATATGAACTCCTTTCTTTTATTGTAAAAATATGGAACAGTTTCTATATTATAGTATCACCGTATATGGATAAAGTCAACTTTTTTGTAATAATTTTACATTTTTAAATATAGCCATTCACCCAGAATATCCCCACTCTGCGGCTGACGTTACTGTCCGCCGTTGCGGACATTTGTCATGACAAAAATCCGGCGATTATCATCTGATATAAAAGAATGGCAAACGAAATCGAGAAAATAAGATATCATAACACCTTTCTCCGGACTTGCATGGCAGACGATAAAAAAGGGCATACAAAAACCGATGCTCTATTCTTTTTTCAAAGAAATAGAGCATCGGCTGTTTTATCTGTCTGTCATGCTTATGGATTCAATGGCGACAATACCGCCTCGCACAATCTCCACCTGCTCAAATTTACGATTCAGCAAATCAATCAAATCATTATTTCTTCCCTCTGTCGATACACACTCCAGCAAAATGCTGTTGATGCCATAATCAATGACTTTTGCTCCGAACACCTGAGCCATGCGGAAAATTTCTCCCTTTTCAAACTCTGAACATTCATGTATTTTAATGAACAAAATCTCTTTCATGTGAGTCGGCGCATCGGTGATGTCGTTCAGCTTGATGACCTCCACACAACGGTTCAGCTGCTTTTTTATCTGCTCGAAGGTGGCATCATCGGAGCTTAATCCAATGGTCATTCTGGAAACGGTCGGATCTTCCGTCACTCCGACAGTGATGCTGTCTATGTTATAAGATTTTCCGGACATCATTCCGGAAATGCGAGCCAACACACCAATTCTGTTTTCCACATAAAGAGACACCCATCTCTTTTTTTTCGTATGATTTAACTCTTTCATGCTTCCCTCCTAAAAAATGATTTCTTCAAAACTGGAACCACCGCGAATCATCGGCATCACCAGTTCGTATGGTGCAATGGCACATTCTATGATAACCGGCCTGTTATGCTCTTCTGCATATTCTCTCGCCTTTATAATCGTCTCCTCCAACTCGGAATCCTCTGTCACCAGGAAGCCTTTGGAGCGGTAGGCCTCCGCTATTTTTACAAACTCCGGCACATAGTCTCGACAGCTCCATCCCGGTGTTCCACATCTTCCCCGGCAGGTTTTATGCGCCCGAAGACAGGTAATCGTATATTTTTTATCGTGAAACAGCTCCTGCATCTGGCGAACCATGCCCAGATAAGTATTATTCAAAACGATATTGACGAGAGGAAGCTCCTGACAGACCGCTGTCGCCAGCTCCTGTATATTCATCTGGAATCCTCCGTCTCCGCTGATGGACACCACTGCCTTGCCCGGGCATCCTATCTGCGCTCCCACCGCCGCCGGCAGGCCAAATCCCATCGTTCCAAGACCACCGCTTTGTATCAGACGGTGAGTGGCATCCAACTTCAGATACTGGGACGCCCACATCTGATGCTGTCCGACATCTGACGCATAAATCGTATCTCTGTCAGCATATACCTTATTCAAGGTGTCCATGATATGTTTCGGGTTCACCCCGACTTTCACCTGGATTCCCAGCGGATGCTCTCTGTCCCATCCTTTGATTTCTCCAATCCACTCAGAATGTTCCATCGGCTCCGTGTGGTCTAGTATCTTTCGGATTGCCATCTTCGCATCGGCCACAATCGGGATGTCCACCGTCACGTTTCTGGAGATGGCCGCCGCCTCAATATCAATATGCACCACCTTGGCATTCGGCGCAAACTTCGCCACATTTCCCGTCACCCTGTCATTAAACCGACATCCGATGGAAAACATCAAATCACATTCATTGGCCGTCCTGTTGGCCGCATAAGACCCATGCATACCGATATTTCCCACATACAGCGGATGTTCCGTATCGATGGCTCCCTTTCCCATCACGGTCGTCACCACCGGAATATTCAGCTTCTCACAAAGCTCCGTCATCTCCTCCTGAGCATGAGCCAGGTTTACGCCGCCTCCGATGAGAAACATCGGCTTTTTCGCCTCTTTCAACAGCGCAATCGCCTTTTTTAACTGTCCCACATGCACTCCCTTGTTCGGCTTATATCCCCGGATGCTCACCTCTGTCGGATAGGAGGTGGAACCAAGCTGTGCCATCACATCTGTCGGCAAGTCCACCAACACCGGCCCCGGCTTTCCGGATCGGGCGATGTAAAAGGCCTCCTTGATGCGCTGTGCCAGCATCTCCCTATCTCTCACCATGATGACAAATTTTGCCACATTTCTCGTAATTCCCACAATATCCACTTCCTGGAACGCATCGTTTCCGATGAGATGCTCCGGCACCTGCCCGGTAAAACATACCAGGGGAATACTATCGTAATTGGCATTGGCAATCCCGGTGACAAGGTTTGTGGCTCCCGGCCCGCTGGTTACAAGGCAGACGCCGACCTTTCCTGTGGCTCTCGCATAACCGTCTGCCGCATGAATCAGTCCCTGCTCATGTCTTGGAAGCACCAAATCAATACTATGACAATCATGGAGTGCATCTAAAAGATTGACGACCATTCCGCCCGGATATGCAAATATCGTATCCACGCCTTCCTTTTTCATTGCCGTTACAAAAAGGTCATTCCCTGAAATCTTCATCTGTCCCACTCCTTTACATTTTCAAGTTCATTCTGACCCGGCATCTGACACCGGGTTCTCTCATCCTATTTTCTTCTACCGCCTTATTTTAGTGTGTGACTCTCCTCCCGGCATCCGGGAACACCATCCAGAAAGATCGTGATTTCTCAGAGGTCTGAAACGAAAAAAAGTCCAGGAAGTTTCGCCCGGAATCTCTTCCGCAAAAAGACAAAGAGCAAAAATAGCCTCTGCCGCAGCGGAATCATCACCATCGGTCTCCATGCCCGGATTCTGTTTTATGTACTAAAATAAGTGCGAAATTAATTTATGATATAACATTTCTTTATGGCTTGTCAACACCCTGCCCCGATTTACTCTTGCCGAAAGAACGGAAAACATTGCCAGAAGGCGGCTTTGT
>JAUNJG010000146.1 GCA_030533385.1 Eubacteriales bacterium | reverse complement strand
TGATAGCCAGCCAGAGAATATTCCACAACTGTCTGGTTCTTGCCCTTGACAAGCAACAAGCCAATCGTTGGTTTATCGTCCGGATGACGTAAGATGTCATTTACAACATTTTGATACATATTCAGTTGGCTGATAAATCCTGGCTCGAAATCACAGGCTTTCAGTTCAATCACTACATAACAACGAAGCTTCAAGTGATAAAACAACAAATCAATATAGAAATCATCTCCGCCTACTTCCAGATGTACCTGTCTGCCCACAAATGCAAATCCCTGTCCCAACTCCAAAAGGAAGTTCTGGATGTGTTCTGTCAGCTGACGTTCAATTTCCAATTCTCGTCTTGGCATATCCGTTCCCAGGAAATCAAATAAGTACGGATCTTTGAAAATCTGATCTGCCATATCAGAATCTGCCGGTGGTAATGCTACAGGAAAGTTATTGACACTTTTACCAGCTCGTTCCATCAATCTATTTTGTATTTGAAGTTCCAAAACATTACTGCTCCAACCATTTTCTATGGTTTTATGTGCGTACCAAAGCCGTTCTTCCTGTGTATTCAATTTATCCAATAACATACGATTTGTACGCCAGGGGATTTGTGCCACAACCCGTTGCACAATTTCAAAATCCGGCCAACACTCCGCAAATTTGCGCATATATTTGATATTTCTTGGAGAAAAACCACTCATATCGGGAAAGGCTTCTTTTAAGTCTTTTGCCATACGATCAATGACCTTTGAACCCCAGCCTTCCTCTTTCTGCTTTTGCAGAATAGCTCTGCCAATATTCCAATAAAGACAAATCATACTGGAATTTGCGTTTAATACAACAGAAATTCTCTCCTTTTGAATTTCTTTTTTAACGTCCTCTATAAAATCCAAATAACTATCACTCATTTCAGAAAGATTGGGAGCAACAGGAAAAATCACTCCAGCTTTATCTTTCCCCATACGCTTTCTGCTATCCATATTCATTGCCTCCGTATGTATTCTTGTTTTTAAAATTACAGTCAAAATTATTTGTCCCAACCACATTATAGCACAGGTTTCAAATATCTCAATAGGGAAGATGCCAAATACAGAAAAAGGTGCCCCTTACGGACACCTCAATCGCCCTTGTATTATAGGTACATAATGGATTTTTAATTGATTTCACCCACAAACTTGTAGAAAATCCGGATATTCTGGACTTTCTCCCCGTCTGTGGCTATTGGTTCTGATACCTCGATCTTTTCGATCAGTCGGTTCACTATGGCTGTGGTCAGCTCTTTGATCTCCGCGCATTCCGCCATCTCATTGGCAAGCTGTTCCGCTTTGCAGGCGCTGTCCTCCAGATTGTCGGCCATAGTGTTCAGTTTTTTGATTTCTTCTGTGTATTCTTTCTATTCCTGCTCAAAATGGGCGGACAGCATCCGGAACTGTTCTTCCGATAGGAGTTTCTTCGATAAGTCCTCGTACAGACTGATGAATTTACTGTCGGATTCCCGAAGCTTTTTCTCCAGTTCCCCCACTTTTTTATGGAGACTTTTCTGGCTGTATTCCGCCGCCGTATCCATCTGCCCTAACACCTTGCGCATGAATTTTTCCCGGTTTTTTATGACTTTCCCGGCATGGTACTGGATGTCGGACAACACCAGCTCTTCCAATGCCCCGGCGCTGATGCGGTGCTGGCTGCAGAACTTCGTTCCCCTCACCCGGTAAACCCGGCACTGGTAATACGTCCGCTCCAGAAGTGGCCTGTCCGGGTTCCTCCCGTCCGTATGGATCATCAGGTTGCTGCCGCAGTCCGCACATTTTAAGATGCCACGGAACTTATTGTCATAACCGGATGTGCACGGCTTTACTTTCGTATGTCGGTCAAGGATTTCCTGCACGGTATCCCATGTATGCCCGTCCACGATGGCTTCATGACTGCTTGGGATGATGGTTCTCTCCTTTATGGGGATATAGCCCCGCCCTTTTTGTTTGAAATGCTTCTTATCGCATTTCTGTACCCAGAAACAGCCTTTGTACAGCGGATTGCGGAGGATACGGATAATCGTCTCCTGTTTCCAGTTATACGCATCATCTTCATTTACCAGATACTTTCCAAACGCCTCCTGCTTGTAATACGCAGGCTTCGGTATCTTCTCTGCATAAAGGATTTTCCCGATTTTATTGTTCCCATAGCCTTTTAATGCAAGCTGGAAAATATAGCAGACAGTGGGTGCGGTCTGCCCGTCAATGATTAAGTGGTTTTTGTCCGCCGGGTCTTTCCGGTAGCCAAAGGGTGCGTAAGTTCCCATGAATTTCCCCTGGCTCGCCCGGACGTGCCTGCCGGATTTTACCTTTTTGGAAATATCCCTTGAATAGAACTCATTGAGGATATTTTTAAATGGCGCGATATCCATCTCCCCGCTGTTTGCGGAATCCACGCCGTCATTGACCGCAACGTAACGTACATGGTGCTGCGGGAAAAATACCTCGATGTATGCACCGCTCTCCAGGTAATTCCTGCCCAGTCTCGACAGGTCTTTTGTTATGACACAATCCACATATCCCGCTTCAATGTCCGCTATCATCCGCTGGAAGGAAGGGCGGTTGAAATTCGTCCCGGAATAACCGTCATCAACGTAAAACTGGTAACTGTGGATGCCCATTTCCTTCGCCTTTCGCTCCAG
>JAUNJG010000064.1 GCA_030533385.1 Eubacteriales bacterium | reverse complement strand
AATCTGTGATTATAAAAATTTTTCTCTTGACAAAAGTCACTTCATAACGGAGGTAAAGATATGTACAATCAATTAACACCGGAAATTATCGAAGAAATTAAGAAAGTTTCGGAGCATGTTTTTCTCGGGGAGGATATTAATCCGGACTATGCGAAAGATGAGATGCCGATTTACGGAACGCATATGCCGGATATGGCGATTCAGCCTCGCTCTACGGAGGAGGTAGCTGCCGTGATGAAAATTTGTTATGAGAACAATATTCCTGTGACCCCGAGAGGAGCGGGTACCGGCCTGGCGGGAGGAGCGGTTCCTCTGTATGGCGGCGTGCTGATTGATATTTCCAAAATGAACAAGATTAAATCCTATGACATGGAAAACTTTGTGGTAGAGGTTGAAGCGGGGGTGCTGTTGAATGACCTGGCGGAGGACTGTCTCTCCAAAGGAATGTTGTACCCGCCGGACCCGGGCGAAAAGTTTGCCTGCTTAGGAGGAAATGTGGCGACCAACGCAGGAGGCATGAGGGCTGTGAAGTACGGTGCGACCCGGGACTATGTAAGAGCGATGACCGTGGTGCTTCCGACGGGGGAGGTTACTCATCTGGGAGCGACGGTGTCCAAGACATCTTCGGGATATTCTTTGTTGAATCTTATGATTGGATCCGAGGGAACGTTAGGAATTATTACGGAACTTACCTTAAAAATCATTCCGGCGCCAAAGTCGGTGGCTTCGCTCATCATTCCGTTTGAAGATTTGGATACTGCCCTGTCCGCAGTGCCGAAATTTAAGATGGCCCATATGGAACCTCAGGCAATCGAGTTTATGGAGCGAGAGATTGTGCTTGCGTCTGAACGCTACGTTGGAAAGTCCGTCTTCCCGCAGGAAATAGAAGGAATGGAAATCGGGGCGTACCTGTTGGTGACGCTGGACGCCAAAAATGAAGATGAGCTGGATGCCATGATAGAGGAAGCTGCGGAACTCGTATTGGAGGAAGGGGCCATTGATGTCCTTGTGGCAGACACTCCGACGAAAATCAAAGATGCCTGGGCGGCACGTTCTTCCTTCCTCGAAGCGATCATGGAGGAGACAAAATTGTTGGATGAATGTGATGTCGTTGTGCCGGTCAACAAGATTGCGGGGTATCTTTCCTATGTCAATGAGATGGGAAAAGAATGTGGTCTGGAGATAAAATCATTTGGACATGCCGGGGATGGAAATATTCATATTTATCAATGTTCCAACGATTTAGAAGAAGAGGAGTTCAAGAGAAGAGTAGATAAATTTTTTGATGTCATATACAAAGAGGCGACAAATTGCGGCGGTCTTGTTTCCGGGGAGCATGGAATCGGATCGGGAAAAGTGAAATATCTGGTGGATTCGGTAGGGAAGACCAATATGGAAATCATGGAAGGAATTAAGAGAGTCTTTGATCCTAAGATGATTCTAAATCCGGGTAAAGTATGTTATCGTCTTTAGTTTTTAATTATGAAGGAGGAAAGAAAATGAATATATGTGTTTGTGTCAAACAGGTTCCGGATACGAATGAGATTAAGGTGGATCCGGTAACGCATACTCTGGTGAGAAAAGGTGTGCCTAGCGTAGTCAATCCCTTTGATACCTATGCGCAGGAAGTCGGCGTCCGT
The DNA here is from genome assembly GCA_030533385.1 of Eubacteriales bacterium. Lineage (GTDB taxonomy): Bacteria > Bacillota > Clostridia > Lachnospirales > Lachnospiraceae > Anaerobutyricum. Next base: position 13,243 of record JAUNJG010000064.1, on the reverse strand, counting down.
CTGAAAGAAAAGCTGGGAGGCAAAGTTGTTGTCATTTCCATGGGGCCGGAGCAGGCAAAAGAGGCTATTAAGAGCTGCCTTTCCGTGGGAGCTGATGCAGGATATCTGATTTCGGGAAGGCCGTTTGGAGGTTCAGATACGCTTGCGACCAGCTATATCCTTTCGGAAGCCATCAAGGCAGTAGAAGAAAAAGAAGGCTTGAAGTTTGATTTGATTTTATGTGGGAAACAGGCAGTAGATGGGGATACGGCGCAGGTGGGGCCGGAAATCGCCGAACATTTGGGACTGCCTCAGATTACTTATGCCCTGGATATTCTGGAAGAGGATGGGAAAATTCAGGTGAAGAGGGAATGTGATGAAGGGTATGATATGATTACTACCACTCTGCCGGCCGTAGTGACGGTAGTGAAATTGCCTTATGAGCCGAGATACCCTACGATTAAGAGCAAGATGGCGGCAAAGAAAAAGGAGATTCCGATTTTATCAGAAAAAGATATTCCGGCGCTGGATTTGGAACGTTGTGGTTTGAGCGGTTCTCCGACAAAAGTAAAGAAAACTTATACGCCGGTGAAAGAAAAAAATGGTGTGAAGCTTCAGGACATGGAGGCGGCTGATGCGGCAAAAGAGATGGTCAAACTGATGTTTGATGCAAAAATTTTGTAAGGAGGAACTGGAGATGAGTAATCTTACGGACTATAAAAATATGTGGGTGTTTGTGGAAACCGAGAATGGAAAGCCAAAAAATGTGGGCTATGAATTGATAAGTGTCGCAAAGCCTTTGGCAGAAAAAAAGGGATGTGAGCTGGTAGCCATTGTAATTGGATATCATGTAGAGCAAGCTGCGAAGGATGCCATTTGTTATGGCGCAGATTCCGCCATCGTTGTGGACAGACCGGAGTATGAATTTTATACGACGGACGCCTTTGCGAAAGCGCTGACCACATTGGTAAAAAAATACAAGCCGGAAACCCTGATGCTTGGGGCGACCAACAACGGCAGAGATTTGGGTCCCAGGGTGTCCTGCCGCCTGAAAACAGGGTTGACTGCGGATTGCACGGGAATTGACATAGATGAAGAGACCGGAAATATGGCGTGGACGCGCCCGACTTTTGGTGGAAACCTGATGGCAACCATCATGTGCCCTGAAAATCGTCCGCAGATGGGGACGGTTCGCCCGGGAGTATTTAAAAAAGGAAGATACGATGAGGCGAAAAGTGGAACTATTGTCAGGGAAGAGATTGCGGTGGCGCCGGAAGAAATTCGTACTTCTCTGGTGGAGAGGGTAAAAGAGGTGGCGGAATCTGTGAATCTGGAAGAAGCAGAAATCATCGTCTCAGGAGGAAGAGGTGTCGGCTCCCAGGAGAACTTTGCCATTTTAAGAGAGCTGGCAGACGTCCTGGGGGCGACAGTCGGATGCAGCCGGGCCGTGGTGGATGCAGGCTGGATGCCTCATGCCCATCAGGTAGGACAGTCGGGTAAAAACGTTGCCCCGAAATTGTATATTGCTGTCGGCATTTCCGGCGCTATTCAACATGTGGCGGGCATTTCCGGTGCAGATACGATTCTGGCAATTAATAAAGATCCGGATGCTCCTATTTTTGGTGTGGCAGACTATGGCATTGTAGGAAATCTCAATGAGGTCGTGCCGGAGCTGACCGCAGCCTTTAAAGCAAAAAAGGCATAATTTTGCGTCTCGGTCTATCTTTGGCCTGCGGATGGAGGAACAAATAGATACAAGAAACATAAAAACAGGTTGATAATTTCAAATAGTTTGCTTGGTGTGGAATTTGTTTTTCACATTAATGTCGGTGGGTTTGCAGATGAGCGGCGAACCTGCCGATTTTATATTTCGTTGCAGGGTTTTTTGGGAATAGGATGCGCCAGGGCAAATTGTATACAAGGGAGGGCTTGCAAAAAAAGGAGGAATCTTTTACAATGGAAGGCAGGATAAGCATGGTTTGGTGATAGGAGATGAGGACAACGGAGTATAAAACGATAAAAAAATATAAAATGGAAAATAAAAAAACATATCAATATGTGTTTGATTATTTTTCAGAGCAAATTTTGTCCGGAACATTAAAAGTGAATGACAAGATACCTCCGGAGAGGGAGATTGCGGAAAAACTGAATGTAAGCCGGAATTCCATTCGGGAAGTCATGCATATGCTGGAAATCAATGGCATTTTAGACTGTAAGCAGGGAAGAGGAAATTATGTCAGGTGCGAGCCAAAAGACTATATGGTGAAGTTCGTCAACATGATTATGGCATTGCAGGATATCAAATACACGGAAGTGTATCATATTCGCACGGGATATGAGTTGGTGGCTCTCCGGCTGGCGATTCAGTCGGGTTCCGAGGAGGAAATCGAAGAAATACACCAAATATTGTTGCAGATGGATGAGACGGAAGATTCTTCGGAAGCTGCCAGTCTGGATATAGAGTTTCATAACAAACTCATTGAGATTTCACACAATCGTTTGCTCATCATGTATAATATGATGCTCAGTGACTTGATGACCCAGTTTATCGCAGATTTTAGAACAAGGATCGTGGCGGATAAAGCGAGAGGAGAAGTATTAAAACGTGCGCACTGGAATATTTATGATGCGCTGGTGGATAAGGATTTTTTAGGCGGGAGTGCTGCTATGCGGAAACATTTTGATTTGATAGGAGAGCAGATAAAATTGATGGAGGAGGAAGCCCGGATTGAACCTCACTCAGGAAAGCTATCATGAAAAGAATGTTTGTTGTCTTAGAAGCTGAAAGTTTATTGTTGATGGAAGAAAGGAGAATATTATGTATAAAAATATTGCAAAACAGGAAAAATTGAACTTAAAGGATTTGGTGGATTATCAGGAAGGACAGGTTGTCAGCAAAACGCTGGTGCAAAACGATGTGGTCAGCATGACAATTTTTTCTTTTGATAAAGGAGAGGAGATATCCACCCACGCTTCCGGAGGAGATGCCATGGTGACTGTTCTGGAGGGAAAAGGAAGGTTTACGGTGGGAGGAGAGGTCTTCTTCCTGGAAGAGGGAGAAACCCTCGTGATGCCGAAAGATGTTCCTCATGCCGTGTACGGAGAGGAAGCGTTTAAAATGCAGTTGGTAGTATCGTTCTAGTTCGATGTGAGAGATAAAAAACTGTCGCACAGTTGTAGCTGTGCGGCAGTTTTTTTACAAAGAAACAAAGGCGAAAAGTTGATGGCATTTCAACTTTTCGCCTTTTCTTTATTTATAGAAAACTCCCATTATTATAGAAGATTCTTCGAGGGATGTTGCCTACTGGCCTTGCGGATGCCGATTTATTTCAGTTCCGGCCAGTAGCCTTTGTTTGCCTCAATCATCTCATCGAGAATTTTTTTTGCGACATTTGCCGAAGGAACCGTCCGGTTCATCGTAAATGCCTCCAATATTTTCTGGTAGGATTGTTCGATGGCCCCCTCTACGATAAGTCCTTCGCACGCATCTTGCTGTTCGATGAGACCTTTGTAAAATCTCGGGATTTTTCCCACCCGCACTGGCTCCGGTCCTCTGGATGTCAGATATGCCGGAATTTCTACCATGGCGTCGTCAGGCAGATTTTCGATGGCTCCGTTGTTTGGCACGATGACAAGCTGGCGGCTTCTGGTGTCGTAAGCCAGTGCCTTGACGACTTCCACGATAAATTTACCGTGTACGCCGACAAAAAACTGCTGTAAATCAATGGATTCTCCCATCTCGAGACGGCGGGCAGCTTCCATCACCCTTTTTTCCCGGCCTCCGATTACCTGCATACCCCGCGTGTTGTTTATGTCAGAATATTCTACAATGTCATCGCCCAGCAGGTAATATTGCCAGTAGGTATTCGGAAGGTAATCCGGGAACATTTTCATGATTACACTGGAATTTTTAAAGGTGTGAAGCCAGTCGGGGTCTTTTACGAGGGCATCCTCATAGCTTGCTTTGGAGATATAACCGTACTGTGCTACATGCTCTTTGAGCTTTTCTGTCACGTCTTCTCCCAGAGCCCTTACCTTTGTGAACCATCCATAATGGTTTAGGCCAAAGTAATCTACTTCCAAATCTTCAAGTTTTACGTTAAGAATTTCTGCCATGCGGGCCTCGATTTCCACCGGCATATCACAAATGTTCAGGATTCTTGCCTCCGGTCTGAGCAGAGTGGTCGCTTTTGCCACGATTGCCGCCGGATTGGAATAGTTGACAATCCAGTGTTTGGAATCTGCATACTTCGCACACAAGTCAATCAGTTCAATCATCGGCGCAATTGTTCTGAGTCCGTAGGCCATTCCGCCGACTCCGCAGGTTTCCTGTCCGATGCATCCGTGGCGCAATGCGATTTGTTCATCTTTTACGCGCATTTCCAGCTTTCCGACTCTCATCTGTGCCATGATGAAGTTTGCGCCGGTCAGCGCTTCCTTTGCATCTGTGCTGACGAAGACGGAGAGCTCCGGGGCAAAGGTACGCACGACTTCTTTCACGATTCTGGCAACCTTGTCCTGTCTTTCGCCGTCGATGTCATATAGCCACAATTCTCTGATGCGAAGTTCCTTTTCGTCAAGAAGATTTTTCACAATCCCCGGGGTGTAGGTGCTGCCACCGCCACAAATTACAATTTTAAATCCTGTTTTCATTTCAATTTCTCCTCTGATTGTTCTCATTGCTGTTTTTGAATAAATTTTTCTAAAAGCGTTGCATTGCGGTCAACGTGCGGATGCTAAAGTGCGGCGTCTAAGATTAGTATTCTGCCACCACGGTCTGTCCGGCCACGGCGTTTGTTCCGCTGTGAAGTTTTAGATCGGAGATGGAGTCGGAATCCAACAAGACTACCATCACATCGGCAAGTTTTCCGGCCTTTTTAATTTCTTCCAGATTCATTGTGATCAAGGTGTCTCCGGCCTTCACCTGTTCGCCGACAGTAACATGTGCCCGGAATCCTCGGCCTTCCATCTGAACGGTATCAATGCCAAGATGGAGGAGAATGTTTAAGCCGGTTTTGGTTTCAATACCTACCGCATGGAAGGTCGGCTCTGTTAAGACGGTGATGATACCGTCGGCCGGAGCTTTCACGATGCCGTCTTCAGGAATGATGACAACGCCATCACCCATGGTGCATCCGGCAAATGCCTCGTCTCTTGATTCTTTCATTGGCAATACTTTTCCATTTACCGGGGCGACAACTTTGCCATGTCCTGAAATGGTTGTTGTGCCGGATGGTGCAGCTGCCTGTTCTTCACCTTGGGAAGGGTCGGTTCCCGCCGCTTTGAAGTATTCCACATATTCTTCAAAATTGCTTTTGATGACCGTAACCTGAGGGCCATAAATAATCTGGATACCGTTTCCCTTGCGGACGATTCCCTTTGCGCCGGATTGTTTCAAGATATCGTCAGATACTTTGCTGCCATCTTCCACAGTAATACGAAGTCTCGTCGCACAGCAATCGATATTCTGAACATTTTTCACGCCGCCGAGACCTTTTAAAATAGTGTAAGAAACAGGGTCGTTTGGTTCTCCGTTTTTAGAGGCCTGTTTTTTCGCCTGAAAATCGGCTTTCGTATACAGTTTGATGTTGTCAGCATTGTCATCTCTTCCTGGCGTAGGAAGATTAAATTTCAAGATGATTATTTTAAATACGAAGTAATACATTACCGCATACACTGCAAATACCGGAAGCATCATCAGCCAGTTACTTTTTTCCTGTCCCTGGAGAATGCCGTACAGTGTGAAGTCAATCAAACCGCAGGAGAATGTTGTACCAATGCAGATATTCAGAATATGCATGATGACAAATGCGAGTCCTGCAAGACCACAATGGAGGATAAACAAGCCAGGAGCGATAAACAAGAATGTGAATTCGATTGGCTCTGTAATACCTGTGAGGAAAGAGGTCAGCGCTGCAGAGAACAGGAGACCTCCGACTATTTTACGGTTTTCCGGTTTAGAACAATGATACATTGCAAGTGCAGCGCCCGGAAGGCCAGCCATCATGAATGGATATTTTCCGGTCATGAAACGGCATGCCTCTACGGAAAACTTAGTAGTTGCAGGGTCTGCAAGCTGTGCAAAGAAAATATTTTGTGCGCCTTCTACCAGGGTTCCAGCCACTTCCATAGTTCCACCCAGAGATGTCTGCCAGAATGGAAGATAGAACACATGATGGAGTCCGAACGGAATCAAGGCTCTCTCAAAGAATCCGAATACAAATGTTCCGAAATATCCAGATTTCAGGACGAGGTCGCCGAGACCGTAAATACCGATTTGCACAGTAGGCCAAATCAGGTAGCAGAGGATGCCGACGCCGATATGTGCCACGACAGAGATGATTGGAACAAAACGAACACCTGAAAAGAAGGACAGTGCCACCGGAAGCTGTTGTTTGTAGAAGCGGTTATGTAACGCCGCTGTCACCAGACCTACGATAATGCCGGCAAAAACTCCCATTTGCAGGGAATCAATTCCGCACACGTTGGTAATCTGTCCCGACAGTACCTCGCTGGAATAAGAACCGTCTGGCAAAATTTTGCCGGACATTTTCAAAAGTGCGTTGATGGTCGTATTCATAACGAAGAAAGAAATACCGGCAGAGAGAACTGCGACCGCTTTCTCGTTTTTTGCCATTCCCAGTGCGATGGCAAGTGCGAAGATGATTGGCAGGTTTCCAAAGATGGTGCTTCCAACCTGATTCATGATGGTCAGAAGCATATTCATAATCGTTCCTTCTCCCAGGAATCCTTGCATATGATAGGTTGCGATAGTGTCAGGATTGGTGAATGAAGCACCAAGTCCCAATAAAATTCCTGCAATCGGCAGAACAGATACCGGAAGGAAGAACGATTTTCCAACCTGCTGCACTACTGCAAAAAAAGATCCTTTTTCTCTTTGTTTCTTAGACATTTTCTTATTTCTCCCATATGATAAATTGATACAAAGTAGATGTTTGATAACTGTGATGTTCATCAAACACCGGTGTTTCAAACGCCGGAATGTTCACGCTGTCAGGATAGTAATGCGGTTCCATGCAAAAGCCATTTCTTTTTCGATATACGGTATGCCCTTTTCCTGTGCAGTCTTTGAGGGAATCCGAAGTGTAAAATTGCATGCCGGGCAGGTCTGAATATAGCTCCATCCAGATGCCACTTGATCGTTCTCTTGCCTCCGCAATTTTTCGCATCCCGCTATGTTGATTCCGAATCACATAGTTATGGTCTGCTATTGTTTCCCCGATTTCTTTCCAGTTGCAAAAATCCAGCGCAGAGCCGGCGAGAGGACGAATCTCTCCCGTGGGAATCACGTCCGCATCCACCGGGGTGTACATATCTGCATTTATCCGAACCTGAGTTTTATTAATTGTTCCGCTGTCATGTCCGGATAGATTAAAATAGTTATGATTTGTTACATTTAAAATGGTAGTTCGATCGGGAACGCCGCAGTAGGATATCAAAAGTCCGTCACCTTCCGTCACCGTATAGACGATGGAAAATCTGACTTCGCCGGGGAAACCGTTCTCGCCATCTGGACTTGTATAGGAAAATTTCACTGCGTTTTCCCCTGAGATTTCCACGTCCCACAGCACTTTGTGAAATCCGTGTTCTTTGTGGCTGTGGATATTGTGTCTTCCTCTGTTTTTCACAAGATGGTACTGGTGTCCGTCCAATGTAAACTGTGCATTTGAAATTCGGTTGACGTTTCTTCCGACAGTGGCGCCAAACATTGGGTAATTGTCCGTGTATTGTTCCAGATTGTCATAACCAAGTGAGACGTCTATAAAATTGCCCTGCCGGTTTTTTACCAGAATGGAAACAATATTGACACCGAAATTTGTCACCTGGACTGTGAAACCATGTTTGTTGCGCAGCGTCAGCAGCCGGACGTCTCTCCCGTCAGGCAATGTTCCGAATGATTCATTTGTTACACTCACTGCGATACTCCCCGTTTATTTTCCGTTCTCCATCAAGTCCATGACAACTGGGTCGGTGGAATGAACGCCTCTTTCCTTCAGCTCCTGAATTTTCTCTTTAAATTGTGGCAGATATTTTTCGTGGGCGACGAGCAGTTCGTCCAGCACAACCTGGGTTTCCTCATTATTTTCTACCAGAGGATTTAACGTGAATGCCTCTAATGCAAGACCATAATCTCCGGTGATGGCCGCCTCGATGGTACATTCTTCCATCGCTTTCATGAGCTGTAACCAGCCTTTTTCTGCCGGTCTCATTTTGCCCCATGCCATCGGCTGAGCGCCCGTGGCAGAAATTTCGCAGGATACTTCCACGATGGAATCGTCGGCCAGACAAGGGATGGCGCCGTTGTTCTGTGTGCTGACTACCATGTGGATTTTCTTGTTGCCGTAGATGGCGCAGATACATTCGCAAGCTGCGTCGCTGTAATAGGTTCCGCCTCTTTTAGAAAGCTGTTCCGGTTTTTCATGAAGCTGGGAGTTTTTGTATATCTCGAACAGTTCCTTCTCCGTCTGCTTCATCTGCTCCGCCCTTGTACCGCCTTCGTGGAACTCTTCCATCGCATGATCAAGCATGGCCTGCTTCATATAATAATATCTGTGATATCCACATGGAACGAGGTTCATGCTGCGAAGTAGTTCTTTGGAAAAAGGTGCCTGGTAAAGGTTGACCGGGGTACCGTTATTTTTTTCGTTGATGTTTTCAATGATGACCGGTGTGAGATCATTTCCCTTTTCGTCGTACACTTTATGCCAGTGAAAATGGTTCAGGCCTGCGAAACGATAGTTCAAATCTTTGATGTCCTTTCCGAGGATGTCCGGTTCTGACATCATTGCAATTGTAGGGACGTTACATAATCCGATACATTTTTTCCATCCAAAGTGCTTGATGACGGCTTCCGTGATCATTCCGCTTGGATTTGTGAAGTTTATCAGCCATGCGTCTGGGCAGACTTCCTTCATGTCCTCGACAATCTGTCCGATGACAGGAACCGTGCGGAACGCCTTGAACATACCGCCGGCGCCGTTTGTCTCCTGTCCTAACATGCCATGCAGGGCAGGGATTCTCTCGTCCTTGATGCGGGCATCCAAAAGCCCTACCCGGAATTGTGTGGTCACGAAGTTTGCGTCCCGGAGCGCTTCCTTGCGGTCTAAGCTTGTGTATACTTTCACATCATATGGAGATGCGTCCCACATTCTTTGCGCCAGTCCGCCGACGATTTCCAGCTTCTCCTTTCCATCTTCAATGTCCACAAGCCAGATTTCTTTCACGGGAAGCTGATCGTATCGTTTGATAAAACCTTCCATCAACTCTGGCGTGTAGCTGCTTCCTCCGCCAATCGTTACAATTTTTACTCCTTCTTTCATAAATAACCTCCTATGAAATTTGAATAAAACTATAGGTTTTTGTATTTAAGTTATAGTTGTTTTGGATAGCAAAAAGCAATTATATTGTTTTATTCTGATGCTTTTTTCCAAAATAAAAGAAAGTGTCAGCTTATTTTTGACACTTTCTGAAACTTTTTGTTATTTTTATGAAGAGGAAATATGCCTGATGGCGAATAACAGATTCGCAAAGAAAAGGGGTTATTCGTCGTCGGCCACGCTCCGATCGTCCATGAAATCTATCACTTTTTTCAAGTAAGCAATATTTTCGGTGCGGTCTTTGTTATAAATGCAGGAAAATAAAACGTCCAGGATATACTGCATGGCAATGTGAGAGGAGAACTGGGAAATGCGGTTGCGCAGCTTTTCTTTTCCGCTGATGTAGAGTACGTGCTGGATGTATTCCGGATATTTGTTACAGCCGGATTTGCCGATGATAATCATCGGGATGTTTTGTGAGGAAAGTTTTTTGGCAATTTTTTCGATAAACGTTGCCTTTCCGGAGTAAGATAAAATCAGTGCAACGTGTCCCTCCCGGGCTGCGAGTGCCGTGAGAGACTGCTCATAATAGTTTGTAGGGCAGTTGACTTTTCTGCCAAAGGTATTCATTTTATCTTTGAAATTTTCTGCGGCATTCAGATTATGTCCGTGAGTGTAAATATCAATGACCCTTGCGCGGTGAAGAAGAGACACAATCTGCTGAATGTAAAATGGATCTATGTAATTCCTTGTGTCCTGAATGGCGGTCTTGTAAAGATTCGCCAGCTTATCCGCAATCACCAGCGGACCGTCGGATCTCTCAAAAGGATAATTAACATTAATGATATCCTGATTCTCTCTTTGATTTGCCAGGTCTTTGACCGCCGCTACTTTCAGGTCGTTAAACCCTTCAAAACCCAGTTTTTTACAGAATCTGTGTACGGATGACTTGGATACATGTGTGTATTCAGCCAGTTCGACTATCGTCATATCTGCTACCTGTTCTTTGTTTTTTATTACATACGTCCCTATTTCCAGTTCCACCGGCGTCAATCCTTCCGCCACCTGGATCCGATATTCTAATGTCATTTGCCAACCCCCTCCTGTGCAAAAGATATGAAATTGTGGACGCATAACCACAACGATTTCTTGTTGTAAGAATAGCATAAATCCGGGTGTTTGACCAGTCTGGCGAGGCGGTATCCGGGTGCGTTTTTCGGGGGGAGGGAAAGGTTTTCCTTCCCCTCGATTCGATGTTTCTAAAAGAGAGACGTTCACCGGGACGCCGCCCATTTTTCCAGCACGGTAAGACATTTATATAACCCGGCGGCGATGAAGCAGAGCAGGACGATGGACAGCATGACCCAGTCCATTTTAAAGACCTGAGAGCCATAGATAATCAGATATCCCAGACCCTGTCTGGCGGCGAGAAATTCTCCGATGACCACGCCGATCAGACACAGGCCGATGTCCACCTTTAAGATGCTTAAAAGGGCGGGTAGATTCAGGGGCAGGACAACTTTTGTGAGGCAGTCGATGCGGCTGCCGTTTAAAGTGCGAACCAGCTTGATTTTATCCGGCTCTGTGGACAGGAAGCTGGTATAAAGGTTCAGGATGCTGCCAAAGATGGCCACCGAGATGGCGGTCACCAGAATGGTCTTCATGTTGTTGCCCAGCCAGACAATAAAAATCGGTGCCATGGCAGATTTTGGGAGACTGTTCAAAATGACGAGATAAGGCTCCAAAATTTCACTGAGGGTCTGATTCCACCACAGAAGGACAGCCGTGGCTATGGTGAACAATGCCACGAGAAAAAAGCTGCCGAAGGTCTCCGCCAGGGTGATGCCCAGATGAGGGAGCAGTGCGCCGTCTCGGTAAAGCTCTGCGCCGCTTTTTATCATGCGGGAAGGGCTGCTGAATATGAAGGAGTTAATAAGGCCGCTGTTTGAGCAAAGTTCCCAGGCTGTCACGAAGGCGAGGAGGAGAAACCATTGGAGAAAACGTACCAGTCTGCGGTGCTGTTTTATTTTTTTCATAAATAGAATCTGTTCGGGGCTATGCGGAGAGGTCATCATGCTTCAACTCCTTCCATATTTGATTAAAGTATTGCTGAAACTTTGGATGAAGCCGGGCTTCCTGAGGGGTTGGGCGCACCGGCATTTCAAAATCAACAGGAACAATGGAGCGGATAGAGCCTGGACGTTTTCCAAGGACGATTACCCGGTCCGCGATGCTGATGGCTTCCGACAGATCGTGGGTGACCAGGAGAGCGGTCAGCTTTTGTTCTCGTATGATGTGGCTGATATCGCCGGACACATCAAGTCTTGTCTGATAGTCCAGGGCGCTGAAGGGTTCATCCAAAAGAAGAAAGGCCGGATGTCCGGCCAGAGTACGGATGAGGGCGGCTCGTTGTCTCATGCCTCCGGACAGCTCCCGCGGCCAGGAGTGGGCAAAGTCGGCAATGCCGTACTGTTCCATCAGTCCCCGGACATATGCGTCATTTTCTTTTGTGAGGCGATGTTGAATTTCCAGCCCCAAAATGATATTTTTATAGATAGTTCTATATTCTAACAAATGGTCTTTTTGCAGCATATATCCAATGTTAGGCGGGCGTATGCCGGACGGATAAAAAAAATATCCGCTCTGCACAGGAAGAAGCCCTGCCAGAAGGTCAAGGAGAGTCGATTTGCCACAGCCTGACGGGCCTACGATGGCTGTAAATTCGCCGGGAAACAGATCAAAGCTGATGTCATGTAAAGCCGGCGTTTCCCCATTTTTAGTATGGTAAACATGAGAGAGGCCTCTGACGGACAAAAACGCTTTTTCAGGCAGCAAAATCCATCAGTCCTTTCGAGTAAGGTATAGTTTAAATTATGCATGAGGAGGAAAGAAGTTGATTTATTTAAAAACGATTGCGAGAGTGATCATAGCGGACACCATGGGAAAAGAGTATATCAGGAACAGGGAAGAGGAGGACGGAGTCAAAACCTTTCCCATGGGAATAGAGTTGCGCCGTCTTGAAAATCCCGGTGCAGCCTGCGGTATAGGGAAGGAAGATGCAGAGGCGGTCACGAAATGCAGTGCTGCTGTGTTGGCAGGCTGCGGTCTGCTGCTGGCCTGGGAGGCCATAACCAAAAAGAAAAGAACCGTCCGCGGCCTGGGGCTGTCCCTTCTTGTGGGAGGAGGCCTTTGCAACGTGCAAGACAGGCTGGCAAAGGGAACGGTGACAGACTACATCCGCTTGACCCGGTTTCCGATAAAATACGTCAGAGAGCTGGTGTTTAATCTCAGCGATTTCTGCATTTTTATTGGGGCAATTCTCTTTGCGGTCGGTGGAAAATTCAGAATAAAGCCCGAGAAAGCACTTTTAATTTCAGAAAATGAAAAAAAGGGTGCAGTAGAAGAGAAAAAGTAAAGTTTGTGCAAAATGTATAAGAATTTTGAGGATTTTGGGACGCCAAAAAAATGGAAAAATTTTCAAGTGGATAACCACAGGGAGTTATCCACGAAAAAAACAGAGAAAATGGGGGATAAAATCGAGTTATCCACCAAGTTATCCACATTATCCACAAAAGGATCGGTGGATAAAGAATGTGGACAGACCGTCAAGGGGGAAACATTCGTTTTGTGAAATTCTCAATGAAATATAAAAAAATTATAAAAGAATATTTTCAGATAAACATAAAAAATAACATAAAATATAGATAAATAAAAGAAAAAGACTGAAAATTAAGAAAGTAAGTCTTGAACATGACGTATTTTTGGCGAAAACTTCTGGGGGCAGACGTCATGAACTTGCGTTTCGTCTTTATCGAAGGTTTGACTGCGGACCCGAGATGTCATGGTGGAATACCTTTTTGTGCAATATATCATACTTAGAGTATAATTATCATTGGCAAAAAAGAAAAAAATAAAGGGAAGAGATC
>JAUNJG010000145.1 GCA_030533385.1 Eubacteriales bacterium | reverse complement strand
ATCCTCTGGCCAACGACTATGAAAAATTCAAAAAACTGGTGGCAGAGAAAAACGTGGACTGCTACATCATCAACACCGGTGAGTTCATGGGCAAAAAGGTACAGAAAGAAGACACTCTGGGCGTTCTGGAAGCTGTTGTGGAAGGAAAGGCTCAGTTCAAGCAGTGGGGACCTTTTGAGGACATCGAAATCTGCGAATGGGAAGGCTTCGTACCTGACTTAAATGACGCAGAATATCTGGCACAATTAAAGGCCCGCATGAACGACCGTCTGGAGTTCGTAAAATCCCGTGATACCTTCAAGGGCGGCTTCGACAAGCTTCCGGAAGATGCACTGGCAGCTATCCAGAAAGTGGTTGATGAATTAAATTAATCTTGTCAATTTCTATAGAAATACATCTTTTACCGTCCCGGGAAATGGATATCCTCCATTTCTCAGGGCGGCATTTTTTTCTCGTAAAAAATTCATCAGAAAATGGCATGGTATACATGCACCAGCCTCCTGTCAGAATGTGGAACAAAAAAAGCCCCCTCCTAAGCGACCGAATTTTATTATTTTTCCTGCCGCCTAAGAGGGAGTCAGCCCATGTAACTATCTACATCTCTTCTTCATTTTTCTTTAACGATATATCGTATAAAAAGTTACATATCCTTTCTTAAAATCATCACAGACAACTTGATCCTTGGTCTTATAATTTACCTTTATATAATAAGGACCGTTTTTAAATGCCTTATTCTTAAACTTGGAAACCGTTAATTTTTTTCCCGGTTTCATCGTTTTTATTTTCTTATATTTTCCGTCACTTTTTCTGGAAATTGATACTGTATAATTTTTAATTCCTCTGATTTTCGGTACTTTTAATTTAACTACCCTTTTATTTTTTACTGTTTTCAACTTCACCTTAGAATTTAGAATCGTAGTAAAAGCTCTCGGAGACGCCCACTCAGATGTTGGCTGCTTATTGTCGTCCAAAGACTGCACACTATAGTAGTATACCTTATTTTTACTCAATCCACTGAAGGACGCATAAGAAATACAATCTTTATATACTATCAGATTCGCATCGACGTCAAAAATTCCAACCCTCATCCAACTTCCATCTCCCAGCACCTTGATTCCTGCTTCTCCACTTTCTGCATCAAGGTATTGTATGGAAAACTGCGGGACATCCATAAGCTTTACAGAATTCTTCTCCGCTATCACTGTCTTCATCTTCGCCGCCTCCGCCCGCACGGTCAGGGTCATCACCATACACAAAGCAAAAAGAGCAGAGACCGCATACATGAATTTTTTCCTTGTTTTCATTCCATTGCCTCCCTTTTCTTCCAGAGATTCTCTTGTTTCACTTTTTTAATATACCACAGACCGATGTACCTCCGCAACCGCCTTCATTCGGTCGCCAATATTTTTACCGCCTCAATTCCTTTTTGAATTTCTTCTTCCGTATTGAAATGAGAAAAGCTAAATCGCACCGCCCCCTGCTCCTTTGTGCCCAGCGCTTCATGCATCAAAGGCGCACAGTGCGCCCCTGCTCTGGTAGCAATGCCAAATCGGGTCAACAGCTCATCGCTGACTTGCCCGGAATCATAATCTTCTATATTTAGAGTCACAATCGGCGCTCGCTTTTCTAAGGAAAAATCTCCGTAAATTTTTATTCCCGGAATCTTTCTGACCCCCTCATAAAATAACCTCATCAGTTTTTGTTCCCGCTGACAGAGTGTTTCCGCTCCTTGCTCTTTGATATACAAAAGAGCAGCATGCAGGCCGGCAATACCATGACTGTTCAACGTTCCCGCCTCCAGCACGGTCGGAAAATCTTCCGGCTGAATTTTACTATAAGAATGTATCCCGCTTCCTCCCACACAAAATGGCCGGATGGAAACCCCCTCTCTTACTACAAGGCCGCCGGTTCCCTGGGGACCCATCAGTCCTTTGTGCCCCGTGAAACATACCACAGAAATTCCCATCTCCTTCATATTCAGCGGCAGAATTCCGGCAGTCTGGGACGCATCCACAATCAACAGCAATTTGTTTTTTCTGCACAATTCTCCCACCCGGGCAATATCGACAATATTTCCTGTCAAATTAGATCCGTGCGTACAAACTACCGCTCTCGTATTTGGTCTAATTTCTCTCTCCATCTCCTCATAATTAATATTTCCTTTTTCATCTGCCTGCAAAATGGTGAGAGAAACGCCTCTCTCTTTCATCAAATACAATGGCCTGAGTACCGAATTATGCTCCAATGCAGTTGTAATCACATGATCCCCGGCCTGCAATGTTCCCTGTATCGCTATATTCAGCGCCATTGTGGAATTCATGGTAAAAGCCGTGCGCTCCGGTCTGTCTCCTCCAAACATCTCACACAAAAGTTTCCTCGTATCATAGACAACTCTCATACTGGACAGCGACGCTTCATGAGCGCCCCGAGCAGCATTCCCCATCATTCTCATGGCGTCACACACTGCCTGTATCACAGATTCCGGTTTTTTTAAGGTTGTCGCCGCATTATCAAAATAGATCATTTTGTCACCTCATCACTCCGTCTCGATGTCTTTGTCCTATGTCTCTTTTATTTTTACACAGGACATTGTACGGCTCATTATATCACACCTTTTCTTTCGTTTTGCTAAAATCACACTTAGAGTATAATTATCATTGGCAAAAAAGAAAAAAATAAAGGGAAGAGATC
>JAUNJG010000063.1 GCA_030533385.1 Eubacteriales bacterium | reverse complement strand
TACGTTTTTCCATAGCAGCGAAAGGAGCCCAGCTCTTTGGATATACGATATCAGCGTCTTTGAATGCCTCTGCCATATCGTTGGTCTTTTTGAAGGAACCGCCGGATTTCTTAGCGTTTTCAGCAGCAACTTCTTCAACTTCAGGGAAGATTTCATATCCTTCCGGATGAGCAAGAACAACGTCCATACCAAAACGTGTCATCAGACCGATGATACCCTGTGGAACGGAGAGAGGTTTTCCGTAAGAAGGAGAGTAAGCCCATGTCATGGCAAGTTTTTTGCCTTTCAGGTTTTCCACGCCGCCAAACTCATGGATGATATGAAGCATATCAGCCATAGCCTGTGTTGGGTGGTCGATATCACACTGCAGGTTTACAAGGGTAGGTTTCTGCTCAAGGATTCCAGCTTTGTTTCCTTCTGTTACAGAATCTACTACTTCGTGCATGTATGCATTTCCTTTTCCGATGTACATGTCGTCACGGATACCGATAACGTCAGCCATGAAAGAAATCATGTTTGCTGTCTCACGAACAGTTTCTCCGTGAGCAACCTGGGATTTTCCTTCGTCAAGATCCTGTACTTCCAGTCCAAGAAGGTTGCAGGCAGATGCGAAGGAGAAACGAGTACGGGTAGAATTGTCACGGAATAAGGAGATTCCAAGACCACTTTCAAATACTTTTGTGGAGATGTTGTTTTCTCTCATGTAGCGAAGAGCATCTGCGATGGTGAAGACAGCTTCGATTTCATCGTCTGTCTTTTCCCATGTAAGGAAGAAGTCTCCGTTGTACATTTCTTTGAAGTTCAGTGCATTCAGCTTATCGATGTAATCCTGTAATTTTTTCATTGTGATAATCCTCCATAAAAATAAAATAATGTGTTTGAAATGGTAAAGTTTATATCATGGTTCAGCAAATGCTGCATCCAACATGGTAAGCTTGCCCCCGGAGAGACCGGACGGCTGTCCGGCTCCATTTTGGGCAAAAGTATATAAGGTATATTATGGTATCCTATGCAAAGTAGGAGTTTGGAAGAGCTGCGTAAACAGCGGCGCAGGTAACCAAATCCTGTTTCCAGGTCTTTTCGTTAGGAGCGTGTGCCTGTGCTTCTGCACCAGGTCCGAAACCGATACATGGGATGCCGTTTCTTCCCATGATGGAAACGCCGTTGGTGGAGAAGGTCCATTTGTCTGTAAGTGGACGAGCCTGACGCATTTCCAGAGTTTCCGGTGCACCGATACGTTTTTCTCCGTACAGGGAGGTGTAAGCGTCTTCCAGAGCTTTTGTTACCTTGTGGTCTTTTGGAATTGCCCAGGTAGGGAAGTAGCACTCGATTTCGTAAACACATCCGGTGTAGGAAGGACGGTCATAGTTGTACATGGAAACGACAACGTCATCACCGTATTTCTGTACGCTTGGAAGAGCGCGGATTTCATCCAGGCAGCTTTCCCATGTCTCGCCGAAGGTCATACGGCGGTCAAGAGATACTGCACAGGAGTCTGCTACTGCACAACGGCTTGGTGAGGTGTAGAAAATCTGGGATACTGTCACAGTACCGCGGCCAAGGAAGCGAGCCTCTTCCCAGTCTGGGTTGTATTTCGGGTTGAGCATCTTTACGAGGCCTTTGATTTCTGTCTCATCAGCGTCATCATTTTCATTGAGGGAGCGAACGTCGCGGATGATGTCAGCCATCTTATAGATTGCGTTGTCACCACGTTCCGGTGCAGAACCATGACAGGAAACACCTTTTACGTCGATGCGGATTTCCATACGTCCTCTCTGTCCGCGGTAGATACCGCCGTCTGTAGGCTCTGTGGATACAACGAACTCAGGGCGAACCTTGTCTTCGTTGATGATGTACTGCCAGCAAAGTCCGTCACAGTCTTCTTCCTGAACGGTTCCGACAACCATGATTTTGCATCCTTCTGGAATCAGGTCAAGGTCTTTCATGATTTTTGCGCCGTAAACAGCAGATACGATACCGCCGCACTGGTCAGATACGCCACGTCCACCGATTTCTGTCTCTGTCTCATATCCTTCGTATGGGTCAAAGGTCCAGTTTTCGATGTTTCCGATACCAACAGTGTCGATGTGTGCATCGTAAGCGATGATTTTGTCACCGGTTCCCATGTAGCCGATAACGTTTCCCTGAGGGTCGATCACTACTTCGTCGAAGCCTACTTTTTTCATCTCTGCTGCGATGGTGTCGATGTGTGCTTTCTCGTCACAGCTTTCGCCAGGATTTCTTACGATATCACGCAGGAATTTGGTCATATCTGCTTCATAAGACTGTGCAACTTCTTTGATTTTGTCGAAATTCATAATTTTTTTCTCCTTTTCTTAATATGTAGATAATGAATCTATAAGTTTTATGATAAGTTAATAGGGTTTCTTTTTATTTTTCGTTTCCGTCCCACACGATAGACTGGTATCTTTCAGGGTCGGTATCTCCTTCTGTGGAGAAGAGAAGAACTTTTGAGTTCTCATCCAGTCCCAGATGTTCTCTTAAAGGTTTGTATTCATCCATGGTCATGATGCAGGCAAGTGTTCCGAACGGAGCGGCACCTGATTCTCCGGAAGTAACAGGCTGGTCTCCTTTGATTGGAGCAGCAAGCATACGCATTCCCTTGGCAGCTACCCAGTCAGGGGAGGCGATGAAGGTGTCTACATGGTTCTTCAGGATATCCCAGGAAATGGTGTTTGGCTCGCCGCAGGCAAGTCCTGCCATGATGGTAACCATGTCTCCGTCAACGATGCGGATGTCTCCGTCTCCGGCAGCAGCGCCCTTGTAAAGGCAGGCAGCGGCTTCCGCTTCCACAACGACAACTTTTGGAGGATTTTCAGGGTAGCGGTTTGCAAAATATCCCTGAACTGCACCGGCAAGAGAACCAACACCGGCCTGTACAAACACATGGGTCGGACGGTCGCAGCCTGCCTCGTGAAGCTGCTCGTCAGCCTCCATTGCCATGGTTCCATAGCCCTGCATGATCCAGGAAGGAATCTCTTCATATCCATCCCATGCAGTATCCTGTACCATGATGCCGTTCTCGGTTTTTTCTGCCATGGCATTGGCCATGCGGACACATTCATCGTAGTTGTACTCTTCGATGGATGCCTTTGCTCCCTCTGCAAGGATGTTGTTCAATCTTGTCTGTGTGCTTCCCTTCGGCATGAGGACAACAGATTTCTGCCCCAGTCTGTTTGCTGCCCAGGCAACACCGCGGCCGTGGTTTCCATCTGTTGCGGTAAAGAAGGTAGCCTGTCCGAATTCTTTTTTCAGCTCCTCGGACGTGAGTACGTCATATGGAAGCTCGGATACATCTTTTCCTGTCTGCTTTGCGATGTAGCGGGCCATGGCGAAGGAGCCGCCCAGCACCTTGAAAGCGTTTAAGCCGAAACGGTAGGATTCGTCTTTTACATAGACTTCCTTCAGTCCGAGATGCTCGGCCATTTTGTCAAGGTTGGCGAGAGGAGTCACGCTGTACTGCGGGAAGCTTTTGTGGAATGCTCTCGCCTTGCTGACCTCGTCAAGTCCCATGACTGGCAACTGCGCATCGTCTGTCTTTGGCATTTTGTTTACAGCCCATTTAATTGTTTCCATTGTGAAACCCTCCTTAAAAAAACTAATGAATTCCTTTGTTTTTTCTTTCTTATGGATGATTACTTATCTTTTATCCATATAACTGTAAAGAGTAAATTTGGATATTCCCAAAAGAGAGGAAACCTTGTCGCCGGATTTCGTGATAAGAAACGCACCGGCATTTTTCAGATATTGAACAACGGCAATCTTGTCGTCTTTGTCCATCAGCGTCACAGGCTTCCCGGCCTTGGCGACGGCCTGTTCTATCAGCATATCGAGAAGCTCGTTGACATTGTGAGTAATCTTTGTAGGCTCCTCTATTTCCTGGGAAGGAGAACTCTCCTCCGTGTGAATCAATGCGTGAATTTCCTTCTCGGCCGCCATAAGAGAAGTAATATCATAATTTATAGAAAAAATAAAATCAATTCCCCCCTTCTCATTTCTGATGTAGAGGGTGCTGGATTTTAATATCCTGCCGTCTTCCGTCTTGGTGAGATAGGCCAGTTTGGCTTTTACCCTGCCCGGGTCAGAACTCAGGGACTCTAACACGATTTCGGAAGGGCCGTCGCCGATACACCGGTCTGTTACATGACCATTTTCAATGTATACGATGGAATTTTCTAAATCTCTTTTTCGGAGATCGTGGATGACAACTTCACAGGCGCTGCCAAATTGAACGGCAAGACCATGTGCAAGCTGTGTTAAAAACAGAAGTTTCGGTTCTATTTTTCTCACCTGCCTTTCCTGTTTGCTTTACGTTCCCTTCAGCAGAAACAATCCCTGTCTCTGTTGTCTGCTCCACACCGTAGCATTGTCCCATATCATCGGGCATTGTGACTGCCTTATAATATAAGGAAGGCGGAGCGAAAACACTGATGTCTTCCCTGGGTGCAAGCACCTGCCGGAGGAACAACTGTCTGTTTCTAATGACCATCATAGCATAAAATTTTTCATAGTCAATAGTTTTTCTAAAAAAAATTTAGGTAATCAAAAAATTTTTTTAGGATTAGTGTTGATTTTGTGCGATTTTAATGGTATGATGTATCCATGCACTACGATAAATGTGTGATATACACAATAAAGTGAAAATACGCATCTTAGATGGTGTATGAAAATGAATAAAAATCAATAGAAAAAAGGAGATGGAAAAATGTTGATTTTAGGAAATGGAAGACTGATCACGAGAAACAATGAGATGCCGTTTCTGGAAGACGGGGCAGTCGTAATGGATGGGAACGCCATCTGCAAGGTCGGAACGACGGCGGACATGAAAGCCGCTTATCCGGACGCAGAGTTCATTGATGCAAAAGGCGGTCTGATTATGCCGGCCTTCATCAATGCCCACGAGCATATTTACAGTGCTTTTGCGAGGGGACTTTCTATTAATGGATACAATCCGAACGGCTTCCTGGACATTCTGGATGGAATGTGGTGGACCATTGACAGAAATCTTACGCTGCAAGATACCTATTTAAGTGCGATGGCTACTTATATTGATTCCATCAAAAACGGTGTCACGACGGTGTTTGACCACCATGCCAGCTTTGGTTCCATCAGCGGATCTTTGTTCGAGATCGAGAAGGCGGCGAAGGAGACGGGCGTTCGCTCCTGCCTCTGCTATGAGATATCTGACAGGGACGGAATGGACAAGGCAAGAGAGTCCGTTCTGGAAAATGCAGAGTTCATTCGTCACGCATTAAAAGATGACAGCGGCATGATAGCAGGCATGATGGGAATGCACGCACAGTTCACCATCTCAGACGAGACGATGGCCTTTGCGGCAGCGAACAAGCCGGAAGAAGTTGGATATCACATTCATGTGGCAGAGGGTATTGAAGATCTTCATCACTGTCTGAAACATTACGGAAAGAGGATTGTGGACAGACTGATGGATTGTGGTATTCTCGGAGAGAAGACCTTGCTTGCACACTGTATCTACATCAATCCTCATGAGATGGAACTCATCAAGGAAACCGGCACCATGGTAGTACATAACCCGGAATCCAACATGGGAAATGCCTGCGGATGTCCTCCAACCATGGAGTTGGTACACAGAGGAATTTTGACGGGACTTGGTACTGATGGATACACCCATGACATGATGGAGTCTTACAAGGTGGCAAACGTTCTTCACAAACATCACCTTTGCGACCCGACAACTGCATGGGGAGAGGTTCCTCAGATGCTCTTTGAAAACAATGCAAAAATTGCAGCAAGATATTTCAAACAGGAGCTGGGCGTGCTGAAAGAAGGCGCGGCAGCCGATGTGATTGTGGTGGATTATGACCCGCTGACACCTATGAATGCAGATAATGTGAACGGACATCTTCTGTTTGGCGTATCGGGACATGATGTAGTCACAACCGTTGCCAACGGAAAGGTTCTCATGAAGGATCGCTGCCTGACTCAGATTGATGAAGAGAAAGTGATGGCAGATTGCAGACAGGCAGCGGCAGCCCTTGCAAACCGGATTAACGCATAAAGCGACATCATACATATAGGAAAAGAGAAAGGGAAAAATCATGGGCGGAAAAAAGGATGAAATGAAAAATAACGGCACATCTGAACTGTTTAAATGGGATGGAAATCCCCCAGTAGGAGAATTGATTCCGATGGCCCTCCAGCATGTGCTGGCAGCCGTTGTCGGTATTGTAACCCCGGCGATTCTCGTTGCCAACGCAGCGAACAACGCCGGAGGAAACGTGAATACAGGTCTTCTGATTCAGATGTCCCTCGTATTTGCCGCACTGTCCACTTTACTTCAGTTATATGGAAATAAGATTAAGCTTGGCTCCGGCCTTCCGGTCATCATCGGAGTAAGCTTTGCTTACGTTCCGACGATGACGGCGCTTGCGGCGCAGGCGCAGGACGTTGACACGATTTTCGGCGGAATGATTTTCGGCGGTATTGTAGCTATCATAGTAGGACTGACCATCAAGCAGATTAGAAAGCTGTTCCCACCGTTGGTAATCGGTACGGTTGTGTTTGCCATCGGACTTTCCCTCTACAAGACGGCGGTCAACTACATGGCAGGAAATTCAGCCAACACCTATGAGCTTGTCGTGGAGACGCAGGGAAAGACTGAGGCGCTGGTATATGGCTCCTGGCAGAACTGGCTGGTATCTTTTGTGACTCTTGGCATTGTTATCGGATTGAATTTTTATGGAAAAGGTATCTTAAAACTGGCATCCATTCTGATGGGATTGGTGTGTGGCTACATTTTAGCACTCTGCTTTGGCATGGTCGATTTCTCGGCTCTTGGCACGGCAGGATGGTTCCAGCTTCCAATGCCGCTTGCGTTCGGTGTGAAGTTTGATGTGTCAGCCATCATACCTCTTGGACTGCTGTTCCTCGTAAACTCCATTCAGGCCATGGGAGACCTGTCCGCCACCACGAGCGGTGGTATGGATCGTCTGCCTACGAACGAGGAGCTGAACGGGGGTATCATAGGATACGGCGTCAGCAACATCGTGAGCGCTCTGTTCGGGTGTCCTCCTACGGCTACCTACAGCCAGAACGTAGGTATCGTAGGTTCCACGAAAGTTGTTGCGAGAAAGGTGTTTACAGTGGCGTCCCTTGTCCTTCTTGTGGCAGGACTTTGCCCTAAGTTTTCCGCCCTTCTTCGCACCATTCCGCAGTGTGTGCTTGGTGGTGCGGTTGCTTCCGTGTTCGCATCCATCGCCATGACGGGAATCAAGCTTCTCGTGAGCGAGGGAATGTCAGCCCGCAATACGACGGTGGCAGGACTTTCTGTTGCCATCGGTATGGGTGTGTCTCTTTGTAACGGATGTCTCAATCAGCTGTCACAGACCATCCACACGGCGCTGCATCTTAGCATGAGCCTGGAGGCTTTCCAGTCCATTATCAATAACACTTTTGCTGCGTCCCCGGTAGTGCTTGCGACGATTTTTGCGGTACTGCTGAATATGATTTTACCGAAAGACAAGGAATAAAGATTAGAAACAAGGATTCAATATAAACAATCATAAATGGCAAGGCGCCAGAGGTGCAAGGAGACTCTCTGGCGTCCTGTCGGAAACAAACCATGAACCATCAGGAGGAAAAAATTATGAGCGATATCATGAGACCTATGTCCTTTGAGCAACTTTTGAATTGGATTCTGACAGAGAAGAAAAACAGCGGCACCGTATTTGGAGAGCGTCATCCTTATGTTGCCAACAGCAAGTACAACAGAACGATTTTTGAGCGCCCTCTGGAGACACCTCTGGGACCGGCGGCAGGCCCTCACACCCAGCTCACACAAAACATTGTGGCGGCTTATTATACAGGAAGCCGTTTTTTTGAGTTAAAAACAGTGCAGATTATGGACGGAGCGGAGCTGGCAGCCTGCGTGAACAAGCCGTGTATCAAGGCTGATGACGAGTGTTACAACTGTGAGTGGTCCACGGAGTTGTATGTACCTCAGGCGATGGAAGAGTACATTAAGGCATGGTTCCTGTTGAAAGTGATTTCCAAAGAGTTTGGGCTGGGAGATATGGATGGATTCCAGTTCAACATCAGCGTAGGTTACGACCTGGCGGGAATTAAGTCAGAAAAGATTGACACCTTCCTTAATACCATGCAGAAGGCTGATGATTCTGAGATTTTCCGCTCCTGCAAAGAGTATCTTCTGGCAAATGTTGATTTGTTCGAGAAGGTAACAAAAGAAGATATCGAAAACATTTCCGGAGAGATTTGTAACTCCGCTACCATCTCCACTCTTCACGGATGTCCTCCGCAGGAAATTGAGAAGATTGCAATGTACCTGATCACGGAAAAAGGTTTCCACACCTTTATCAAATGTAATCCGACCCTCCTTGGATATGAGTTCGCCAGAAAGACCATGGATGAGATGGGATATGATTACGTTGCTTTCGGTGATTTCCACTTCTTGGATGATTTGCAGTATGAGGATGCTGTTCCGATGTTCCAGAGACTGATGGCTGTCTGTCAGGAAAGAAATCTGGAATTTGGTGTGAAGATTACAAACACCTTCCCGGTGGATGTAAAGCAGAACGAGCTTCCTAGTGAAGAGATGTACATGTCCGGTAAATCCTTATATCCGCTGTCCATCGCTCTGGCTGCAAAGCTGGCGAAAGAGTTTGACGGCAAGCTTCGCATTTCTTATTCCGGCGGTGCGGATTACAACAACATGAAGGGCATCGTGGATGCGGGAATTTGGCCGGTAACCATGGCGACCAACTTCTTAAAGCCGGGCGGATATGACAGAATGAACCAGATTGCAAAACTGGTGGAAGAAGAGAACGCTGTGTTTAAGGGCATTTGTCCGGAGGCGGCACAGAAGCTGGCGGACGATGCAAAGGTAAGTAAATATCATGTGAAAGCAGTAAAACCGCTTCCATCAAGAAAGATGAAAGAGCAGGTTCCGTTGCTTGACTGTTTCGTTGCTCCTTGTAAAGAAGGATGTCCGATTCATCAGGATATCACCACCTATCTGAAACTGGTGGATGAAGGCAAATATGAAGAAGCAATGGACGTGATTACAGAAAAGAACCCACTTCCGTTTATCACAGGAACCATCTGTGCCCACAATTGTATGAGCAAGTGTACCCGTAACTTCTACGAGGATCCGGTGCATATCCGCAATATGAAACTTGTGGCTGCACAAAACGGATATGAAGCTCTCATGGGCAAGGTTTCCGCATCTGCTGTGACAAGAGAAGGAAAAGCAGCGGTTATCGGTGGAGGCCCGGCAGGAATGTCTGCGGCATACTTCCTGAGAAGAGCGGGAATGGAAGTGACCCTGTTTGAAAAAGAGAGCGCACTGGGCGGAGTTGTTCAGAAGGTGATCCCTGGATTCCGTATTTCCACAGAAGATATTGCGAAGGATGCGGCGCTTCTGGAAAAGATGGGCGTAGATATCCGTTTGAACACGGAAGTGAAAGATGGAGCAGCTTTGAAGGCAGAAGGTTACACTGCGGTAATTTTCGCAGTGGGCGCTTACGAGCCGGGCGTACTCAAACTTGAAGCGGGAGAGCCGGTCAATGCTCTGCGTTTCCTGGCTGAGTTTAAGGCAAAAGATGGCGATCTTGACCTTGGAAAGAATGTCGTTGTCATCGGTGGTGGAAACACGGCGATGGATACGGCAAGAGCTGTCAAGAGAACAAAGGGAGTAGAACATTCCTACCTTGTATATAGAAGAACAAAACGTTACATGCCTGCGGACGAGGAAGAACTGGTGATGGCACTGGAAGATGGTGTTGAATTCATGGAACTTCTGGCTCCGGTAAAACATGAAAATGGCAAGCTCATCTGTAAGGTGATGAAACTGGGAGATTACGACGCATCCGGAAGACGCGGCGTAGTTGAGACAGAGGAAATCAAGGAGATTCCTGCTGATACAGTGATTGCAGCAGTAGGTGAGCGTGTTCCTTCCGCCCTGTACGAGGCAAATGGAATCAATGTCAACGAGAGAGGCCGTGCGGTTGTCAATGGAGACACCTGTGAGACAAACGTGGAAGGTTTCTATGTAGTCGGCGACGGACTTGGCGGACCTGCTACAGTAGTAGAAGGTATTCGGGACGGTCTGAAGGCTGCGGAGGCAGTGATTGGCGAGAAACTTGTAAAAGAATATGACCAGGCTGCATCTGACGAAAAGATTTATGAGAGAAAAGGAAATCTCATGAGTACTTGCGAAGGCAAGGAAGAGAGCGCAAGATGTCTTGGATGTTCCCATATCTGCGAGAACTGTGTGGAAGTTTGCCCGAACAGAGCAAATCTGTCTATCCGTGTTCCTGGAATGGAAAAACATCAGATTATTCATGTGGACTATATGTGTAACGAATGTGGAAACTGTAAGAGCTTCTGTCCTTACGACAGCGCACCATATCTTGACAAATTCACCTTATTTGGCGATGAGGCAGATATGGAAGACAGCAAGAACCAGGGATTTGTGGTACTTGACAAGGACGCTGTCAAATGCAAGGTACGCTATCTGGGAGATACCTGCGTATGGACGAAGGGAGAGGAAACGAGAATTCCGGAAGGTCTGCAGAAACTGATGGAAACCGTTTGCGCAGATTATAGTTATCTGTTAAGATAATATTGTGGCAGCCTGTTGGATTTTGCAGCGGGAGTTGCCGCAAGAATCCGGCATGACAGGGCTTTCCACGAAAAGCATACAGAGGTGTTCCGGCATCAGGTTGTCGGGAAGAAGCGTCGGCATGCGGGAGTTCTGCGTGCCGGCGCTGAAGCTATTCTTATGCATATGCAGCAACGATAGTGATAGGCCTGGAAGGATGGCCGGACGGTTCCGTTTTTTGTCACTGCATGGCGGAATATACTATAGAGATATACTATATACAGAAAGAAGGAATCCGTGATGAAATTGTTACTAAAAGGAGGAAAGATCGTCAGCGGCGAGAAAGTACAGGTGGCTGATGTTCTCGTTCAGGGAGAAAAAATTCTCGCTGTCGGAGAAAATCTGACCGATTCGGATGCAGATATCGTGGATGTGAGTGGAAAGTACCTCTTTCCGGGATTTATTGATGCCCACACTCACATGGCGCTGGAAGTATGCAACACGATTACGGCAGATAAATTTGACACGGGAACGAAAGCGGAGCTGGCTGGAGGAACAACGTGCATCGTAGATTTTGCCACCCAGTATGAGGGGGAGAGCTTTGCGCAGGCCATGGACAACTGGCATCGAAAGGCAGACGGAGAGTCCTCCTGTGATTACGCTTTTCACATGGCGATCTCCCAGTGGGATGAAGAGCGTTGGGAGGAGATTGAGAAGCTTGCAAAAGAAGAAGTTTCCTCTTTCAAGCTCTACATGACTTATGATAACCGTGTGGATGATGAGACGATGTATCACATTCTGAGACGGTTAAAAGAAGTGGGGGCCATCGCCGGTGTTCACTGCGAGAACCATGGAATCATAAGCGCCAGGTTAAAAGAGCAGCTTGTGGACAAAGGCGGCAGAGAGGACGTGTCAGCCTATCCTGGCACCCGTCCCGAGGAAGCGGAGGCAGAAGCGGTATCTCGTCTTTTAAAAATTGCAAAATGTGTGGATACGCCGGTGATTGTCGTACATCTGAGTACGGCGGCAGCTTACCGGGAAGTATTAAAGGCAAGGGAAGAAGGACAAACCGTTTACATTGAGACTTGTCCTCAGTATCTCGTGATGGATGAGAGCCGCTACTCTCTGCCTTCTGATGAGGCAAGGCTTTACATGTGTGCGCCTCCTCTTCGCAGGAAAGAGAATCAGAAAACTTTGTGGGAGGGGCTTTCGGAAGGAAAGATAGACACTGTGGCCACGGATCATTGCAGTTTCACGCCGGAACAAAAAGAGGCGGGAGCTTCTGATTTTGCAAAAACGCCGGGAGGAATGCCGGGAGCGCAGGACAGGCCGGCTCTTCTCTGGCAGTTTGGCGTGAATAGTAAAAAAATTACTCCCGAGCAGATGTGTGGCTATCTGTCAGAAAATCCGGCAAAGCTTTATCACCTCTATCCAAGGAAGGGAGTGATTGCTCCGGGAAGTGATGCGGATATTGTCGTGTGGAATCCTGACGCAAATTGGACGATCCGGGCGGATCAATCTTATTCGGCAGCCGGATATTCGCCGATGGAAGGAACAGAGATCAATGGACGTGCAGAAAAGGTTTATTTGCGAGGCAGGCTTGCAGCGGAAAATGGTCAGATTCTTGAAGAAAAACTGGGAGTTTACATTCCTCACGGCACAAAGGTGATGTCGGAGGCATAAGGATGGCACCGGATGCCATGGATGAAAGGAAATGAGTTATGATAACAGTTCAGGTAAATGGAAAAAGCTACGAAGTAGAAAAAGACAAAAAACTCATGAGATTTTTGCGTGACGACCTTCATTTAACTTCCGTAAAGGACGGATGCAGCGAGGGTGCATGCGGCACTTGTACCGTGCTGATTGACGGAAAGACGACAAAAGCCTGTGTACCGATGCTTTCCAAGGTGGAAGGCAAGGAGATTGTCACAGTGGAAGGCTTAAATGAGAGGGAGAAGGAAGTGTATACCTATGCTTTTGGAAGCGTGGGCGCAGTACAGTGCGGATTCTGTATCCCAGGCATGGTGATGTGTGCCAAAGGCTTGATTGACCGAAATCCGGATCCTTCCCGGGTGGAGGTTGCTGCGGCAATTCGCAACAACATCTGTCGTTGTACAGGATATAAAAAAATCATAGACGGAATTTTGCTGAGTGCAAAAATGTTCCGTGAAAACCTTCCGGTCAGCGAGGAGAGCGGGAACGTCGATGTGGGAACAGCGATGAAGAGAATCGATGTAAAAGAGAAGGTGCTTGGAACCGGTCTCTATCCGGACGATATCTATATGGACGGCATGATTTATGGTTCCGCCGTGCGCGCTGAGTATCCTCGTGCCAAAGTGCTGGCAATTCACACCGAGGAAGCCGAGGCCATGGAAGGCGTCATAGGTGTTTTCCGGGCGGAGGACGTGCCGGGCAGTGTGAAAGTCGGACACCTGAAACAGGATTGGGATACGATGATTCCGGTGGGAGCAGTCACCCATTATCTTGGAGATGCCATCTGTCTGGTGGCAGCGGAAACGCAGGAGATTTTGGAAGAAGCAAAGAAAAAGATTCGGGTAGAGTACGAGGTGCTTGAACCGGTGACCGATCCGTTTGAAGCGCTGAAGGAAGATGCGCCGGTGGTTCATGTTCATGATGAGAGCAATCTTCTGGCTCATGAGCATCTCGTTCGAGGCGATGCAGACAAAGTCATTGAGGAATCTGCCCACAAGGTGACGATGCACTATGAAACACCGTGGACGGAGCATGCCTTTTTGGAGCCGGAGTGTGCGGTGGCCATGCCGTTTGATGATGGCGTGTACATCTACTCTACAGACCAGAGTATTTATGACACCCAGCATGAATGTTGCCATATGCTTGGACTTCCGCCGGAAAAAGTCATCGTAGAAAACATGCTGGTCGGCGGCGGATTTGGCGGGAAAGAGGACGTGACAGTACAGCATCACGCAGCCCTCATCGCATATCTGACCAAGAGAATTGTAAAAGTGAAGCTGACAAGACAGGAGAGCATGGTGATTCATCCTAAGCGTCATCCTATGTGGATGGACATCACGACAGCTTGTGATGAAAACGGTTATCTCACGGCATTGAAGGCCACGGTGGTATCCGACACGGGAGCTTACGCATCCCTCGGAGGACCGGTGTTGCAAAGAGCCTGTACCCATGCGGCAGGTCCGTATAACTTCCAGGTGATTGACATCGATGGAAAGGCCGTTTACACAAACAATCCTCCGGCAGGTGCCTTCCGGGGATTCGGTGTGACCCAGACCTGTTTTGGTGCGGAGCGAAATCTTGACCTGCTGGCAGAAAAAGTAGGCATTTCTCCATGGGAAATTCGTTACCGCAATGCCATCCGTCCGGGACAGGTACTTCCGAACGGGCAGATTGCAGACCCGTCCACCGGTTTGGCGGAGACGCTGGACGCAGTAAAAGAAATCTACGAAAAAGAGCCGTATGCAGGTATTGCCTGTGCCATGAAGAATGCAGGTGTGGGCATCGGACTGCCTGACTGGGGACGCTGCCGTCTCATCATCAAAGATGGAAAGGCAGAGATTCATGCGGGAGCTTCCTGTATTGGCCAGGGTCTTGGAACTGTGCTGACCCAGATGGTGTCAGAGACGGCAGGACTTACTTTGGAACAGATAAAATACTGTAGACCTTGTACGGCAGATTCTCCGGATTCGGGTACTTCTTCCGGTTCCAGACAGACTCTCGTGACGGGCGAGGCAACGCAGAGGGCGGCTCAAAAATTAAAAGAAGCCCTTGCGTCCAAGTCTATAGAGGAGTTGGAAGGACAGGAGTTTTATGGAGAATACCTGGCAAAGACCGACCCGATGGGAAGCGATGTGCCAAATCCGGTATCTCACGTTGCCTATGGATATGCCACTCATGTGTGCATTCTCAACGAGGATGGCACCATCAAGAAAATTGTGGCAGCCCATGACGTAGGAAAAGCAGTCAACCCGATCAGCATCGAAGGCCAGATAGAGGGTGGCGTTATCATGAGTACGGGATATGCTCTGACTGAAAAGTACGAGCTTGACGGCGGATATGTGAAGTCAAAATATGGAACCATCGGCCTGTTCCGCGCAGACAAGGTGCCGGATGTAGAAGCCATTATCGTAGAAAAAGAAGGAATTGATGTGGCTTATGGAGCCATCGGAATCGGCGAGATCACTTCCATTCCGACAGCCCCGGCAATCACCGGAGCATATTATAAATTGAGCGGAGAGTTCCAGACCAAGCTTCCGCTTGAAAATACTCCGTATGAAAAGAAAAAGAAAGTAAAAAAATAAAGAGACTGTAAGGACAAGATACAGGTAAGAAGGAAGCCGACGTTTTGTGAGAACAAGACGTCGGCTTCCATTTTTCTCTTAGAGTATAATTATCATTGGCAAAAAAGAAAAAAATAAAGGGAAGAGAT
>JAUNJG010000144.1 GCA_030533385.1 Eubacteriales bacterium | reverse complement strand
GGGCGGTATTTTATATCATCGCATTTCCGGTAAGCAGGCTCAAAAATATTATAAAATAATAGAAAGGTAGCCCTTTTCTGCAGGTATATCAGCGGAGAAGGGCTACACGTCTTTTATTTCTTCTATTAAATTCTCCATAGCGTTAAGGATAAATCGTTTCTTTTTATCAGGAAGATTTTCAATCCTTTTATATAACTCATCGGTGCGTATCTGATGTTCACGGCTCAGATTGTTACATAGGAGGAAGTCAGTTGGGACATCCAGCACCTCAGCTATCTTTAAGAAGGTTTCCAAACGGGGGAT
Source organism: Eubacteriales bacterium (assembly GCA_030533385.1). Classification (GTDB taxonomy): domain Bacteria; phylum Bacillota; class Clostridia; order Lachnospirales; family Lachnospiraceae; genus Anaerobutyricum. The sequence continues at coordinate 2,409 of JAUNJG010000144.1, read as the reverse complement.
TTTATTACCAAGCTCGATCTGTCGGAAATAATTTGGGGAAAGGCTGCATTTTTCAGCGGCATAATCCTGTGTCATTCCCTGCGCCGTCCGGTATTTTTTGATATTCGCCCCAAGATATTTAGCGTTCACGTTCTCACCTCCCGGAGAATAATTAGGGTAATTAACTTACCATATAGAGATTATATCCAGTAAAAATAGAATTAAGAAGTTTCTAATTGGTATTTTCTGTACCAATTAGATATGTTTCTGTTAAAATAGGATTTGCTGGCTGCATACAACATAGTCAGAGAGTGCGGCTAAATAGCAAGGAAGGGAGGTGGAATCAGTGGCGATTACCGAGGAGGAAAGTACCCAGGCACAAAAGCCGGTCATCGTAGAGCGCAGGGCAAAAAAGAAAAAGGGAAAGAAAAGCCTTCCAAAACAGTATGACGTAGAAGTGATACCTGCAACCGTAGGAACCGTGCAAGAGGGTGAACCGATTCCACTAAAACGTGTTGCGGCATACTGCCGTGTAAGCACGGCAGAGGAAGCGCAGGCCAGCAGCTTTGAGCTTCAGGTCAAACATTATACGGAGTATATTGGCGCTCATGAGGACTGGGTGTTAGCCGGAATTTATGCGGATGAGGGCATCAGCGGGACACAGGTCAAGCATCGGGAGCATTTCCAGAGAATGATCGAGGACTGCGAGGCTGGAAAGATTGATATGGTTATTACAAAGTCTATCAGTCGTTTTGCAAGGAATGTGGTGGACTGTCTGACAAACATCCGAAAATTGAAGTCCTTAAATCCCCCGGTGGACATATATTTTGAAAAGGAGCGTCTGTACGCTCTGGATGAGAAAACGGATATGATACTTAGTCTAATGGCTTCCATTGCACAGGAGGAGTCCAGGAGCATCTCAGCCAATATCCGTTGGGCGATCAAGAACCGGATGAAGGACGGCACACAGAAAATCCCGACATCTTCGCTGTTGGGATATGATACGGATGAAGATGGGAACATGGTCATCATAGAACAGGAGGCACAGATCGTGCGCACGATTTATAAGAGCTTTGTCCAGGGGGTGCATCCTCATTTGATAGCGAAACGGCTGAACAGCCTGGAACTGCGGACCGTGTTCGGAAATTCATGGACGAGCGCTGCCGTCCGCAATATTCTCCGTAATGAGAAATACTGCGGCGATGTTTTGATGCAAAAGACCATCACTGTGGATTACCTTACTCATAAAACTAAGAAGAATGAGGGAGAGGAAGCGCAGTATTATATAGCAGATCACCATGATGCAATCATTAGCCGGGAGATATGGGACAAGACGCAGGAAATCCTCGATCAGACCAGATGGAGAGGATGGAAAAGACGTGAGCAGCAGCGGCTGATCCCGGTTAAGGGTGGAAGGCTCAGGGGATTTATCCCGATCAGCGCTGAATGGAAAGAAGTATCCGTAACGAGGCTTCTGACTGCCACAGGAAAGTTGGCAGATACAGATAGCAAATCAACAGAAAAAACAATAGGAAAAGGCGAAAGCCAGACAGAAAGAGAGGATTTTATTATGCAGGAATCAGGAATTTTGGAAGGATTTATGGAGGTAGATTTAGAGCAGGCACATGGAGATTCTGTGTTGACGGTGACAGAGACAAACTTGAAATTCAACAAGGCTACGGCTGTGGAATTGAATTATCCGCCATATATCCGTATGCTGGTCAATGCGGAGAAGAAACAGGTGGCTATCCAGACGTGCAAAGAAAGCTCAAAAAATGCTGTAAAATTCAGTAAAGAAAAGGAAAAACAGAAGTATGCTGTGGTGATTAAAGCGCCGGCTTTACAGACCGCAATCAGGAAACTTATCGCAGGTGAAGGTACATCTTCGGTATCTTTTCATGGAGAACTTTTCCCTAATGAGAACATCATCATTTATGATCTGACGAAGGGAGAAGAACCGAAAAGGAGAGGTAAGCGGAAGAAAAGTGAAAGTGTAGCCGAAGAACATTCCGAGGCAAAATAAGATGCAATGAGGGACACATAAAGTGTAAACTATCTCATTCGTATGAGGAAAAGATGAAGCAATCCCACTGGAATCATGTTGTTATGCAGCATGGCTTCTGGTGGGGATTTTTTTGCCCTTTTTTAGTGCATCTACGGATAGGAAAGTGTGCATGAAGATGTAAAGGAAAGAACATCTTTTTATTTGCGTCGTTTCATCAGTTGCAAAAGAACATGGAGAAGGGAAATGTTTGGAAGGATTCGGAAAAGTAAAATCTTCGTCATTTTATACAAAAATCCATAGCAAATTTTGTGACACATCTTTTCGTCCCGGAAATGCCAACTTTTGCTTCAAAGTGACTTTTCGTTCCAGAATGGTGAAAAGCAGATTTTAGGGCATAGATGCAACAGAGATGTCAAAAAGATGTA
>JAUNJG010000143.1 GCA_030533385.1 Eubacteriales bacterium | reverse complement strand
ACATTTGAAAGAAAAACAAAAGAAAAGTTGCCAACGTTTACTTGACACAAACCTTACGCAGCAGGATATTGACAAAATGAAACAGGAGATAGAACATCGAAAGGTGGTCGTGCGAAAAGAGCTGCTGGATCATGTAAAGGAGGCCAGGGCCCACGGGGATTTAAGTGAAAATTTTGAATACCATGCAGCCAAAAAAGAAAAAAACAGAAACGAGAGCCGGATTCGATATCTGGAAAGAATGATACGGACTGCGGAGATTGTGTCGGATCACGCAGATGAAGATCAGGTAGGGGTCAATAAAACGGTTCTTCTTTACTTTGAAGAAGAAGGAGAAGAAGAAGAGTTTTCCTTTGTCACTACTGTGCTGACCGATTCTATGAAAAACCGGGTCAGCATTGAGTCTCCCCTGGGGAAAGCTCTTCTTGGACACAGAAAAGGCGAGAGAGTTTATGTGGAAGTGAATGGGGGATATGGGTATTATGTCACCATCCGCACTATTCGTCCCTTTGAGGAAGACGTGCCTTTGAATACGTTTTAGTCAGAAATAAATTTGTGAAAAGGTGATAAAAAATATTGTGAAATATCGGAAGGAGGATGGAGATGAGCCGGTGGAATGGCATGTTTCATTTTCTTGAAAGCGGTATACAGATGTGGAGCGGGAGCTTTTTCTTTGTTTTTTTGCTGGGACTGGCAGGACTGGGGGCAGGAGTGACAGGTTTGCACATTTTTCTTTTGCGGGAAAAACGAAAAATGCTTCTGAAAAACAAAGAGCGTATAGAGGAATATTACGAAAAAGCAGAGAAATGTATGTTGGAAGGAATGCCATCTGTAAATTTTTTCAAGGGGGGGGGGTGGCAGACGATTTCAGGCAGAAAAAAAGCCTTGGTTTTCGATTGCTATCCCAGAACCCCCGAAGAATTGAAAAAGGTTTTGCAACAATTCAAAGAAGATTGCATCTTTTTGGACAACATTTTATTTTGCGATGAGCCTTTGATAAACAGTATATTGGATGATTTTGTTTTGTTTTGCCAGTCAGAGGAGATAGAGACAGATATTTATTTCCAGCAATATGACAGAGGAAATATTTTTGTGGAGGACGTGGCGTCTTTGTTGATGCAAATGATGGAATTTGGTCTGAACCGGACTTTTGTCGCCGGCAAAAGAAAGGATGCCTTCCTTCGTATTCATGCGGCCGCCATTGCGAATCAGCTGGTTTTGACGATGGATGTCAGGGTGGGAGAACCGGAAGGAGAAAAAAGTTCTCATGTTTTTTGGGGGCTTTGCAAAGAACTGCTGCAAAAAGTCCGGTTTCAATATCTTGTAAGACAATACGAGGGAGTCACTCGCATAGAACGAAAAGACGGGCAGGCAAAAATCATCGTCAGCCTGGAACGAAAAAAGTGCCGTCGGGAAAGACGAAAAGGCTGTACCTCCGAAAAGATGATTTCTATGGACAGGACGCCTCTGCATGTACAGGAAGAAATGAGCGAGATGAGAAAATATCAACATGATGTCAAAAGACATATCAGGATATTGGAGGAGATTTTGTCCAGATATGAAGAGAAAAACCGTGAATGCCCACATCGATCGTACTGTGAAAATGAGATTGTCGATATTTTATGTTCCATAAAAAAAGAAGAATGTCGTCAAAAGGAGATTCCCCTCACGTTCTTCTTTGATTTTTCTGGACAGATTCCGATGGGGGAGACAGAGTTGAGCGCTCTGTTGCAAAATATGCTGGACAATGCCATAGAAGCCAATGAAAAGATAGAAAATCCGAGACGACGTTTTTTGTATCTTGCCATTGTACAAGAGGAAGCAGATTGGTGTTTCATGGTGGAAAATTCTTGTCCGGAACCGGACGAAGTAGATTTTAAAAGCCGAAAGAGTGACCATGGGAAGCACGGATATGGGATGAAAATTATAGAAGAAATTACAAAGAAGTACCAGGGAGAGATGCAGTACATGAAAGATGAGGAAGAAAAAAGAATCCGGATTTCCGTGTTTTTATCACAGAAAGATGGGGGTGCAAAAGGTGAAATTCCCGGCGGGGACAGGACGCCATAGGCAGACGGATATTCCCCGCCTGCCTGACCTGACAGGGGGAGAACCTTGTCAGGATGGAGTGCCTGTACATGAGTAAAAGCAGCAGACCGCAATGTCAGCTGAAAAAGCAAGGTGTTATGGCGGAATCGTTACATGATTGGGAAAAAATTAAAAAAAGGGTATTGACATTTCTATGAGGAAGTGATAGTATAAGCAAGTCGCAGTTAGCAGCGACGGTAAATCAGAGCTTGTGGAGAGGTGTCCGAGTGGTTTAAGGAGCTGGTCTTGAAAACCAGTGATACTGAAAGGTACCGTGGGTTCGAATCCCACCTTCTCCGTATTTTTTGCGGATGATGTGATTAAGCTTGTTTTGGAGAAGTACCCAAGAGGCCGAAGGGGCTCGCCTGGAAAGTGAGTAGGTCGTTAATAGCGGCGCAAGGGTTCAAATCCCTTCTTCTCCGTTATTTGCAATTATCAATTTGATGATTGCAAATTTTTCTTGACATTTGTCGAGAATGTGGTATACTTAATAAGTTGCTCGAAAGAAAGAAACTTCAGGGAATGAAAAAAACTTCTTGACAAGCACGACTAAGTATGATAGAATATAAAAGCTTTCGCAGCAAAGATTAAGTAAGCGGGAGCAAAAAACAGGTAAATTGATAACTGAATAACAGAA
>JAUNJG010000142.1 GCA_030533385.1 Eubacteriales bacterium | reverse complement strand
CGTGCCTGATAGTAAGGGTTTGAGCTTGTCTTCGGTGTTACGTTTGACATTTTCTTTTCGTCCTCCCGCTGCTAAAATAAAGTTATAATCATTTTTCTACACATAATGTGTGATTTTGTGACAAAAAAATATCTTCCGCATCAGACTCTGGGAATGCTATTTTAAACTTGGTAAGAAAGTTATAGCTAGGCGAACGATCTCCATACTCAATTTTTTCATAGTATGATTCAGAAATTCCAACTCTATTGGCCATTTCAGAAACAGACATGTTCATTTCTTTTCTGAATAAAATGAGCTTTTGATTTTTCATGAGGCCTCCTTTCTACACATAATGTGTGCTTTATTGTAATATTACAACACATTTTGTGTGACGTCAAGTAGATTTTGAAATTAATCACACTTTTTGTGTGGCACGTGGTCTTTACACATATTGTGTGTTACAATACAACTAACATGGCAAGGAGGCATCTCAATGAATCTCGGAGAAACAATTCGATCTTTCAGAGCCGCAAATGATATGACGCAAAAAGAACTTGCAGACAAGCTCTCCATATCTCCCAGCACAATCGGAATGTATGAACAAGGGAGAAGGGTGCCGGATCTCGATACTATATCGAAAATCGCAAATGTCTTTAATGTTACTGTGGGATATCTGATCGGAGCGGAAAAATCTGACGAAATAGATTCAAAAAAAGACGATAGTATTCAAATAGATAATTCTTACACGAACGAGCAAAGGGAAAAACGCAGGAATATTCAAACAGAACGCCTGTTGAACGAACCTAAAAAAGACAGCTTGACTGACGATGAGGCAATGGTTTTGAATTACTATAACCAATATCCAAATGAAGTATTGGATTTGCTCGGTGCTTTCTGCTCATTAAACAGAAAGCAAAGGGCCATTATAATCGGAAAATGTTTTGAATTGGAAGATCCCGCAGCTGTTGCAGCAGGTGAGAGATCAATAAGAAAAGCTTCGGGGAAGTAATCCCCTTCAGGCGGCGCCGCAGGCGTTTGAAAACCTAGGAAAAGCTAAAAATAGCATAATGATTGGGGGGATGTTGTATGGTATGGACGGCGGCATGGACAGACTTTGTGATCTGCCTGTTCTTTGGCTATTTTGGAGCGCATAAATTCAGAGAAAGGAAAGCCGGAATGGGGATTCTGTACCTATGTACGCTTGGATTATTCGGCATAGGTTGGTTTGTAGATGTGATTCGCTACCTGGCGGCAGCAATCAAAGGCGAACGCATCCAGGGGAACAGGCCCAGGCGGCTGGATGCAAATGCGGAGCTGCCGATCATTACAACGTCAAATCTCGTGCTTTCCAACGGAGAGACTTGTCACTACTGCGGGCCTGCCACGTTCGTAAAAACAAAAAACGTGATCGTTGGATATTCCGGAGGAAGCCAGGGAACCAGCATTAGAATAGCAAAAGGCATGTCTGTACGGCTTGGAGCGCATAGAGCGACTCCTATCAGGGGAGATGTGCAGGAGCGGACGCCAGGCGTTCTCTCGATCACGAATAAGAGAGTGGTGTTCTCGGGCAATAAGGGGGCTTTCGACAAAAGGATAACGGCTCTTTCTGCTGTGACGCCATATAAAGATGGTATTGCTTTCCAGTTCGGTGCCCAGCAATATCCTTTAGAAACAAAAGAAACGGAATATGTGTATGAAATCCTGGCTCGTATTGTTAACTCTTCAGAGGACGCTTGATAATGCCGACCCATGAATGCACATGAAAAGATATGAATTGTGGAGAAAAGTACAACGTAATGGAGCATAATTTTTATTTCTGCAGTGAAAGGAAGTGTTGCCATGCAGGCATTAAATCCACATGATATTTCTACTCACACGCCCACGCAGGACGTGGCAGGGAGGGGAGGCGGAAATAATCCCCCGCATCCCCCAAAAAGGATTTCTAGTGCAGTTTCGTCTACGATTCTGTCTTGGCTGACAGCTCAGATATAGTACATGTCCCTTTTACCCGAAGCCATACTTCGGATTCTCGGTCGGATGTATGAATAATATTGTATCCAGAAAACAAACCACACATGTCCTGACCGTTGATGGTAACTGACAGCTGGCTATCTACCTGATAAAGTTCGATTTCATTTGCTTTCAAGACTAACACCGCCTTTCATTTTTAGCCTTATATTATCACCAGGAAGAAGATATATCAAGAGGGAGGGGGCGGCTGGAATGCTTCTGATGCCCGCTGCAATCCATTTCTACGGTGTGCTTACCGAGGCAGCTGGTAGGGGTGGCGCTACCCGTTCCGAGTCTTGCGGAAGGGGGAATGTTTTATGAGTACATACGAGGAATTCATGGTACTGCTGACTATCGCATTACTGATTGTTGCAATTCTGGACTTATGGAACCATAAAAAATAGCCGCCCCTATCTCTTGGCCGAGAAGGCGACTATTTTTTAGTTGATTTCTATCGCCGGAACAGGTAGTGTGCGCTGCCTGCCAGCTGTCTTGCTAAGCACATTATAGCATATTATTGTGGCTTTGCAATATGATCCCAAAAATTTCATAATGTCCTTAACCAGGCAGCCGGAGGGGCGTGCGGCCATTCGTTCCGAGTCTTGCGGAAGGAGTGGTGCTTATGAATACATATGAGGAATTCATGGTGATTCTGACATTTTGCCTTGTAATCATCGGGATTTTGAATTTGAAAAATAAGTAAGCCGCCCTGTCCCTGGAAAAGATAGGCGGCTTACT
>JAUNJG010000062.1 GCA_030533385.1 Eubacteriales bacterium | reverse complement strand
CCGACGAAGTTTTCCGACAAAAGCTGTTTCAAATTTTGAAATAAATTTTGAGATAGATTAACTGAATGATTTCTAATCAGGAGTGAAAGGATGTGATTATGAAATGGTAGGAATTATTCTTGCAACTCACGGCGATTTTGCTACGGGTATCCTGCAATCGGCATCCATGATATTTGGTGAACAGCCAAATGTCGCCGCAGTTACATTGCAGCCGAGCGAAGGTCCGGATGACGTGAGAAGAAAGATGGAAGAGGCGGTCGCTTCTTTCGATGACCCGGATGAGGTACTGATTCTTGTCGATTTATGGGGTGGTACTCCATTCAATCAGTCTAACGGGTTGATTTCCGGCCATGAAGACAAATGGGCAATCGTTGCCGGATTGAACCTGCCGATGCTCATCGATGCATACGGCTCCCGTATGACCATGGACACAGCTCACGAGGTAGCTACACAGATTGCCGGAAGTGCAAAGGAAGGTGTTCGGATTTATCCTGAATCACTGGAGCCGAAGAAAGAAGAAGCGCCGGCAGCGGCACAGCCACAGCGCAGAGGAAGCATTCCGGAAGGTACAGTCATTGGCGACGGCAAGATTAAATTCGTTTTGGCGCGTATCGACTCCCGTCTCCTTCACGGACAGGTGGCAACTGCCTGGACAAAAACCACTAATCCTAACAGAATCATCGTCGTTTCCGATAGCGTGGCGCACAACGATTTGCGTAAAAACATGATTCGTGAAGCAGCGCCTCCAGGGGTAAAAGCAAACGTTATCCCGATTCAGAAGATGATTGATGTGTCCAAGGACACCCGTTTTGGAGACACAAGAGCATTGCTTCTTTTCGAGACTCCGCAGGATGCTCTCGCAGCTATCAGAGGCGGTGTGGAAATTAAAGAGCTGAACATTGGTTCCATGGCACATTCTGCCGGCAAGGTGGCAGTGAACAAAGTTCTGTCTCTGGACATGGCGGACGTGGAAACTTTCGAGGAATTGAAAAAAGAGGGCGTTACCTTCGATGTTCGTAAGGTTCCGGCCGATTCCAAAGAAAACATGGACGATATTTTGAAAAAAGCAAAGGCAGAGCTTGCCAACGCTTAATGCAGAAAAGTAATAGGAGGAAACGTTATGTCAATTATTTCAATGGTATTAGTTGTTATAGTTGCCTTTCTTGCTGGTATAGGCGGTATTTTGGATGAGTTTCAGTTCCATCAGCCGCTGGTAGCATGCACATTGATTGGTCTTGTAACAGGTAACCTGGAAGCGGGCATCATCCTTGGTGGTACATTGCAGATGATCGCTCTTGGATGGGCGAACATCGGTGCGGCCGTTGCGCCTGACGCCGCTCTGGCTTCCGTAGCATCCGCCATCATCCTTGTTCTTGGTGGACAGGGTACGGCAGGTGTCAGCACGGCGATCGCTGTGGCCATCCCACTGGCAGTAGCCGGTCTGTTCCTTACCATGGTTGTTCGTACTCTGTCCGTGGCTTGCGTTCATCGTATGGATGCAGCAGCGGAGGACGCTAACTTCAAGATGGTTGAGTTTTGGCAGATTGTTGCCATCGTTATGCAGGGTCTGCGTATCGCCATCCCTGCCGCAGCGCTTCTTGTCATTCCGGCAGAAGTTGTGCAGAACTTCTTAAATTCCATGCCTGCATGGCTTACCGACGGTATGGCCATCGGTGGTGGTATGGTAGTAGCCGTAGGTTATGCGATGGTTATCAACATGATGGCAACCGCAGAGGTTTGGCCGTTCTTCGCCATCGGTTTCTGTCTGGCGGCACTTTCCGATTTAACTCTGATTGCCCTCGGTGCTATTGCCCTGGCTATGGCTCTGATTTATCTGAAATTATCTGAGAGCGGCGGTTCAGGCAACGGTGGCGGCGGAAACGTGGGCGACCCGTTGGATGATATTTTGAACGATTATTAAAAGTGGGAGGTATAGAAATGGCAGAGAAAATTACATTATCGAAAAAAGACCGTCGTGCTGTAGCACTCCGCTCCACTTTTATTCAGGGTTCCTGGAACTATGAGCGTATGCAGAATGGTGGTTGGTGTTTCGCAATGATTCCGGCTATCAAAAAGCTGTACACGACAAAAGAAGAACAAAGAGAAGCGTTGAAACGTCATCTGGAGTTCTTCAACACGCATCCTTATGTGGCATCCCCGATATTTGGCGTGACCCTGGCTCTTGAAGAAGAAAGAGCGAACGGCGCTCAGGTGGATGATGCGGCTATCCAGGGTGTGAAGGTCGGTATGATGGGACCTTTGGCCGGTGTCGGCGACCCTGTATTCTGGTTTACATTAAGACCGATGCTGGGAGCTCTCGGAGCATCTCTGGCTATGGGCGGCAGCATTCTTGGACCGATTCTTTTCTTCGTTCTTTGGAATGTAATTCGTTGGGCGTTTATGTGGTACACACAGGAGTTCGGCTACAAGGCAGGAGGAAAAATTTCCGAGGACCTTTCCGGCGGACTTTTACAGAAAGTTACGAAGACAGCTTCCATCCTCGGTATGTTCGTGTTGGGAGCGTTGGTTGAAAGATGGGTATCCATCAATTTTACACCGGTAGTATCTACCGTGCAGCTTAGTGAGGGAGCATACATTGACTGGAGCAGTCTGCCGGCAGGTGGAGAAGGCATCCGCCAGGCATTTGAACAGTACTCATCAGGGCTGTCTCTTTCTCCGGAAAAGGTTACAACCTTACAGGACAACTTAAATTCTCTGATTCCTGGATTTGTACCGTTGCTGCTTACTCTTCTGTGTATGTGGCTGTTAAAGAAAAACGTATCTCCGATTATTATCATCATCGCACTGTTCGTTGTTGGTATCGTTGGACACGTTGTTGGTATTTTGTAATTTATAACAATTATTTTTCTGTATCCTGGGCTTCGGCCCGGGATACAGGTTTTTTTGCAGTGATTCGGCCATGCGCTTGTGCATAGGGTGCAGGCTGGCTTGCGAGGAGGACGGATATGGTTCAGTCATTAAATACAAAGGTAGATATGGTAGCAAAAGCAACATCTTTTCATGGCATGAATATCTATGGGAATATTATGATTGGTGACAAAGGGTTTGAATTTTACAATGACAGGAAGAGTGATGATTATATTCAAATTCCCTGGGAGGAGATTGATTATGTCATAGCTTCCGTTATGTTTAAGGGGAAATACATTCCTCGGTTCGCCATTCGGACCAGGAGGAGCGGAACTTTTTCTTTTGCGGCAAAGAAACCGAAGGAGGTTCTGCGAGCCATCAACAAGTACGTTCCGTCAGAGCGCATGGTTCGCTCCCTCGGATTTTTTGATGTGCTGAAACGCTCCATTCATTCCATGTTGAAAAAATAATCGGATCATTCAGTGGATGTTGATGTCAGAATTGACGTGCCGTGCCGCAGATAGGAGCGGTGCGCCCAGAAATTCGTGCGCCGCAAAATGCCGGCGGTGCCTAAAAATGAGGGAGGCAGGAGAAAACATATGGGAATTTTAAAATTAAAGCCAAGTGGAAAAGACTATATCTGGGGTGGATGCAGGCTGGCGGAAGAGTATGGAAAGGAGAAGACAGGAGAAGTCCTTGCCGAGACCTGGGAGCTTTCCTGTCATCCGGATGGTCCATCCTATATATCCAATGGAGAATATGCGGGAAAAACCTTAGAAGAATATATTGCGCTGCAAGGAAAAGCGGTGCTGGGAACTCATTGCGAGCGTTTTGATAATTTTCCGATTCTCATTAAATTCATAGATGCGCAGGACAATCTGTCTATCCAGGTACATCCGGATAATCAGTATGCGCTGGAGCGGGAAGGGCAGTACGGTAAAACCGAAATGTGGTATATTATGGACGCCGGAGAGGATGCCTTCCTTTATTATGGTTTTAAAAAAGAAATCAGCAGGGAAGAGTTTGCCAGACGAATTGAGGAAGATACTTTGCTAGAAGTTCTCAACCAGGTTCCAGTGCATAAAGGGGATGTATTCTTTATTGAAGCCGGCACCATTCATGCCATCGGCAAAAATATTGTCATTGCTGAGATCCAGCAAAATTCTAATGTGACATACCGTGTATATGATTACGGACGTACTGACAAGGACGGAAACAGGCGGGAGCTTCATATCGACAAGGCGTTGGATGTCACAAAAAGAGAGAGGCCGAAGAAGGATAGCAGCCAGTATCCACACATTGCGGACTGCGAATATTTTACCGTGGACAGATTGTATCTGGATGGGGAAACTGCGGCAAAGCTCACCGGTAAGGCGACAGAGAAAACTTTTGTCAGCATTCTCGTGCTGGATGGCGAGGGAACGGTTGTCTGCGGTGATGAGTCTGCGGAATACAAAAAAGGTGACAGCCTGTTCCTTCCTGCGGGAAGTGGAGAGTTTATCATCGAGGGAATCTGCGATGGCTTGATTACGACGGTTCGAGCATAAACGCTCCCATGGATATCATAACTCTAAAGCATAACACTTTTCATTTTACCTGTTTTTTACGCAGCTTAAAAATTGATTTTATACTGGTGTGTTAATATAATCTCGAAAATGTAATCTGGAGGAGTATCCGCCTGTCCACGCATGTTCGGATATTACCGCCGGGTAGGATATGTTTTAAAAAATATAGATAGGGAGAATGAAAAGGCAATGAAAAAAATGTTTATGAACCGGGAACTGTCCTGGCTGAAATTCAACGAAAGAGTGTTAGAAGAGGCGGAAACACTCTCCAATCCGTTGTTTGAAAGATTGAGTTTTGTATCCATTTATCAGAGTAATCTGGACGAGTTTTTCATGGTGCGCGTGGGTTCCTTGATTGACCAGATGTTGTTGGGCGGAGATATCCGCGATAATAAGACGAAGATGACGCCGGAGGAACAGTTGAATGCTATTTTGCCGGAGGTAGAAAAGCTCAACAAGCGAAAAGACGTCATTTACAAACAAATTATGAAAGAACTGGAAGGCTACGGCATAAAAATCGTAGATTTCCATCATATTTCCAAAGAAGAAAGTGAATATCTGGAACGCTATTTTGATGAGGAAATCGCTCCTCTCATCTCTCCGACCATTGTTGGAAAGAGACAGCCATTTCCGTTTTTGAAAAATAAAGACATCTACGCTGCTGTGGTTTTGGGAACAAAAAGTGGAAAGGAGAAGCTTGGTATCATTCCGTGTACCAACGGTGTATTTCCAAGGCTTATCGCCCTGCCGTCCACCGGAGCTTTCATTTTATCGGAAGATATTATTCTGCATTTCCTTCCAAAGGTTTTCCAGAAATACTATGTGAAGTCAAAATCGTTGATGAGAGTCACAAGAAATGCGGACATTGACGCCGATGCTCTCTATGATGAAGATTTGGATTACCGGGATTTTATGCAGGAGCTGATTAAAAAAAGAAAGAAGCTGGCGCCGCTTCGCCTGGAATTGTCCCGGGAGATGGACGGGGAGATCGTAGATATGCTCTGTGATTTTCTCGATGTGGACAGCAAGCTCGTGTTCCGAAACCGAGGCCCGATGGACCTGTCCTTTGTCTTCCAGCTTCAGGATTCTTTCCGCAAAATTCCCGAATTGTTTTATGAGAAGAGGACGCCACAGAAATCTCCGCAGTTTGTCTCCGGCAGATCGATTCTGGAACAGATTAGGGAGAAAGACAAGCTGTTGTCTTATCCTTTTGAGAGTATGCGCCCATTTTTGACCATGCTTCGGGAGGCGGCCAACGATGATGACGTAGTATCCATCAAAATGACTTTGTACCGGGTGGCGAAACACAGCAAAATTGTGGAGGCGCTCATTGAGGCAGCCGAAAATGGCAAGGAAGTCCTCGTTCTTGTGGAGTTAAAGGCTCGCTTTGACGAGGAAAATAATATTGAGTGGTCCAGAAGGCTGGAGGATGCCGGATGCCGGGTGATCTATGGCCTGGACGGTTACAAGGTTCATTCTAAACTGTGTCTGATTACGAAAAAGACGGAAGAAAAGGTGGAGTATTATACGCAGGTTGGAACAGGAAATTATAACGAAAAGACGGCCAGATTGTACACGGATTTATCCTTGATGACTGCGAAGGTAGAAATTGGCCTGGAAGCAGCAAAGGTGTTTCAGGCTCTTGCCATGGGAGAGACGGTGGACAGCGCAGAATATCTTCTTGTAGCGCCAAAGTGTCTCCAAAATAAAGTGATAGCAATGATTGAGGAGGAAATCAGTCGTGCAAAGGCGGGGGAGCCGGCCTACATTGGATTGAAGATGAATTCTCTCACCGATAAAAAAATTATGGAAAAATTGTCGGAGGCATCCTGCGCCGGAGTGAAAATCGACATGATCATCCGAGGTATCAATTGTTTGATTCCGGGGATAGAAGGAAAAACAGAGAACATTACCGTGAGAAGTATTGTGGGACGTTTTCTGGAACATTCCCGCATCTATATTTTTGGAACAGAGGGCCGGGAAAAAGTATATATTGCGTCCGCAGACTTCATGAGCAGAAATACTTTGCGCCGGGTGGAGGTGGCTGCACCGGTTTATGATGAAGACATCAAAATGCGCCTGAAAGAGATGTTTGCCATCATGCTCAAAGACAATCAAAAGGCACGGACAGAAAACCGCAGAGGAGAATATTTCCTGGTGCAGGAGACAGAGAAAGCGCCTCTGAATGCGCAGGAATTCTTTTATGCGCAGGCTTATGCCGGTGTGGAACAGGCGTGAAGGACGTAAGATATGTGCTGGGAGAAAGGCTGGAAGAAATTCGGGAAGATAGAATGGAATATCCCTTCGCTTCCGTGGACGTGCCTTCAGTCTTTCTAACCAATTCCCGGCAGGCAGGCAGGGTCATGATGCGGGCGGGCATTGTATATGAAGGAGAAATCAAATTAAACGAAGTTGAGTTTTGCCGGCTGGAACCCCAGCAGGAGTGTCTGGCCGGAGCATTGAGCATACCAAGGTTGATGGATGTTCTCGGAAGCCGCTATAAGATTCTCTTTTTCATCAATAAAAATAATATCGTAATTATTGATGATGATGATTTTTCTCATCGTCTGATTCAGAGAGTGCAGAGAAGGAAATCAAAGCAGGGAGAGACAAAAGAGCATTTTATTTATAATTTTATTTTGGAGTTTATTTCCCGGGACGTGGAAATTCTCGGCCAGTACGAAAAGCGATTGATGGAACTGGAAGAGAGGGTGATGCACGGGCAGGAAGAAGGATTTCAAAGTAAATTTATGCCGATTCGCCGTGAGCTGCTGGTTCTGAGAGGATACTATGATGAGATGATGGATATGGGAAAAGAATTAGAAGAAAATGAAAATGGATTTTTTGCAAGAAAACAGTTGAAATATTTCGGGACCATCACGGACAGGGCAGACCGCCTGATGACAAAGACTTCCCATCTGCTTGAGTATGCCCAGCAGATTCGGGATGCCTATCAGGCCGCCGTAGATGCGAGACAAAATCGGAATATGGAGCTGTTGACGGTCATATCTACTATTTTTTTCCCATTGACACTGATAACCGGGTGGTACGGCATGAACTTTCAAAACATGCCGGAACTGGAAAATGGATATCCCGGTGTCATTGCGCTGAGTGTCATCGTCATTGTGTTCTGCATTTGGTTTTTTAAGAGGAAGAAGATGCTTTAGGAGATGTGCTTATTTTGGAAAGATATCTTGTTTCATTTGTCTTGTATCCGCCGTTGCGGAGCATTTGATTTTTTCTGAAAATCAGCTGACTTCTATATATCCTGTGTTTACTTCTGTGGTTTGCAGCTGTTTGTGATTGTCGGACTTTTCAGTTCGTCTCTCATCAAACAGTTGCGCTTCAAAAGTGAACACATTGGACATGTAGAAGACGGCTGTTTTTTTTATATCGATATGGAAGGTGTGATCGGACAACTACGCCGCAAAGGATACACATGCCGGATACATAAAACGAGACTTTTTATGACTTTCGTTTTGACGTGAATTGTCCATGGCCTATAGTTGCGCCTTTTTTGTTTTTTGGATATAATGATACCAAGGTCAAGGAGACGCAAATAAGATACAGGTTTATTTGCGGGGAGCGTTGCGACTTTGACCATGGTAGCATATAAAAAATATGGCAGTATTCACTGTTTGTGGTGAGAAAAAAGGAGGGGAAATCATGAGGATATCTATGAAGAAATTGTTGGCAGCTGCTATGACGGCGTTCATGACTGTAGGATACCTGTGTCCGGTTCAGGGGGCTGCGGCTGACAGAGCGCAGTCGGCGGGCGAGGGGAAGCTGGTGCAGTTGAGTGCGGCGAAGAAGAATAAGAAGAAGTATAAAAAAGCTTACAAGAAAATCCTGGAGGAAACTATCCTTTATTACAAGGATAAAACAGGGATAACCGTGACGACGGAGAGCTATACCCCCCGTTCTTTCTGTCTTCTGGATGTGGACAAAAACGGGGTGCCGGAGTTGATTGTCAAGGATGTGGCAGCATCAGATGGAATGGCCTACAACAACCGTCATGTTTATACCATGAAAAAGGGCAAGGCAGTTTACTGCGGAACTTATTTTAACCGTGTCGGCGCCGACGTAGAATACAGCCCTAAACATAAATCTTTTTATATGTGGTGGTGGACCAACTTCGTGGGAGGAGTCGGAGGCCGCCTTTTTCGTCTCAAAAATGGCAAGCTGAAGGTTTATCAGTCCGTCTGGGAAGGAGCAAAATCCTCGTCTCCGAATTCCAAAAAGGTTTACAAATATATCGCTGGGGATAAGGAGATGAAAGAAGTCAGCAAAAAGAAATATAAGACCATGGTTAAAAGATATTTCAAGGAAAAAAGGAAGTCCTATTCCTTTACGGATAACACGGAAGCAAACCGTATCCGTCTTTTAGGACAATAACTTAATATCAGAGTGAAAAACCACGAATCTCATGTAAGATCGGGCGTGTTTGGGTACTGTCGGCCTGACTGCAAAGGGATTTTCAGTTGTGGGACTTTAATATTATAACACATACATAATGTCAGTGGCGGCGATGCCGCCGCTGCCGTTTTGTCTCAAAAATGAGCAGTCAGGAGGAAATGAAATGAAGCTTGGAATTTTAGGAACGGGAAAAATTGTGCAGGAAACCTTGCCGATGTTTATGGAATTAGAACTGGAAAAAATCTATCTGTTTTCTACAAAACGTTCTGAGGAGAGGGCGAAGGAGCTGGTGGAGAGATATGGTCTGTGGGGATCTTTTACAGACTATGAAGCGCTGTTAAAAACGGATGTGGATACGATTTATGTAGCTCTTCCGAATCATTTGCATTTTGAGTATGCCAAAAGAGCCATGGAAGCAGGAAAAAATGTCATTATTGAAAAGCCTGTCACTTCCAATGCCGAAGAGTTTCGGAAGCTTCTGAAAGTTTCGGAAATACAGGATGTATTTATGATGGAGGCGATGAACGTGCATCATCTTCCTGCTTTTTTGTCCGTGAAGGAGAATATTTCCAGGGTGGGAACCATGAAGATTGCCAGTCTGAATTACAGCCAGTATTCCAGCCGCTATGACGCCTTTAAAGCGGGGGAAATCCTTCCGGCCTTTGATCCGGCCAAATCCGGCGGCGCATTGATGGATTTGAACGTGTATAACATTCACACGGTGATTGGATTGTTCGGAAAGCCAAAAAAAGTACATTATCAGGCCAATGTGGAGAAGGGGATTGATACGAGCGGGATTCTCACCATGGAGTATGAAGGATTTCAGGCAGTGTGCATAGGAGCCAAAGACTGCGGGGCGCCGGTTACCATTACTTTGCAGGGAAACGAGGGCTATATCCGTATCTCCTCACCGGTCAATGAGCTGCGGGAGTATGAATTGTCTGACAATGATGGAAATAAAAAAAGAGTGACCATGGAAAAAGAAAGACATCGGATGTATTATGAATTTCAGGAGTTTCTCTCCATCATAGAACAGGGGAAAAAGGAGAAGATGAAAGAATTGCAAAGAATCAGTTTGGCAGCCGCAGAAGTGATGGAGGAAGCACGGCGGCAGGCGGGTATCCGATTTCCGGCGGATGAATCATGAAAATATTTCCTCGAAAAGTGACAGAAGAGACATAATAGTCTCAGGAAAGATAAGATAGTGACAGAAGAATGATGGAAACAAAAGAGAAGAAAACAGGAGGAATAAGATGCAGACAACAGAAGAAATATACGCGCGGTATCTCACCATTTTAAAAAGACATCTGGTTCCCGCCATGGGATGTACAGAACCGGTTGCCATCGCCTATGCAGCGGCGAAGGTGAGAGATGTGCTGGGGCAGGTCCCGGAGCGAATACATATCTGCGTCAGCAGAAATATATTAAAAAATGTCAAGAGTGTGATAGTTCCCAACACAGACGGGCTGAAAGGAATACAGGCCGCTGTGGCGGCAGGGATTGTGGCAGGCCGGTCAGAAAAGAAGCTGGAGGTCATTGCCACCGTGCAGGAGGAACAAAAGAAAAAAATGCGTAGTTATATGGAATCCCATGACATTACCGTCGGGGCAGCGGCAGAAGATATCTTATTTTTCATAGACATTACAGCATATGGAAATGAGACGAAAGCCCATCTGGTGATTTCCGGAAGTCACACAAATATTGTTCTCATAGAAAAAGATGGAGAAATTTTGTTCCAAAAAGAGGAAAAGGAAGAAGAAGACGTGCCGCAGGATGTCCCGGAGAATCTGCTGACGGTGAAAAAAATCCGGGAGTTTGCCGATGTGGTGCGCACGGAAGATATCGAAGGATTGGTAGGACGCCAGATTGACTATAATATGAAAATAGCCAAGATGGGGTTGGAGAAGCGATATGGCGCCAATATTGGAAAAGTTATTTTAAATCATGGAGAAAAGACTTCTCTTACTTATGCCAGAGCAGCGGCGGCGGCAGCTTCGGATGCCAGAATGGGTGGATGTGAGCTTCCGGTCATTATCATATCCGGCAGCGGCAACCAGGGCATTTCCGCTTCCGTACCGATAGCGACCTACGGAGAGCGGGAAGGGTATTCCCGGGAACAAATTCTCAGAGCCGTGGCTTTATCCGATCTGCTTACCATCCATTTGAAAAACGGCATCGGTTATCTGTCTGCCTACTGTGGGGCAGTCTGCGCCGGATGTGCTGCCGGGGCGGGACTTGCTTATCTGTGTGGTGGGGGAGATGCAGAGATTGCCCACACCCTCGTCAATTCTCTGGCCATTGTTTCCGGCATGATTTGCGATGGTGCAAAACCATCCTGTGCCTCCAAGATTGCCTTCTCCGTGGAGGCTGGCATCCATGGCTATCAGATGTATCAGGATGGTCAGCAATTCTACTGCGGCGACGGCATCGTGCCGGGAAACGTGGAGCTGATGATAGACAACATCGGCCGTCTGGGCAATCAAGGAATGCGCCAGACTGATAAAGAAATTATAGATATGATGCTGCAATAGCATGGTGCCGGACTCAAAAGGTCATAAATCCGATGTAAATTTATTTGCAGAAAGATTTATGGAGATGAAAACCTTTGTCAATGATGGACAGCCGGTATATTTAACTTCATATAAAAAGGAACCTCCATTCATAACCATCTTTAAACAAGCATACACTGTATCAAATTCGCAGGAGTTCCTTTGAATATGAAACAGTATATGGAAAACCGCATTTTGTCAATCGCCCACTACACCATCGACCATAATTCCACGGTGCGCTCTACCGCCAGGAAATATGGCATATCGAAATCGACGGTACATATAGCAGTAACAAAACAGAACGGTTAATCTGGATAATACAGTAAAGTAGTTTGAACACAGAATAAGAGTCCCCCTACCCCTACTGAAAGCTGCGAAGCAGCCTGCGTTCATAAGCAAGTAGCGAAGCGGATTACGAATATCCTCTTTACTAACAAAAAAGAGAAAGAACAGGAGGAGCTTGTCGATTGCTGACAGGTTCCTCTCATTTTGTGGTATTTTTATTTTTTCTAAAGTATTTAGTTAGTTTAGTTTAAGCTGGTCTGTGCTTTGAAAAGAATGCTGGAGTAACAATTCATACCTGCCATTTTCACTTGCTGAAAACGGACAGGCCAATACAGTTCCACAGCTAAAATCCGGCTCCTCGCCGTAGGCGACTTCAAATGAGCTGGATTTCGTTACGGTTTACGGGGTACCTGTGAACTGTAAGATGCTGGATGTCCTTGAACGTTACCCTCTTGATTGTTTATGGATAAAATTGTTCCACGAAGTTGACATCATTCAATTTATTTTGCACTTCTTGATTCCAGACTTCCTGGCTTAGAAGATTGGATAGAGGGGAATCAAATACATCCTCTATCTGATTACGGGTGAAGGTATAGTTTTCGCCGGAAAAATGATAGGTAATGCCCGACAGATTATCAATAGCTGCCATAGCTGCGGCGGTGTTATAGATTAAATCCCGCTGCACTTTTTCTTTGCCAATGCTTTCAACTGTGTCGAGATAATTGACTGTCAGGGTGCAATCCTCGGAGTTGATTTCGTATTTCTTTGAAATATTGTAAAGCGGCAAATTTTCAAAAAGGTTGCTGACATTACTTGCGTTTCCGACATAAGCATTCTCATAGTTATGAACAAAAGGCGCGGAGCAGGAAGGAGGTGTCTGCTCCTCTATGAAAAAAAGAAAGTTAGTTTATTGATTCCACAATCCTAACACAGTGGAAGCAACTTCCAATCACCTACTGAAAATCTTGATTGAAACAAATGTAAATAAGATGGAGCGGGCGATACAGACGAGTATTGATGGGGCTCTGAGGAAGATGAACGTGATGAAGGATGGCCTGTGTAGATTTGTGTGGGACAACATATTTTGATTTATTGCTTGAGCTATGACTAAAAATTGTATAAAATTAGTTTTAGAAAGTCATAGATTAGTTATAGAATTAGTCATAGAAAGTTTTGAAAGGCGGAAATATATGATATATACGGACAGCCAATTAAAAGAAAAAATTATTAAAATGATAGAGACTTTTGAGAATGAAGTTGTAGAATTTAAAGAAGCACGATCCAATTACTCGTATAACGATATAGGAAAATATTTTTCAGCACTTAGTAATGAAGCGAATCTTCGTGGATTGCAGGAGGCATGGCTGATTTTCGGCATTTCTGATGATAAAAGATATGTTGGAACAGAATTTCGGAAACAGGGAAATTTGCAGAATCTGAAAAAAGAACTTGTAAATGGAACCAATGAACGATTAACTTTTTTAGAAATATATGAATTGACGATGGAAAAATGCCGGATAGTTGCGTTTCAGATACCACCTGCGATTAGAGGCATTCCGACAACGTGGCAAGGCGCTGCATATGCAAGAGAACATGAATCTCTGTCTCCGCTTCCAATGAATAAAGTGGATTTGATTAGAAGTCAGATAGGGATGGACTGGTCAAAAGAAATTGTTGAGAATGCTACACTTGAAGATTTGGACAAAGAAGCAATCAAAAAAGCAAGAGAATTATTTTCCAAAAGACAAAGTGACAGAAGAAAGGCCCAGGAAATTTTAGGAAAACTTTCAGATGTTGAAGTTTTGAATAAGGCAGGGCTTACAATTAAAGGAGGAATTACAAGAACAGCATTATTATTGTTAGGAAAAAGTGAATCTAATTATTTTTTTGATGGATTTATTCCCAGAATAACATGGACACTTTATAATGCGGATAATTCAGTAAAAACATATGAGCATTTTGATATGCCGTTGTTACTGGCGGTAGATAAGGTGTATTCTAGAATCAGAAACGTAAAATATCGATATATAGCAGGTCAACAAACTTTATTTCCTGATGAAGTTGATCAGTATGAGCCGGAACTTATTAAAGAAATTATCAATAACTGTATTGCGCATCAGGACTATCGTCTGAGGGGAAAAATCAATGTAGAAGAATTTGAGGACAAGCTTGTATTTATCAATGAAGGGGGATTTATTCCGGAAACAATCGAGCAGGCTCTTGAGCCAGGATACAAACCGCCATACTATCGCAATGTTTTTTTATGCAATGCTATGGTAAATCTATATATGATTGATACAAATTCAATGGGAATACCGATGATGTATCAGATACAACGTGATAAATGTTTTCCGTTACCGACGTATGATTTGAACACGATCAATAGAATAAAAGTGACCGTGTATGGAAAAATCCTGGACAAGAATTATACTCAGCTCTTATATTCTAATGAAGATTTAGATATGAGAACAGTATTTTTACTGGATAAAGTTCAGAAACAGGAGGTGATTTCTAAAGAGAGCTTTAAAGAATTGAAGAAAAAAGGGTTAGTCGAGGGCCGGTATCCTAATATTTTTGTGTCTTTTAAGGTAGCAGATATTGTAGGACAGAAAGCGGCGTATGTTCGCAATAAGGGATTAGATGATGATATTTGCAAACAATTAATTATAAAAGCATTGCAGTCAATGGGGGAAGCCGGCAAAAAAGACTTGATGGAGGTTTTAGAGAAAGCATTGCCAGAGGTGCTGAGTGATGAACAAAAATCAAAAAAGGTTTCTAACCTATTGCAGACGATGAAAAAAGATGGAATTATTTCTACAACAGGAACAAATAGATATGCAAAATGGTATCTAAAATAACAAGAAAACCAGTGTAAGATTATACCATGGTGTAACATCTAGGCAGACGGATATTCCCCGTCTGCCTAGGTTGAGAGATATTTCAACGAGTGAACATGTTTCAGAGTTGATAGCTCTTAAATATCTTATTTTATATTTGTGTGATTACGATAAATGTATAGAACTTCAGGAGAAATATGATGAAGAGTGAATAAAAAATAGGAAAAAAATTTCTTTCAACCTTGCCAATAATGGAGAA
Source organism: Eubacteriales bacterium (assembly GCA_030533385.1). GTDB lineage: Bacteria > Bacillota > Clostridia > Lachnospirales > Lachnospiraceae > Anaerobutyricum. Next base: position 480 of record JAUNJG010000062.1, on the reverse strand, counting down.
GAAGCAGCGGTTATCCGCCAGATTTATGAGTGCCACATGAAAGAGAATGGATAAGAACCGTCCATTCATAACCTCCCTCAAACAAGCATACACTGTATCAAATTCGCAGGAGTTCCTTTGAATATGAAACAGTATATGGAAAACCGCATTTTGTCAATCGCCCACTACACCATCGACCATAATTCCACAGTGCGCTCCACCGCCAGGAAATATGGCATATCGAAGTCGACGGTACATATAGCAGTAACAAAACAGAACGGTTGATCTGGACAATACAGTAAAGCAGTTTGAACGAAGAATAAGAGTTCCACTATCCCTACTTAAAATGCGCAGAGCATTAAGCGGGGGTAGGGGGACTCTTATTTCAGTAGGGGATGCAAAGCCCATACTGAAAGCCGCGAAGCAGCCTGTGTTCATAAGCAAGTAGCGAAGCGGATTACGAATATCCACATTACTAACAAAAAAGAGAAAAATAAGAGG
>JAUNJG010000061.1 GCA_030533385.1 Eubacteriales bacterium | reverse complement strand
ACAAGATCAGGATGAGAAACAATTGATTTTAATATTTTATTCTTTACCGCTGTTGCCGAAAGTGACTTCTTTACAGGATAATCTACTTATGGTAGGATGAAGAATAGTGTAAATGTGACCATGCAGACATAAGGAGGACTACAGAAATGAAAAAGAATGTATGGCTGACATACGAAGAACAGGATAAAAAACAGTTGGAAGAGCTTGCAGAAAGCTATAAATATTTTTTGAGCCATTGTAAAACGGAAAGAGAATGTGTCTCTTACTTTCAGGAGCAGGCAGAGGCGGCCGGATATGTGGATTTGAAACAAAAAATCAGCCAGAAAGAGCCGCTGAAGATGGGAGACAAAGTGTATGCAGCGGGGATGGGAAAGACCATCGCCCTGTTCCACATCGGAAAGAGGGCGGTGACAGAAGGCATGAATATCCTTTGCGCCCACATTGATTCTCCTCGCCTTGATTTAAAGCAGGTACCCCTTTATGAGGATACGGAGCTGGCATTTTTGGATACCCATTATTACGGCGGGATTAAGAAGTACCAGTGGGTGACCGTCCCTCTGGCCCTTCATGGAGTGGTGGCGAAAAAAGACGGATCCGTGGTGAAGATTTCCATCGGGGAGAAGGAAGAGGATCCTATCGTCTATGTGACGGATCTGCTCGTCCATCTGGCTTCCAAGCAGCTTAGTAAAAAGGGAAGCGAAGTGGTGGCCGGAGAAGATTTGGACATTCTGGTCGGAAGCTGTCCTTTGCAGGGGGAGGAAAAGGACGCCGTGAAAGCGAACGTTCTTCGTCTGTTAAAAGAAAACTATGGAATAGAAGAAGAAGACTTTTTATCCGCCGAGCTGGAAGTGGTTCCGGCAGGGGCTGCCAGAGACTGTGGACTGGACAGGAGCATGATTGCCGGCTATGGCCATGATGACAGGGTGTGCGCCTTCCCGTCCTTTCAGGCGATGATAGAAGGGGAAGTGCCGGAGAGGACGGGCTGCTGTCTTCTTGTGGATAAGGAAGAAATCGGGAGCGTAGGTGCGACGGGGATGCAGTCCATGTTTTTTGAAAATATGGTGGCGGAGCTTCTGGCCCTCATGGGACAGGATTCCAACCTGGCGGTGAGAAGAACTCTCGCCGGTTCAAAGATGCTCTCCTCCGATGTGAGCGCAGCTTATGACCCTGCCTATGGCGAAGCTTTTGAAAAGAAAAACAGTGCCTATTTCGGAAAAGGGCTGGTCTTAAATAAATATACCGGAGCGAGAGGAAAATCCGGATCAAACGATGCGAATGCGGAGTACCTGGCGCAGCTTCGCAAGATTTTTGATGATAATCAGGTTGCCTTTCAGACGGCGGAGCTGGGGAAAGTAGATTTCGGAGGAGGAGGAACCATCGCATACATTGCCGCTTTGTACGGCATGGAGGTGGTGGACAGCGGCGTTGCCGTCCTCAGCATGCATTCTCCTTGTGAGGTTATCAGCAAGGCAGACTTGTACGAAGCCAAAAAAGGCTATGCTGCTTTTTTGAAGGATGCGTAAAAAACGGGAGAACAGAATGAATTGTCAGGAAACACAGTCCAATATCATGAATTATATCAATGACAGGCTGAGTCAAGAAGAAACGAAGGAGTTTTTGTCCCACGTCCGGAGCTGTCCGGACTGTTGGGACGAATTGGAAATCAACTATATCCTTTTTGTCGGTATGCGGCAGCTGGACGATGGGGAGGTGCTTTCGGCAGATTTTCAGGAAAAGCTGCGAGAGGACATAGAAGGACGTTATCTCCAGATCAAGCGGGAGGAAGAATGGCAAAGAGGATTCCGGGTGGCCGTTTTTGCCTTTGTTTTTTCTTTTTTTCTGTGGTTTCTCGGAGAAGTGATCAATTATCTGGTATAACCAGCCGCAGATAAGAAAGGAGCATCATGGCGGATAAAATTATGCTGTTAGACGGGCACAGCCTGTTGAATCGGGCTTTTTACGGGCTGCCCACACTGACAAACAAAGACGGGATTCACACCAATGCGGTGCTTGGATTTTTAAATATCATGCTTCGATACATGGAGGAGGAAAGGCCGACGCACCTGGCGGCAGCCTTTGATGGAAAGGGGCCGACGTTTCGCCATTTACAGTACGAGGCCTATAAGGGAACGAGAAAGCCGATGCCGACGGAACTTGCGGAGCAGGTCCCTCTGATGAAAGAAGTGCTGGCTTCCATGGATATTCCCGTCATCACCAAGGAGGGGGTTGAGGCGGATGATATTCTTGGAACGATAGGCCAGGAGGCGGAGAAAGCGGGATTTGATGTGGTGATCGTGTCCGGAGACCGGGACTTATTGCAGCTTGCCACGGAGCGGGTGAAGATTAAAATTCCGAAAACGAAAGCCGGAGGAACGGTGACAGAAGATTATTTTGCCGGGGAGGTACAGGCGCTTTACGGAGTCACTCCTCTGGAATTTATCGATATGAAAGGCCTGATGGGAGATGCCTCTGACAATATTCCCGGCGTGCCCGGAATCGGAGAAAAGACGGCGTCAAAATTGATACAGGCATTTCATTCCATAGAAAATGCCTATGCACACATTGAGGAAGTAAAGCCCGCCAAGGCGAAAAATAATTTAAAAGAATATTATGAACAGGCATTGATGAGCAAGGAGCTTGCCACGATAAAAAAGGATTGCCAGCTGGACTATCGGTTCCGGGACGCCGGAATCGGAGAAATTTTTACAAAAGAAGCATACCATCTCTTTAAAAAGCTGGAATTAAAAAGTTTGTATAAATATTTTGGAGAGGAACAAAAGGAAGGAAAAGAACGAAAGGTCGTCCTGACCTCTGATCTGATAGAAAAAGACAGGATTTTGGACAAGATTGTCGGGGAAACCAATCCGGAGGACTATGTCGGTCTTGGGGTGATAGGAGAGCCGGACAACTTCTGCGGGCTGTCTTTGTCCTGGAAGCATGAAACCTTTTTGCTGCAAAAGGAGGGATTTTTAACTGGAGATCAGTTAAAAGAAGACATCCTCTCCCTGCTGGAGAGAGGGTGCAGGCTGGCTGTTCTTGATTATAAAGCCCTGCTGCACCTGGAGGAGAGGGTGCAAAATTACGAAGCGCAGATTGAGGACACAGGAATTTTGGCTTATTTGATAAACCCTCTTCAATCAAACTATGATTATGACGACATTGCGGGAGAATATCTCGACATGGTTTTGGTTTCTCGCAAAGAGTTGTGCGGAAAAAAGACGGTGGGGGAAGCTTTTTCTCCCGAGGAGGACGCCATGGTTCAATTGGCGGCCATGCTTTCCTGCGTGCCGATGCTGGCCGCCCCTCTGCTAAGGCGCAAGGTGAAGGAGATGGGGATGGAAGATCTTTATCTCACCATTGAACGTCCGACGGTGGTCACTCTCTACGACATGGAAAAGTATGGAATTTCCGTAAAAAAGGAAGCGCTGGAAGAATATGGGCAGCAGCTTCTGGGACGGATTCAGGAACTGGAAAGCTCCATTCACAAACAGGCGGGGAAAGAGTTTAACATAAATTCTCCAAAGCAACTTGGCGTGGTGTTGTTTGAAGATTTAAACATGCCATATGCGAAAAAGACGAAGACCGGATATTCTACCGGTGCGGAGATTTTAGAAAAACTGGCGCCGGAATATCCCATTGTCTCCGACATCCTGGAATACCGCCAGCTGACGAAGTTAAAGTCTACCTATGCGGACGGTCTGGCGGCATTTATCGAGGAGGATGGGAAGATTCACGGCATATTCCATCAAAAGGTGACGGCGACGGGAAGACTGTCAAGCTCTGATCCGAATCTGCAAAACATTCCGATTCGAATGCCTTTGGGGCGGGCGATCCGAAAGGTCTTTGTCCCGGAGCCTGGTTTTCTTTTTGTCAGCGCCGATTACTCACAAATCGAGCTTAGGGTGCTGGCACACATGGCGGCCGACGAAAACCTGGTGGATGCCTACCGGCACAATGCGGACATTCACACGGCGACGGCGGCGAAGGTGTTCGACGTCACTCCGGAGGAGGTGACCCCGTTGCTCAGAAGGAGCGCCAAGGCGGTAAACTTCGGCATTGTGTATGGCATCAGTGCCTTTGGACTGAGCCAGGATTTGAATATTACGAGAAAGAAGGCCAATGAGTACATTGAGAAGTATTTTTCCAATTATCCCGGCATAAAAAAATATCTGGATGGCAATGTGGCCTTTGCAAGAGAGCATGGGTATGTGAAGACGCTGTATGGAAGAATCCGCCCGATACCGGAGCTTTCTTCCGGTAATTTTATGCAAAGGAGCTTCGGGGAGCGGGCCGCTATGAATTCTTCTATTCAGGGGACGGCGGCGGATATCATCAAGCTGGCGATGATTCGCGTAAGCCGGAGGCTTCGGGAGGAAAACCTCTCCTCCAGGCTCATCTTGCAGATTCACGATGAACTTTTAATAGAGACAAAGGAAGAGGAGCTGGGTCAGGTGACTCGCATCCTGGAAGAGGAGATGACGGGAGCTGCCGCACTGAAGGTTCCTCTGGTGATTGATATAGAACAGGGAAGAAATTGGTATGAGGCAAAATAAAAAAAGTGCCGCCATTCCGGTGATAGGTATCACCGGAGGGGTGGGATCCGGGAAGAGCGCAGTCCTTGCGATGCTGGAAAAGTATTTTGACACTGCTGTCATACAGGCGGATCAGGTGGCCCGTGAGCTGATGCAGCCGGGAAAGGCGAGCTATGTGCGCATCGTGGACTGCTTTGGAAAAGATATTTTGGAAAAAGACGGTTCTATTGACAGGAATAAGCTGTCCGGCATCGTGTTCCAGGATGCAGAGCGGCTGGAACAGTTAAACAGTATAACCCACCCCGAAGTCAAAAAAGAGATTCTTTCCCGGATTGCCCGGATAAAAAGCGAGGGCAGGGTGAGAAGGATTGCGGTGGAGGCTGCGCTGCTCATTGAGGGTGGTTACCGGGAGTACCTGGATGAGCTGTGGTACATTTACGCAGATGACGCCACCCGGATTGCCCGCCTGAAAGAAGGCCGGGGATACAGTGAGGAGAAAAGTCGTTCTATCATGGAAAACCAGCTGGGTGAGGCAGAATTTCGCACTGAATGTGACAGCGTCATCGACAACAGTCGGGGATATGAGTCGTTGTTCGCACAGCTGAAAAGAAAGATAGATGGACGGCCGGAACAGGAAAAAAGCCTTGGGTCTGGCGGCTCCCCCAATCTGCCGCAGAAATGAAATAAAATCAAAATAAAACAGATAAGGATGGAAAGGAATGAAATTAGCTAGTATTGCCAGCGGAAGCAGCGGCAATTGCATCTATGTGGGAAATGAATCCACCCATTTTTTGGTAGATGCGGGAATCAGCAAAAAAAGAATCGTTGACGGCCTGTCCCATATGGAGATTGCGCCGGAAAAAATTACGGGTATTTTCGTCACCCATGAGCATATGGATCATATTGGCGGTCTCGGAGTATTTTTGCGGAAATATCCGGTTCCGGTATATGCGACGGCAAAGACCATCGACAGGATTTTAAAAACAAGATCTCTCGGAAAGATAGATGCCTCTTTGTTTACCTCCGTTGCTCCCGACAGTCCCATCACCGTGGACGGAATCCGGATAGAGGCCTCGGGCATTTATCACGATGCGGCGGATCCGGTTTGTTACACCTTCCGAGACCAGTCGTCCAAGGTGGGTATCGCCACAGATTTCGGTACCTACGATGAATATCTCGTAGAAAAAATGCAGGATTGCGAATCTCTCTTGGTGGAGGCAAACCATGATTTGAACATGTTGATGGTGGGACCGTATCCTTATCCTTTAAAGAAGAGGATTATGGGAAACCAGGGGCATTTATCCAACGAGAGAGCCGGACAGTTCCTCTCGAAGGTCATTGGAAAAAAATGCAGACATATTTTTTTGGGACATCTGAGCAAGGAGAACAATTACGGGGAGCTGGCCTACGAGACGGTGAAGGTGGAACTGCTGGCTCATAACATTGACATGGAAAAGGAAGATTTCACTCTTCAGGTAGCGGACAGATGTGCGCCCACCTTTTCTTTTTAAATACAGACAAAATGGAGGACAGGAACATGAAAAAGACGATTATCACCGTACTGGGAAAGGATTCCGTAGGCATCATTGCAAAGGTTTGCACATACCTTGCCAACAATAAAATTAACATCCTTGACATTAATCAGACGATTACGGGAGGATACTTTAACATGATGATGATTGTGGAGTCGGATGAAGTACATAAAACTTTTCCTGTGATGGCCAGCGAGCTGGAGCAGATTGGAGAAGAAATCGGTGTGAGAATCCAGGCGCAGCACGAAGAAATTTTTGAGATGATGCACCGCATCTAATAGCCGGAATCAGGAGGAACTATGCTGAATATTAATGAGGTTATCGAGACCAACAAGATGATTCACGAGATGAATCTGGATGTGCGCACGATCACCATGGGAATCAGTCTGCTTGACTGCGCTGGCGATTCCCTGGAAGAAGTGTGCGAAAACATTTACAATAAAATCACATCAAAGGCAAAAAATCTGGTAAAGGTGGGGAAGGAAATTGAAACAGAGTTTGGAATTCCCATCGTCAACAAAAGAATTTCGGTGACGCCCATTGCCCTGGTGGGAGGGCGCTGCTGTAAAGAAGCGTCTGACTTCGTGAGAATTGCCCGGGAGTTGGATCGGTGTGCCCGGGAGGTAGGTGTGAATTTTATCGGCGGATATTCCGCCTTGGTGAGCAAGGGGATGACGAAGGCGGACATGCTTTTGATGCAATCCATTCCGGAGGCTCTCGCCTGCACCCAGAGGGTATGCAGTTCTGTGAACGTCGGATCTACGAAGACGGGAATCAATATGGATGCGGTCAAAATGATCGGCGAGATTATTTTGGAGACGGCAGAAAAGACAAAAGAAAAAGACGGCATCGGAAATGCCAAATTTGTCGTGTTTACCAATGCCCCTGACGACAATCCTTTTATGGCGGGAGCTTTCCACGGGGTGACGGAGGCGGACTGCGTCATAAACGTGGGCGTCAGCGGACCCGGCGTCGTAAAAAGAGCCATTGAGCAGGTGCGGGGCGAAAACTTTGAAACGCTCTGTGAGACGATCAAAAAGACGGCGTTTAAGGTGACCAGGGTCGGACAGCTCGTGGCGCAGGAAGCGTCAAAAAGACTGGACGTGCCGTTTGGCATCATTGATCTTTCCCTGGCGCCGACGCCTGCCATCGGCGACAGTGTCGGCGAAATTTTGGAGGAGATTGGTCTGGAATATGCGGGAGCGCCGGGAACGACGGCCGCCCTTGCACTGCTCAACGATCAGGTAAAAAAAGGCGGGGTAATGGCATCTTCCTATGTGGGCGGACTGAGCGGCGCATTTATTCCGGTGAGCGAAGACCAGAGGATGATTGACGCCGTGGAAGCGGGCGCACTCACGCTGGAAAAGCTGGAGGCTATGACCTGTGTCTGCTCCGTGGGCCTTGACATGATTGCCGTTCCGGGAGATACCAAAGCGACGACCATCTCCGGCATTATTGCGGACGAGATGGCCCTCGGCATGGTAAACCAGAAGACGACGGCCGTCCGTATCATTCCTGTCATTGGGAAGAAGGTGGGAGATACGGTAGAATTTGGAGGGTTGCTCGGATACGCTCCGATTATGCCGGTGAATCCTTTCCGCTGCGATGCTTTTATCAACCGGGGAGGCAGAATTCCGGCGCCAATTCACAGTTTTAAAAATTAAAATACAAAAGAAAAAGAAAAAAGGCGGTATCAAAATCTTTTCACGGAGAAAAACTGCTGGCATAGAGGCGAAATCTTGGCATAACCTTAAAAAAAAGGAGTTTGCCATGACACAAAGAGAGTATGACGCCCTGAAAAAACGAGGCCGGCAGGAACAGGAAAAGATTTCTCATAGCGCCTTTTTTCGGATTCGCCTGCTTCTTGCCCTGGCGGTGCTTTTCTTTTTTGCAGGGCCGGGACAAAGATGGTTAAGTGAGGAGGAAAAAGAACAGATTTCTCTCGTTTTGGAGGAAAATCGGGGCCGGGAAGCGTGGAGAGAATCTCTGCTGGAAGCGGCGGCGAATCTATCACAAATATCTTCATATGATTGATTGCCATCAGAGTATTTTTTTAGTATAATCTAAGACAAATGAACGTTAGACGCACAGTGGATAGGAGGAATCGGAATGAACGCTTTGATAAGACGAAAGCTGACACTCGCCGGAATTGATTTAAAGTCCATGTTGGAAAGATTTATGGGAAATGAAGACCTTGTCAGTCGTTTTCTCATCAAGTTTGCTGAGGATGACAATTACGATAAGCTTTTGGAGGCGATGAACGCCCATGAAAAAGAAGATGCGGTTGTGGCTTCTCACACACTGAAAGGGATATGTGGCAATCTTTCCATGGTAAGGCTGTTCGACCTGTTCAGCAGGCAGGTAGAAGCGCTCAGGGAAGATGACTGGGAAGGTGCCCAGGCGCTCATGCCGGAGATAGAAGATAACTATACTCTGATTATGAGGACAATCCGGGAGTGTGGATGGGTATGAGAATACGGAAAAAACTGAAGCATATGTTGCGCGGAATGCGTGTGAACCTGATTGCCCTTTTTATTTTGTTCCTTTTGATTACGATAGGACAGTATATCATTCGGCGCACTCTCATGGAGAACGCCTATGAGACGGGCACGGCATTATCCGGCAACTATGCTTCGGCGGAAGAAAACGCTCTCGCCGTCTATGAGAGCCTCCTTTCTTTCGGTTCCATTACGATGCAAAATATGATAGAAGAAGAAAGCAGCCCCGGGGAGATACAGTCCTGGGTGCAAAAATACAGCGTTTATCTTCAGTCAGTGTGCGGAGAAAAGACGGTCGAGCCTTATTTCCTGATTGACGGAACATGTTTTGGAGCGGATGGAGAAAACGTTGATGTTGATTTTTTGACAAGGCAGTCCTGGTATCAGGAAGCTTTGGAAAAGAATGGAAAAATAGTGTACACAGATGTCTATCAAAGTGTTCCCCATGACAGGCCTGCGGTTGCCATGGCGCAGAAAATAAACGAGAATAACGACGTGGTCATGCTGAACATTTTTCTGGATCATTTCCACGTTCAACTGGAAGCGTTGGATTTGTCTTTCGGGGATTCCTTCTTTTTATGTGACAGTACAGGAAAGATTATATATAAAAAGACAGATATGATAGCTTCCCGAAAAAAGATGCAGCAGTACGTCTATGGTCTGATGGGCAAGATAAAGGTCGGGGAGTTGGAGTCCTACGATGATTTTGTGATAGATATGGACAGAAGTCAGAGGGCGGTGTATTACAGCCGTCTGAACAACGGATGGGTTTCCATCATCACGGTGCCCCATTCTAATATTCTCAAAAATATGGATGGTTACAACGTGATATTCTATTGTATCATCTTTTCCTTTATTCTTGTGTTTGCCGCCCTGGTGGCACAGGATTACAGGCAGAATGCCAAGATAGAAAGAATCAACGAGACGGTGCGGGTTCTGGGGAATTCTTACTATGCACTGTACCGTGTTGACTATATGCATAATACTTACGAGATGATAAAAGGCTCCGACCATGAGCGGGAAAAGCTGCCGCCAAAAGGGGCGTATGATGATTTGCTGGAAGTCATCGGAAAGGCCATCATTCCCGACACATGCCAGGAATATAAAAAAAGCTTTTCCATCGAAAATATTAAAAAGCTGGTATCGGAGGAAGTCAGGGATTTTGGCGGTGATTTTCAAAGAAAGTTCGGAAAAGAGTACCGCTGGGTCAGCGTCAGGATGCTCTCTGACGAATCTTTGCACTCGGGAGAGGTGGTACTTTGCTACCGAGAAGTGGAAAAGGAGAAGCAAAAGCAGCTGCAAGAACAAAAACTTTTGGAAAATGCCCTGGATCTGGCGAAGAAAAATGCAGCTGCAAAACAGGACTTTTTCAGAAATATGAGTCACGACATGCGCACGCCCCTCAATGCCATCCTCGGACTTTCTGCGCTGGCGGAAGACAGCTGTGACAATCCTGAGAAGATGAGGGACTACATCCAAAAAATCAATGCTTCCAGCCGACAACTGTTAAACTTGATTAACGGTATCCTTGATCTGTCCCGTATGCAGCAGGATAAAATCTTGCTGAATCATCAGAAGTTTCATTTAAAGGAATGTGTGGATACCTGTCTGGAGCCTTTTTTTGTGCAGGCGGAGCATGAAAAAAAGAAGCTGAAGCTGGAGTTTTCTGTGGAAAATTCATGGATTATGGGTGATCCTTCCCGGGTGGCGCAGATTCTCAACAACATGCTTTCCAATGCATTGAAGTTTACCGTGGAAGGCGACAGTATTCTGGTGGCAGTCAACCAGATTTCCGGGGGAGAATACCCCAAATATAAATTTGTGGTCGAAGATACGGGAATTGGCATATCAAAAAGTTTTTTACCTCATCTGTTTGAGCCGTATTCCAGAGAGAGGAGGTTCAATGCAGAAAAAGAGGCGGGCATCGGTCTTGGCATGTCCATCACCAAAAATCTGATTATGCAGATGGAGGGAGAGATTTATGTGGAGAGTGAGCCGGAAAAAGGTACCATGTTCATCTTTATCCTGCCCTTTGCCGCAGCAGAGGATGTGCGCTCCGATGAGGAGATCGAGGAGAGAGAGTTGGAGGAACACTCTGAAGAATACTCCATCGAGGGATTGCGGATTCTTCTCGCCGAGGACAATGAGATTAACATGGAGATTACGACAGAACTTTTATCCATGAATGGTGCGTCTGTGTCCAAGGCGTGGAACGGGAAGGAGGCAGTCAGCCTGTTTCAGCAATCTCCGCTGTTTTTTTACGACATGATTTTGCTGGACATGCAGATGCCGGAGATGGATGGATGCGAGGCGGCAAGACGCATCCGCACTCTCCAGCGGCCGGATGCGAAAAAAATACCAATCATCGCAGTGACGGCCAACGCATTTGCGGAAGACATTGCAGTGACGACGGCGGCGGGGATGGATGCCCATATCTCCAAGCCGATAGATTTCCAGGCGCTGTGCCGGACGATCCACCAATTGCGCTACCGGGAAGCCGCAGCGCAGACGGAGGTTATGGCAGAATCTTCTGCCAGGTATTATGAAAAAAGTGATTGCGGATAGGCGGAGGGGGAACATTTGGATATTCCCTGTCTGCCTAAAAAAGAGGACTGCGTCTTAGAAACAGTCCTCTTTTTTTAGGCGTAATGACGATTCGACAGAAAAACTCAGGCGCCATGGCAGCCGTGCTTATGTTCGCCGCAGGAATGATGGTGTTCCTCCCCGTGGTGGCTGCACTGTACGTTGGCGTCATAAGAAAGCGTTCCATCAAGATAAGCCTGCACCGCCTCGTCCGCACTGCCCTTTGCACCGCCGTAGAGCTGGATGCCGGCCTCTGCGAGAGCGCTCTGCGCACCTCCGCCAATGCCTCCGCAAATAAGAATATCTGTCTTTAGGTCAGATAGAAATCCTGAGAGGGCGCCATGACCCTGTCCTTCCGTGTCCACAACCTGGCTTTTGGTGATCTGGTTGTCTTCGATATCATAAATCTTAAACTGGCTGGTGTGTCCGAAATGCTGAAAAATCATTCCGGATTCGTAGGTAACTGCAATTCTCATTTCCTGTTCTCCTTTTTTTAAAACTGGTTTCCTTATTTTTGATTCTGCTTTCCTGCACGGACGGATTTGGCAGGTTTCTCCGCCTTTGCAAAGTTTGTAATGCCCGCCGGAAATCACCAGTGGACGACCGTCTACCAGGCAGGCAGCAAGCTTCTCTCTGGCAGAGCCGTATATTTCCGTAACCGTCGTTCTGGAAATGTCCATCTGTCGTCCGCACTGTTCATGGGTCAGCCTCTCATAATCAATGAGCCGGATGACCTCGTATTCATCCACGGACAGATAGATGCTATCCCCTCCGGCAAAGCCGCCGGGGATAAACTGGTCGTAGGCCGGTTCCTGGCAGATTCTCCGACATCTTCTGGGACGGGCCATATTTCACCTCCGTTTCCGACATATGTCGTAAATATATTATAGCATGAAAAGCAAAAAACGCAAGGGCGATTTTGCTGTCTTGCTTTTTTTTTGCATATAGTATAAAATATAACAATTGGCGTCCCGGAGGCGTAAAATAAGGCGCAGGGAGACGCTTTTTCGTTCCTTCCGGAATCTGCACGTCAGCAGTGCGTGGCCGGTAATGTGCCATGAAGAGCAGGCAGAGAAATATAGGAAGAGAAAAACAGAAAGAGAAGAAAGAGAGGAGAATGTTACGATGGATATTGTGAGGAATACGTGGGCTGGATTTTTGTTGTGCCTGGTGATTGCAGTGCCGTCCTGGTGGCTGGGAAAAGAGTTCCCGATCATCGGGGGGCCGGTGATTGCCATTGTGCTCGGCATGATCCTTACCCTTTTTATTAAGGATAAGAGCAAACTGGAGGGAGGAATCAAGTTCACCTCCAAAAAGGTTTTGCAGTGGGCTGTCATCTTGCTTGGTTTCGGGTTAAACCTCAATGTGATTTTGGAGACGGGGAAGCAGTCCCTGCCGATTATTGTCGCGACGATTGCCACGTCTTTGGCCATTGCCTTCCTCCTGTGCAAAGTGATGAAAGTACCGGAAAAGACGGCCACTTTGGTTGGCGTGGGTTCCTCCATCTGTGGCGGCTCTGCCATTGCGGCGACGGCCCCGGTGATTGAGGCCGACGACGAGGAAGTGGCTCAGGCGATTTCTGTCATCTTCTTCTTCAACGTGCTGGCGGCCATCCTCTTTCCGACTTTTGGCTCTGCCATAGGGTTTGACACGACCTCAGGGGAAGCCTTCGGTATTTTTGCGGGAACGGCGGTCAATGACACCTCGTCCGTGACTGCGGCGGCGTCCACCTGGGACAGCATGTGGAACCTCGGTTCTGCGACCCTTGACAAGGCGGTGACCGTCAAACTTACGAGGACGCTGGCCATCATTCCGATTACCCTCGTGTTGGCCTTTGTCCGGGCAAGAAAGGAGCAAGGTGGGGAGAATAAGGTCAAGATCAAACAGATTTTCCCCTTCTTTATTTTATACTTTGTGGCGGCATCCATCATCACCACGGTGGCGGTGAGCATGGGCGTGGACATTGCCGTGTTCCATCCCGTCAAAGAGCTGAGCAAGTTTTTCATCATTCTTGCTATGGCGGCCATCGGTCTGAATACCAACATTGTTAAGTTGGTAAAAACCGGAGGGAAACCGTTGATTATGGGATTTTGCTGCTGGGTCGGCATTACCGGCGTGAGTCTCATCATGCAGCATGTGCTGGGTATTTGGTAAAAGGAATGGACACGAAAAAAATCAATCAGGCAATCAGAATCGCAAAAATGCATTATGAACTGCACTACAGTCAGCTGGAGATTGCCCGCATGGAGGGCATCAGCAAGTCCTCGGTCAGCAGAATATTAAAGCAGGCCATGGACATGGGAATCATAGAAGTGAGAATCAAAGATTCCATACTGAGTAATAGCACGTTAGAGTCGGAACTGATTGCCAGATTCCCCATCAAGAGGGCGGTGATCGTTCCGGACATGGTGGGAAATAAGCAGATTTTGCTACAGGACGTCTGTGCGGCGCTGGCAGATGATTTGCCAAGATATTTAAAAAACGACAGCATTTTGGGAGTGGCTTGGGGACATACCATGGCGGTGCTTGCGAAACAGCTTCCGAGAATCAAAAGAAGAGGGATATCCGTCATTCAGCTTACGGGCGGGTTTTCCAGAGCCATCTATGAGTCCGGCGCCTTGGACATTCTGAAAAAGTTTACGGAATGTGTCGGGGGTACCGGCTATCAGATTCCGGCGCCAGCCATGGTAGATCAGCCTTTTATTGCGGAAGCACTAAAGAAAGATTCTCAGATCAAACATATTTTGTCCATGGCGCAGACCTGTCAGACCGCCGTGTTTTCCGTGGGAAACCTGGAGCGCCCTTCTGTCTTATATGAGATGGGTGTCATCAACGAGAAAGATTACGGAGAATTCCGAAAGAGAGGGGCAGTGGGAGACTGCTGTTCCCATTTTTTGAACAAAGAGGGAGATGCGTTTGACAAAGAAATTGATTCGAGGGTGGTGGGAGCTTCCCTGGAGACCATTCGCCGGATTCCGAACAAACTGGTCATCGCCGTCGGAACAGAGAAGACGGAGGTGATCACAGCCGCCCTGACGGGCGGGCTGGTGGACAGTTTGTATATTGATGAAATCACGGCGAAGGAAATCGTAAGAAAGACCCCCTTATAAGTGTCCCTCGCGCCAATTACAGTTCCAAAATAGATTTGAAATTATCTTTTAACTTTGGATACAAAGCGTCAAATTCTTTGTATACCTTATCATAAAATTCAGCGAATTCCGGGTCAGGCGTGTAAACCTCGTCCCGCATTTTAATAATGCTGTCGCAGGCTTCCACGACGCTTCCATAAGATCCACATCCGACGGCGGCGAGAATGGCCGCACCCAGGGCTGCGCTGTTTTCCGAGTTCATGTCAGGCAGGCACACCGGAAGATTATAAATGTCTGCGAGGAGCTGTCTCCAAAACGGGCTTTTGGAGCCTCCGCCGCACATCCGCACGTTTTCCGGCCGGATGCCCGTTGCCTGAATTCCGCTCATGATATCCCGGAGCGCATAGGTGGCTCCCTCCATCACGGCGCGGGTCATGTCGGCTTTTGTATGTATCGCCGCCAGTCCCACAAAGGATCCACGGCAGGTCAGATTGAAATGAGGAGATTGCTCCCCGTTCAGATACGGAAGATAAATCAGACGGTTGGCGCCGATGTTGGAAGCGACGGCGTCCTTGTTGATCTGCTCGTATTCTAAATCATCAGGATAGAAGTTGTTTCTCCACCATTTAAGAGAGGCGCCGCAGGAATTGACGCTTCCCATAAAATGCCATGCGTTTGGCACAGGCATACAGAAGGTATACACGGACTGATTCTGGTCAATCACCGGTTTTTCTGAGAAGGCAAACACCGTGCCGGAAGTTCCTATGGTGGTCATAGCCCGTCCGGGAGCGACGATTCCGGTTCCGACTCCGGCGGCGGCATTGTCACTGGCGCCGCCGACGACTGCGACCTTTGTGGTCAGTCCCATCGCTTCGGCGACCTCAGGGAGAAGATATCCGGTGATTTCCTGAGATTCATACACCTTTCCCAGCATAGATTCTGACAAATCCATAGCGTCCATAATCTCATCCGACCATCGGCGGTTTGGAACGTCCAAAATCTGCGTGGCGGAAGCATCTGACACTTCTGTGGCATATTCTCCGGTGAAACGGTAGCGCAGATAATCTTTCGGAAGGAGAATGTGAGCAACTTCCGAGTAAAGCATTGGCTGGTTATCCTTGACCCACTG
>JAUNJG010000060.1 GCA_030533385.1 Eubacteriales bacterium | reverse complement strand
AACATTTGAAAGAAAAACAAAAGAAAAGTTGCCAACGTTTACTTGACACAAACTGAGACTTAAACTGAATTGAAAAACTGAGGGAGGTATGGTAGAATCAATACGAATTCATGAAAGAAACAAAATAACAGCCTGATATGACGGAGGTTTTAGACGATGGAGCAATATAAAAAAGAGTTTATTGAGTTTATGATTGATTGCAGCGTATTAAAGTTTGGTGATTTCGTGACCAAGAGTGGTAGAAAGACACCATTTTTTGTAAATACAGGATTTTATCGTACCGGCTCTCAGTTGAAAAGATTGGGAGAATACTATGCCCAGGCCATTCATGATCATTTTGGCATGGATTTTGATATTTTATTTGGGCCTGCCTACAAGGGGATTCCGTTGAGCGTGACTACTTCCGTGGCGCTGTCTGATAAGTTTGGGAAGGATGTCGGCTATTGCAGTAACCGAAAAGAAATCAAAGACCATGGAGATACGGGGATTTTGCTGGGCAGTCCGATTCAGGATGGAGACAAGGTTGTGATTATTGAGGATGTGACCACGGCGGGAACCTCCATAAAGGAGACCTTGCCGATTGTCAAAGCCCAGGGGGACGTGGACGTCATCGGACTGGTTGTCTCCGTGGACCGCATGGAGAGAGGACAGGGAGAAAAAAGTGCCCTGGAGGAGATTCATGAGAATTACGGTTTTCAGACGGCGGCCATTGTGACGATGGAAGAAGTGGTAGAACATTTGTATAATAAGCCTTACAAGGGGGAAATCATAATTAATGATGAGATAAAGGCGGCCATTGACGCTTATTATGAGCAGTACGGCGTAAAATAGAGAGGATGGATTGGAAATGAATGAAAAAGTGTTTAAAACCATGGGAAGCATTGGCGTTTCCGGGATTGTCGTAGGTGTTTTGTGCATTGCGGGGGGCGTGACCCTTGGAGTGCTCGCCATCGTGAACGGGGCAAGAGCGCTTGCGGCAAAGAAGCACATTATGATTTGACAGGATCTTCCTTATGATTAAGGAGGAGAAAGAGAGCAGGGGAATGGAAGGAAAGAGAACAGATTGAAAAAGGAAGTCAGGGAAAAAATAGGCGCTTTTAGCTTGGTTCTCCTGATAGTGTACGGATGCATTGTCTTGTACTTTGTATTATTCAGCGACCGGCTTGGACGGACAGAAGGCTACAGCACATACCGATACAATCTGATGCCCTTTGAGGAGATTCGGCAGTTTATTGTGTATCGGGAGTATGTCAGTACAGAGGCCTTTGTATTGAACTTGATTGGGAATCTTTTTGTATTTTTTCCGATCGGAGTGCTGGTTCCTCTTTGGAGAACGAAGAAGACCGGCGGCTTCCTGATTTTACGATATACTTTTTTATGTACTTTGTGCATAGAAACATTGCAGCTGATTACGAAAGTCGGAGTCTTCGACGTAGACGATTTGATGATGAATACTCTGGGAGGAATGATTGGCTGGGTCTGTTATTGTGCAGCTTTGAAATTTTTTCGATATGTGGGTCGGAGAAAAGGGAAGACAGAAAAAAAGAAGGAGAAAGAATGAACAGCAAAAATGTTTTATCTTTTTCAGAAAAAAAGATTTCCAAAAATGCGGTGATTACCTTCATCATGGGCATTGCAGAGCTTTTGGGATTTCTCATCCTGATGCTCATCTCCATTTTCAGCCGGGGCAAAATGGGAATTGCCGGAGGCCTGGCAGGCTGTCTGCTTGTGCTTTTGGCATTCTTTGGCGTGTTTTGGGGCGTGCTCAGTTACGACGATATCAAGACGAATCAGCGATTTAAAATTTCGGGAATTTGTCTGAATATCGTCGTGATATTCTTAGGAATTACCTTTGTCATGATATAGCGTAATGACGTTGCCGTGCATCTCGGGGCGGATGTCGCCCAGGCCCGGATGCGGAAAGGCCGGCAGGTGTATGACGGTCGGCCGGAAGTTTGATTTAAAGTCCGGGATGACGAGATGGATGGTTTTATGATGTTTTATGATAAAGAAGGTGGCAGTATGAAACAGGGCAGATGCTCCCATGGAAGATCTGCCGGCGGAACTATACAGAGAGGACGGATAACTTATGGATTACAGGAACTTATTGAAGGAGAGCAATCGTGCGGTCAGAGAGAGATATCTGCTGACGACGGAGCGGATTCGGGAGATTGCCTCCGGGAAAAGCGAGGTTGTCGGGGAGGCACTGGCAGGGTACTTTCAAAAAACAGCGATTTTTTTAGAGCATTGCTGTGCCGTGTATGCTGCCGTGGAAAGAGACATTTTGAAACAGTGTACTCTGGAGGAACTGCAACAGGAAAACCGGCATTTTTATAAAGATATTATGCCGGAAAATTATGGCAGTTCTTTTGCAAATCCGGCTTACGCCGTGGAAATGCTGGGGGAGGAATATGGACGGATTCTCAGCTTTTTGTACACGGAGCTTCGCTCCCAGAGAGTATTTATTTTTGAGCAGAACCTAGAGAAAATTACGATTCTGAATGAATTATTCATAGAAATATACTGTATGTTTGAAAGCGAGGAAGTCAGCTATCGGCAAATTAAGGATACGATATACTGGTTCCTCTATGATTATGCAGATTTGTGGGTGGGATGGCGTGTGCGGGAAATGCTGGATCCTTCTCTGGATTTTGCTTCTTCTATTGTCATGGAGGCAGATTTGACGGACCCTCGCTATCTTTATGCCTACGGGGAGTATGTGAGCGACAATGAACTTAAAATGGCGGAATATCTCGGAAGTCTGCCTCAGGAGGAGATTGACGAAATTGCATTTACATACACCGATGGATACCGGGAAGGTTTTGTATTAAAAAATGTGGATTTGTCCACAAAGAAAACGGTGAATATCCGCTATCATCTCGGATTTGAGAGGGTGATTCGGGCGGCCGTTCTTCAGTTCAGGCAGATGGGGCTGGAGCCGGTGATGTACCGGGCGGCGGTCAACACGCTGAATAAGAGGCGGGGGCTGAAGGTAGGGTATCTGTCATCCAGCCCGAATGAACAGTTTGAATATGATCACCGATTTGACGAGGCGGTGTACCTGGACAAAAGAATGATAGACCGCAAATTAAGCTGCATGAGGAAGGTTTACGAAGAATATGCTCAGGAGGCGGAGGGCTTTGCCGGGCCTGCCTGCTTTGAGGTGTTTGGAGAGACACCTTTCGAGCCGGAGAGCAAGGAGCAGGCGTACCGTCTGAGCGAGAGACAGCAAAATCTTCTCACAGAATTTTCGGCGGAATCCAACGGACTGATCAACGAGTTTATCAGGCAGGAGGAGCGCAGTTTTACCATCATCGCCTATCCGCTGCCTTCCATCGGGGAAGCGTTTGAGGAGATTTTTGAGGAGGTCCGAAAAGTCAACACTCTGGATAAAAAGAAATACAAGGACATTCAGCAGGCGATGATTCAGGTGCTTGACCAGGCGGAATGTGTAAGAATCATGGGTCGGGGAAGGAATATGACCAATTTATCCATCTCCCTGACGGAACTTGACGATCCGGAGACGCAGACCAAATTTGAAAACTGTCTTGCCGACGTGAATATTCCGGTGGGAGAGGTATTTACGACCCCGAGGCTGGCGGGGACGGACGGACTGCTCCATGTCAACGAAGTATGTCTGAATGGCCTGCATTATAAAAATCTCCGACTTCAATTTAAAGACGGGATGGTGACGGAGTATTCCTGTGACAATTTTGAGGACGAAGAAGAAGGAAAGAAATTTATCCGGGAGAATTTGCTGTTTCACAGGGAGACGCTTCCCATGGGAGAGTTTGCCATCGGGACGAACACGACGGCCTATGTGATGGCTGCCAAGTATGGCATCATGGCGAAGCTGCCCATCTTGATTGCGGAGAAGATGGGGCCGCACATTGCTCTGGGAGATACCTGCTATTCTTACTCAGAGGACGTGAAGGTGTATAACCCGGACGGGAAGGAAATCATAGCTAGAGACAACGAATGTTCTATCGTGAGGAAGGAAAATCCGAAAAAGGCGTATTTTAACTGCCACACGGACATTACCATCCCCTATGAAGCCCTTGGGCGCATCGTGGCGGTGAACAAAGAAAGGGTGGAGATTCCGATTATTCTGGATGGACGGTTTGTGTTGGACGGCACTCTGGAATTAAACGCTCCATTCCGAAGCGGAGGCGGGGAGACCGGCCTTTCCGGGATTGTGGAAAAGGAGGAGAAAGGAGAGACCGAATGATTTTGATAAAAAATGGCAGGGTGATGAATCCTGCCGACGGCATGGATGCGGTGACGGACGTGTGGATTCGAGACGGCAGGATTGCGGGATTTGGAGAGCAGAAAGGATTTGGAGAGCCGGATCAGATTTTAGATGCTGCCGGGTGTGTGGTTGCGCCGGGGCTTGTGGATGTCCATGTGCATTTTCGTGATCCGGGACTTACCTATAAGGAAGATTTGGTGACGGGAAGTGCGGCGGCAGCGGCAGGCGGCTATACCACGGTGGTTTGTATGGCCAACACAAGCCCGATCGTGGATTCGGTGGAAGTGCTTGATGATATTTTGGAAAGAGCCAGAGAATTGCCAATCCATGTCAGACAGGTGTCGGCAGTTTCTGTTGGGTTTCGAGGAAAAGAATTGGTAGATTTTGAGGAGATGGCCCGGCACGGAGCCTGTGGCTTTACCGATGACGGACTGCCTCTGACGGATGCCGGTTTTATCAAAAAAGCCATGGAGATGGCGGCGAAGGTAGATTTGCCCATCAGCTTCCATGAGGAAGATCCGTCTTTAAATCAGGTCAACGGAATCAATGAGGGGGCCATCAGCAAAGAGATGGGAATTGGCGGAGCTCCCGCCATCTCCGAGGATGTGATGGTGGCAAGAGATGTGATGCTGGCGCTGGAAACGGGAGCCAAAGTGGATATCCAGCACATTTCCTCCGGCCGTTCCGTAGATTTGGTGCGGTATGCCAAGTCGCTGGGGGCGAAGGTGTACGCCGAGGCAACTCCCCACCATTTTACCCTGACCGAGGAAAACGTGCCGGAGTTTGGCACGATGTGCAAAATGAATCCGCCGGTGCGGACGGAGTGGGACAGGAAGAAAATCATAGAAGGTCTGGCAGACGGCACCATTGACATGATTGCCACGGACCATGCACCTCATGCCATGAAGGAAAAAGAGCAAGAGTTTCTCAAGGCGCCGAGCGGTATCATCGGTCTGGAGACGGCCCTTTCTCTGGGAATTACTACTCTGGTGAAGGGAGGACACCTGTCCTTGATGAAGCTTTTGGAAAAGATGACCGTCAATCCGGCGAACTTATACGGTTTTGACTGCGGAGATATTTCTGTGGGAAAACCGGCGGACGTGGTGATATTTCACCCTGACGAAGCTTATACGGTGGAGGGCTTCGCTTCCAAGTCGTGGAACTCTCCGTTTCTTGGCGCACAGCTTTGCGGCAGGGTGCGCTGCACCATCTGCAATGGAAAGATAGCGTACCAGAGATAAAAAACGCCGTTCGACTCAAAAAAGAGAGAGAAGAGTGACCGCGTGATCATATGGCGGTGGTGCGGGGATTGGACATATACTTTTTTGGTAAAATATGGTATCATATGGAAAATAACATATATGTGGAGGATACGATGATTCAGGAATTAATAAAAAATATTAAAGAAAAAGACGCCCCTATTGTGGTCGGACTGGATCCGATGCTTGACTATGTGCCGGAGCATATTTTTAGGGATGCCTGCGACGCCTGCGGGGAGACCCTGGAGGCGGCCGGTGAGGCCATCTGGCAGTTTAACAAGGGTATCATTGATGCGACCTTTGATTTGATTCCGGCTGTGAAACCGCAGATTGCCATGTATGAGCAGTTTGGCATAGAAGGTCTAAAGGCCTTCAAACGTACCTGCGATTATGCAAAAAGCAAGGGACTTGTCATCATCGGAGATATCAAGCGGGGCGATATCGGCTCTACCTCCGAAGCCTATGCCGTCGGCCATGTGGGAAGGGTCACCATCGGAACTCACACATATTCGCCGTTCACGGAGGATTTTATCACAGTGAATCCATACCTTGGCTCTGACGGTGTCAAGCCGTTTCTAAAGGTGTGTAAAGAAGAGAAAAAGGGAATGTTCATCCTTGTCAAGACTTCCAACCCATCCAGCGGAGAGTTTCAGGATAAGAAGATTGACGGCAGGCCGCTCTATGAAATCGTGGCGGAGAAGGTAGCCGAGTGGGGCTGCGACCACATGGGAGACGATTACAGCTATGTGGGCGCCGTAGTGGGAGCTACCTATCCGGAAATGGGGGCGGTTTTAAGAAAATTGATGCCGAAAAACTACATTCTTGTACCGGGATACGGCGCACAGGGAGGAACCGGAAAAGATTTGGCTCCGTTTTTCAATGAAGATGGATTGGGTGCCATCGTAAATTCCAGCCGGGGCATTATCTGTGCTTACAAAAAATCAGAAAAGTATGGGCCTGAAAATTTTGGCGATGCCAGCCGACAGGCCGTGCTGGACATGAGAGAAGATTTAAAAAATGCTTTCATAAAATAGTACCGATGCGGCGCATTTCATGCCTCTTTAGAACACTGTATGCGTGAGCATGGGGCGTTGCGTGAAAGAAAAAATAAAATCAGGTAGAAAGGAAAGGGACAATGGCAAAAGTAGGGATTGTGATGGGAAGCGATTCTGATATGCCTGTGATGAGCAAGGCGGCAGAAGTGCTGGAAGAACTTGGAGTGGACTTTGAAATGACGATTATTTCGGCGCACAGAGAGCCGGAAGAGTTTTTTGCCTACGCAAAATCTGCGGAAGAGAAAGGATACAAGGTGATGATTGCCGGAGCAGGAAAGGCGGCCCATCTGCCGGGAATGTGTGCGGCCATCTTCCCGATGCCGGTCATCGGCGTTCCGATGAAGACCTCCGATTTGGGAGGGGTGGATTCCCTATATTCTATCGTGCAGATGCCGACGGGGATACCGGTGGCCACGGTGGCTATTAACGGGGCGGCCAATGCGGGGATTTTGGCGGCAAAAATACTGGCCGTCTCTGACGAGGCATTGCTCGCCCGCCTGAAAGAATATTCGGAAAAACTCAAAGACCAGGTGGTGGAAAAAGCAGAGAAGCTGGATGCCATCGGCTATCGGGAGTATATCAAGCAGATATGAGGCTGATTGCCGTGGCGTCATAAAAATTTGCCGCAGTTTTCTTTTGCCGCCACAAGACGGAAGCTGTCGCAGGAAGGCAGAAGATGAGTTTCTCAGGACGCCGCTTTTGTGGCTGGACTGTTTGTAAATCAAAACAGATAAGGAATGGAAAAGACGAAAGGAGTCTGTCATGGATTATAAGAATGCGGGCGTAGATATCGAAGCAGGTTACCGGGCAGTGGAATTGATGAAAAAGTATGTGCAGGAAACCATGCGTCCGGAAGTGTTGACCAATCTGGGGGGATTTTCCGGTGCTTTTTCTCTGAAAAAGTTTATGACAATGGAAAATCCTACCCTTGTATCCGGTACTGACGGGGTGGGAACCAAATTAAAGCTGGCCTTTCTTTTGGACAGGCACGATACTGTGGGTATTGACTGCGTGGCCATGTGCGTCAACGATATTGCCTGCGCAGGCGGGGAGCCTCTGTTCTTTTTGGATTATATTGCCTGCGGAAAAAATGTTCCGGAAAAAATCGCTTCCATCGTCAGCGGTGTGGCAGAAGGCTGCAAGCAGTCCGAGGCGGCACTGATCGGCGGGGAGACGGCGGAGATGCCGGGATTTTATCCGGCGGACGAATACGATTTGGCAGGCTTTGCCGTAGGGATTGTGGATGAAAAGGACTTGATTACCGGAAAAGGTATCAAGGCGGGAGACGTATTGGTTGGTATTGCCTCCTCCGGCATCCACAGCAATGGCTACTCTTTGGTTCGTAAGGTATTCCCGATGGAAAAAGAAGCTCTGAATGAATACAAAGAGGAATTGGGAAAGACCTTGGGAGAGGCATTGATTACCCCGACTAAAATCTATGTAAAGGCGTTGAAGGCTGTGAAAGACGCCGGCGTTGTCATTAAAGGCTGCAGCCATATTACCGGCGGTGGATTCTACGAAAACATTCCGAGAATGTTGCCGGAAGGAGCAAGGGCGGTGGTGAAAAAGGACAGCTATGAAGTGCCGGCCATTTTCCGTCTCCTGGCAAAAGAAGGCGATATTGCGGAAGAAATGATGTATAACACCTACAACATGGGTATCGGTATGATGCTGGCACTGGATGCAGCGGATGTGGAAAAAGCAGTGGCAGCTTTGGAAGCGGCAGGAGAAAAAGCGTACATCGTAGGAAAAATTGAAAAAGGAGAAAAGGGAGTTACCTTATGCTAAAAATGGCGGTACTTGTATCCGGAGGAGGAACCAATTTACAGGCCATCATGGATGCTCTTGATGCAGGGACGATTACCAATGCGCAGATTTCCGTGGTGATCAGCAATCATGCGGAGGCCTATGCGCTGGAAAGAGCAAAGAACTATGGAGTGGAGGCGTTGCTCCTTTCTCCGAAGGATTTTTATACGAGAGAAGAATTTAATCAGGCATTGCTAAAAGCGTTGCTGGAAAGAGACGTTGATCTGGTGGTACTGGCAGGTTACCTGGTGGTGGTACCTCCCTGTGTCATTGACGCTTTTGAAAATCGAATCATCAACATTCATCCGTCTTTGATTCCGTCCTTTTGCGGAAAAGGCTGCTACGGGCTGCATGTCCATGAAAAAGCACTGGCAAGAGGAGTGAAGGTCTCCGGTGCCACGGTGCATTTTGTGGATGAGGGAACGGATACCGGGCCGATTCTTCTGCAAAAGCCGGTGGAAGTAAAGCAGGGAGATACCCCGGAGACATTGCAAAAGAGAATTATGAAGGAAGCCGAGTGGAAGATTCTGCCGAAGGCCATTGACTTGATTGCCAACGGAAAAGTGTCGGTTTCAGGAAGGACTGTTACCATAGAGGAATCATGAGGAAGGAGATACCATGAAAGTATTCATAGTGGGAAGCGGCGGCAGGGAGCATGCCATCGCCTGGGCTGTGGCAAAAAGCGGCAGGGCGGAAAAGATATATTGTGCGCCGGGAAATGCAGGCATTGCCGAATATGCGGAGTGCGTGGACATCGGCGCCATGGAGTTTGAGAAGCTGGTGACTTTTGCCAAGGAAAATCAGGTGGATTTGACCATCATCGGTATGGATGACCCGCTGGTGGGCGGTGTGGTGGACGCCTTTGAGGCCGAGGGACTTCGGGTGTTCGGCCCTCGCAAAAATGCGGCTATCATCGAGGGTTCCAAGACTTTTTCCAAGGACTTGATGAAAAAATATCACATTCCGACGGCTGCCTATGAAAATTTTGATTCCAAAGAAGAAGCGCTGGCCTATTTAGAAACCGTGAAATTCCCGGTGGTGCTGAAGGCGGACGGTCTGGCTCTGGGAAAGGGCGTCCTCATCTGCAACACCATGGAGGAAGCGGTGGCGGGTGTGAAGACCATCATGGAAGACAAAAAGTTTGGCGATGCCGGAAATCGCATGGTCATAGAAGAATTTATGACCGGACGGGAGGTCTCTGTGCTGGCCTTTTGTGACGGAAAGACCATCAAATGCATGACCAGCGCCCAGGACCATAAGAGAGCTGGTGACGGCGATACCGGTTTAAATACCGGGGGAATGGGAACCTTTTCTCCAAGTCCTTTTTACACGAAAGAGGTGGAAGCGTTTTGCGAGAAATATATTTATCAGCCTACCATTGATGCCATGGCGGCAGAGGGAAGACCGTTTACCGGCATTTTGTTCACCGGATTGATGCTCACTGCGGATGGGCCGAAGGTGCTTGAATACAATGCCCGATTTGGCGACCCGGAGGCGCAGGTGGTACTGCCTCGTATGAAGAACGACATTCTTGAGGTGATGGAAGCTTGTATTGATGGACGTCTGTCGGAGGTTGATTTACAGTTTGAAGACAATGCTGCGGTCTGCGTGGTGCTGGCCTCGGAGGGATACCCGGTCTCCTATGAAAAGGGCTTTGTCATTTCCGGTCTGGAAAACTTCAAAGAAAAAGAAGGCTATTACTGCTTCCATGCAGGTACCAGGCAGACAGAAAAAGGAATTGTGACCAACGGCGGCAGAGTGCTGGGCGTCACGGCCAAAGGCGCTGATTTGAAGGAGGCCCGCCGGAATGCCTATGCGGCCACCGAATGGGTAAGCTTTGAGAATAAATACAAAAGAAATGACATTGGAAAGGCCATTGACGAGGCATGAGGGGGGAGAGTTTAAAAAGAGGACTGAAGGACGGAATTCCCATCTGCCTTGGTTACTTCGCCGTTTCTTTTGCCTTTGGAATTCTTGCCGTGGACAGCGGATGTACCGCTCTGGAGGCCACACTCATCTCTTTGACCAACCTCACCTCCGCCGGACAGTTTGCCGGACTTACAGTGATCGCACAGGCAGGAAGCCTTTTGGAGATGGCGGTGACTCAGTTTGTCATCAATGCCAGATATATGCTCATGTCCATCGCACTTTCCCAGAAAGTAGAGGAGCGTTTTCGCGGCATCTGGCGCTGGATTTTGAGCTTTGGAATTACCGATGAAATCTTTGCTGCGGCCATCCAGAGCGAGGGGAGCCTGAAAAGAAGTTATTTTGCCGGTTTGATGCTTCTGCCGATTATAGGCTGGACATCCGGTACTTTTTTGGGGGCGTTTCTGGGAAATATCTTACCGGAAATTCTGACCAATGCGCTCGGTGTTGCTCTCTATGGTATGTTCATCGCAGTTATTGTGCCGAAATCAGCGGAGAATAAAAACGTATTTGCCGTGGTGGTACTGGCAGTGATTCTTTCTTTCTGTCTGTATTATATCCCGGTGTTTTCCGCCATATCCGGCGGTTTTGCCATCATTCTTTGTGCGGTGGCTGCCTCGGCGGCGGGAGCCGTGCTTTTTCCGGTGAAGGAGGATGCATAAATGAAATTCACAGAATTTTTACCTTACCTGATTGTCATGGCGGGCGTGACTTATCTGATTAGAGCCATTCCCCTTGTCATGGTGAAAAAAAAGATAGAGAATCAGTTTATCAATTCCTTTTTATATTATATCCCCTACACGGTGTTGGCGGCCATGACTTTTCCGGCCATCTTTTACGCCACGGGAAGCAAACTGTCGGCGGGGGCGGGATGTCTGACAGCCATCATACTGGCCTTCTATAAAAAAAGCCTCATTGTGGTGGCATCGGGAGCCTGTCTTGCCGTGTTGGCCGTAGAGCTTGTGCTGGGATGACAAAATTTCTGTTTTGGCTTATATGAATGTACCGCCTGTTGGCGGTTTCGATGGTGTCTGCCTGGCGGCGGGCGCCTTTTTCCATAAATATCCTCTGTTTTTGTCTCTCTCTTTTTATTCGCAGTGCGAAATCTTGAAATCAGAGGTTAAACCACATATTCCCTCACCTCCGGGAGAGAAAACAAGTGTTTTACTGTAAAAAAATATTTGGTACAGTAAAGTGGAAGCTGAGTTGACGTACAGTGAGAAAAGACAGAAAAATCGAGACAAAAAACAGGAGGTGAGGACTTGGTTTCGCTGGTGAGAGAAGAGATAATTTTTGATAACATAGAAGTAGAAAGCGGGGAAAAAAAAGAGGCGCTTCAAATCATAAGCCGTCTTTGTGCAAAACAAAATGGCGACAGTGCGGGGAAATTGATGGAGTCCTTTTGGAAGAGGGAATTGATGGATTCCACGGGCTTTGGAGGAGGGATTGCCATCCCTCATGCCATCGTGGAAGGATTGATGAGTCCTATTTTTGCCATTGTCCGCTTCGCCTGCCCGGTGGAGTGGGGGGCCATAGACGGAGAGCCGGTGGATCTGGTCATGGTGGCGGTGACGCCGGAATCCATGGAGGAGAGCCGTCATCTCCCGATGATTGCGGCTCTGGCAAGGAAATTGATGAATGGAGAGTTTGTTTACCGGCTTAGAAAGTGCAAAAATAAAAACCAGTTATATGCCTGTATGCTGGAAGAAATGGGGAGATAAAGGTTGAAGATAATTGGGGTGACGAAGTGTCCTACCGGCATTGCCCACACCTACATGGCGGCGGAGCGGCTGGAACTGATGGCTCCTGAGCTGGGACATGAAATCAAGGTGGAGACGCAAGGCTCCCAGGGAACGGAGAACAGACTGAGCGAAAATGACATCAGGGAGGCGGACTACGTCATAATTGCGGCGGACGCCGCCATTGATGGTATGGAGCGATTTCGGGGGAAAAAGGTGTACAAGACGCCAATTAAGCCTGTTTTGAAAAATACGGCGAAAATATTTCAGGAGATAGAAGCGAAAGCTATGGTGGCGGAGGAGGGTTCCCACACAAAGAAGCAGTCCGCCGGCAAAGGTGGTGCGGAAGCGGAGACGGAACTTTTAAGGCAGCTGATGAACGGAGCGTCTCACATGATTCCTTTCGTGGTGGTGGGCGGCATGTTTCTTTCCGTCTCCATGGCGCTGGGGGAAAGTGCTTCCCCCGGCTTTTTGGCGGTATCTCCGGTATTTTGGGACAAAATCCGCAGCATCGGCGAGATGGCTTTCGCATTGATGTATCCTGTTTTGGCAGGTTTTTTTGCCTGTGCCATCGCAGGCAGGGCGGCGTTGGCACCCGCCATGATTGGGGCGATGATCGCAACGGACGGCGCACTCTTGGGAACGGGAGAAGGAACCGGTTTTCTGGGGTGCATTGTGGTCGGCTATCTGGTCGGCCATCTCGTCGCATGGATGAATTCCTGGAAGGTGCCAAAATCGGTGCGTCCGATGATGCCTATATTCGTCATTCCGATTGCGGGGGTCAGCATGGTGGCTTTTTTATTTCTGTGTCTGCTCGGGGAGCCGATAACTTTTGTGATGAAAGGATTGAACCAACTGCTGGTGCGCCTTTCCGCCAGCCCTTCCACGGCCGTGCCGCTTGGGATCGTGCTGGGAGCCATGATCGGGGTGGACATGGGAGGGCCTGTCAATAAGGTGGCATTTTTCTTCGGGGTGGCATCCATCGCTGAGGGAAATCCTCAGATTATGGGTATTGCGGCCTCCGCCATTGCGGTGGCGCCGCTGTCCATGGGCGCGGCGGCAATGTTAGGTAAAAAAAGATTTTCTGAGGAGGAGCAGAAGGCGGGTATTTATACGATATGCATGGGACTGATCGGAATCAGCGAGGGAGCGATTCCCTTTGCCACAGCGGATCCAAAGAGAGTGGTTCCGTCCGTCGTGGCGGGTTCTGCCGTGTCCGGGGCAGCGGCAGCGGTGCTTGGCATCACCGTCGCAGCGCCTCACGGAGGTCCCATCGTCGGTCTTCTCGGTGCTGTGAACCATATTTTTTTATACTTTTTATGTATTTTTCTCGGGGTGTCCCTGTCGACGGTGCTGGTGCTTGTGTTGAAGGGGGACAGTCCGAAAAAGAACTCTTTTTGAGAGGAGCTATTCTATTGTGGTTAGACTGATGGAAAATAACATTTTTTTCCTCTTGAAAATGATTCGTAAATCTGTTGAAATAAAATTGTAAGTTAAGCACATGTTTTGTTTGGATTATGAAAAAAAATGAGTTTTATCTTAATAAAATTTTTGATAGATTCATTATTAAGTGAGGAGGGATTACTCTGTCATGAAATTTACAAAGCGGGATATGGAGATGATAGAATACCTGAAGGATTCTGAGACGGTAGATTTGATTTCCATGTCAGATTACCTGGAAGTGTCTGTAAAGACATTGAAAAACCAGCTCAAGGAGTTGTCAAAGACGATGGAAGAGTATGGGATCACGATTCAGTTTCTTTCCGGCAATCAGGTGATAGTGAACGGCCATGACAAGTTTCCTGATATAATGCGAATGAGCATCCCTCGTTTTGAGATGGAGTTTGAGAGAAGGGTTCTTCTGTTGCTTGTGCTGCACGATAATTTTCTGATTATCCAGGACATTGCGGACAAGCTGCTGGTGAGCAAGTCTTACGCAGAAAAGCAGCTGGCGGCCATCATGAAGAAATATCCCGAGGACATCCAGTCTCAGAGACATTATGGGATTCGATATGCGGCCTCACAGGATAAAAGAAGAGCGTTATTTGTAAAGATAATGTTCCCATATTTGTTTGGAGAAGATTATGAGCTGGCGCTTCGGCAGTTTCATCAGCTTCATTTTCCGATTCTTGGTTACTTTACAGTCGGCCAGATGAGACGGGCCTGGGAGGCGGTGGAGCGGGTACAGAAGATGGAATGGTTTCGCTTTACCGACGAATCCATGCAGCAGATTTATTTATATGTGCTGTTTTTAGCCCGGCATGCGGACAGCAGCAATACGGAAAAGCCCAGAATAGAAGGGTGGGGGATATCAAAAGAGCCGGAGTACGACGGCCTTTACACATGGACTCGCCGTATGATTCAGGAGCTTTCTCTGCCGGATTCCGAGGAAGAGACGCAGTATCTTTATATTCTGTTGCTCTCTCTCAGAAAGCAGAAAAGTGCCTTTCAGGACCAGATTTATGAGAAGATGCAGCATCCGGTCAGCGAGATTCTCAGGAAGATTTACGAGAAGCTCCGGGT
The DNA here is from genome assembly GCA_030533385.1 of Eubacteriales bacterium. Lineage (GTDB taxonomy): Bacteria > Bacillota > Clostridia > Lachnospirales > Lachnospiraceae > Anaerobutyricum. The sequence goes on along the minus strand of JAUNJG010000060.1, from coordinate 993 downwards.
TGATTTTCGTGGGGATGAAGAACTTGTACAGGGACTTTCCGGACATTTGTATACCACGGTGTTGCGGGGGGATCGCATGGATGTGGAATCAGATTTCTACATGATAAAATCCATGAAGCGACAGTACCCCTTCGGTTTTGAGATGGCGGCCATTGCGGCAGACTATATCTATGATATTTATCAGCTTTCGATGAAAGAGGATGATCTGGTTTATCTTGCGATTCATTTTCAGGCGGCCATCGAGCGGATGAAAGATGAGATGGAGAAGACGAAGATCGTGATTGTCTGTCACTTTGGTGCGGCGGCGGCAAAGATTATCCGCTCCAAAATAGAGCGAAAGATATCCAACGTGGAGATTGTGGGTATGTATTCTCTGCGAGAGTTCGCCATGCAAAGCCATGTGGACTGTGACTGTATCGTGACGACGGAACGCATTTTACAGACGGATTGTCCGGTCATCAATATTTCCATAGCGTTGCCGGAACAGGAAATACGAAAGATTGCCGACTACATACGGCAAATTCAGATAAATCACCTGCTGGAGATTAATCTTTTGGAGGCGGTGATTCTCCACATTGATGAAAAGACGATGGAGGGAGCGCTGACGCAGATGACGAGACCATTGATAGAAGAAGGCTTCGTGGAGGAAGAGTACCCGGAATCGGTCATGGAAAGAGAGAAGATTTCTCCGACCAGTCTTTGTCACATTGCTATGCCTCATGGCAATCCTTCTCTCGTTCACGCCACCAAGCTGGTCATCGGGCGGATGGATAAGCCGGTTCTCTGGGATGATACCAAGGTATGCTGTGCCTTTCTGTTTGCCATCTCGGCGGATCTTTTGAAGGAGAAGCCGATGCTTTTCAGCACATTTTACCGGGTTTTGGCCAATCCGGGTGTGGAGGAAAAAATAAAAAAACTTCAGACGGAAGAAAATCTTACCGACGAAGTTTTCCGACAAAAGCTGTTTCAAATTTTGAAATAAATTTTGAGATA
>JAUNJG010000059.1 GCA_030533385.1 Eubacteriales bacterium | reverse complement strand
ATCTCTTCCCTTTATTTTTTTCTTTTTTGCCAATGATAATTATACTCTAAGAGAACTTATGTTCGGTTTTTTAGGAAAAGCAAGCTGGTGTAAAATAGAATTACCGGTTTGGAGGTTTCATTAATGGCAAGAAAAAAAGGCAGCCCGCAAAAAGCTGTCCTTCGGGAAATATGGGGAATGGTTTGAGAGGGAATAATGGAAAGGGTGCTGTCAACCACCCTATGATGTAACGTCATTTTAGATAGTAATACCTATTGAGGTGAAAGGTCGGAGCCTTAAACTATTATTACGACTGGGCAGTTACAAGCTCGTTACCTTTAGGTGATGGGTAGTTGACAATACAATATGTTCTCATTTTCTGGACTGTCTTTTTCTGGACAGTCTCTTTTTTTGACGCTTGGTAACCTGGTTATCTTCAAAATCCTTGCAGATAATTTGATAGTAGATAAAAAGAACCTTATAAAACGTGTCAATCTCAGCGTAGGTACATTCTTTTTGCAATTGACTGATTGTTTTTGTGATGTCCAAAACATCATATAATTTATGTGCGTGGCTTAGTTCCAATCCATAATCTGTAATATAAAGGTGAATACTTTTTGCGTTGCCATTTTCCTTTTCTTTGGAGATAAACCCTTTTTTTTCTAGTTTACTCACAATTTGAGAAATGTATCCCTTCGTCTTTTTCCAATAGGCAGATAACTCGGTAACAGTAATGCCGGGATGGTCTTCGATGTAAGTGAGAGTATGAGATTCTACCATGGTAAGAAATTGCTCGTTTCCATAATTATGTTCGGAGTAGATATAGTCACTGTATTTCATGACAAATTGATAAAGCGTGGTATGGCGGTTGTTCAATGTCTGAAAAACCTGATTTACAAAGCTATCATTAAAATCGGATTCTAAAAGACTTTGACTGGATTCCGGATATTCTTCCCTTGCGGTAAGCATATCAGAAATCTGTTTGATCAATAAATTTTCCTGATTTTCTGAATGTTCTGTCATAAATGTTCCTTTCCCGTTTTCGGCTTGTCATTGGCAAGAATGAAAACGATATTTTAATTGGAATGTAAATGATTGAATTAACTTATTAGAATAAAAATAGCGGTGGACGCCAAAGGCAGAAGGTTCTTCCGCTTTTGGGTGAAAAACAATAGATTTTCTCAATCCTTCCCGTAAAATCGTCTCTGGAAATTTAAAAATGATAGAAAAACTATAAAATTTAGTATACCATGAATTTGAAAATACAACAACTACAATATCTTTTTTACAGCGGTAAAGAATAAAATATTAAAATCAATTGTTTCTCATCCTGATCTTGTATTTGTGTGAAAGCTTCTGTGTTTTGTGAAGCCAAAAGGAGGCAGATCGGGACTCGACGGCACATTCGGATGGATGCAATGAAAAATAATAAAAAAGAAGATTTATCAATTATTGTTTAATTATTAAATAATAATTATTGACAAAATAACAGAATGATGGTAATATGTGGACATAAAATAGTTTAGTGACTAAACAAAAAAACGAAATTTGTCTAAAAAAATGAAGTGTGAGAAAAATACTTTATCAAAAAAACACAAAAGGAGAAGAAGAATGGGTAAGTATGATTTTGACCAAATAATTGATCGACGCGGAACGAGCAGTCTGAAGTATGATTTTGGAATGGAGAGAAAAGGGAGGGTAGATTTGCTTCCATTGTGGGTGGCAGATATGGATTTTGCGCTTCCTCAGGAGATTTTGGAAGAGTTTCATAAAAGGATAGACCACGGCATTTTTGGATACACCGATCCGGGAAAAGAGTATTTTGATGCGTTGAATCAATGGTTTTCCGAAAGGCACGGATATCAGGTGGAACCGGAGACGGTCACGGTGGGATGTGGCATTGTGTACGGACTGGCGACAGGGGTTCATGCGTTTACAGAGCCGGGAGATTCTATTTTGATTCAGCAGCCTGTCTATTATCCATTTCGCGAGGTGATTGAGGACAACGGACGGATCTTTGTCAATAATCAGCTTCATTATGAGAAGGGCAAATATACGATTGATTTTGAAGACTTTGAGAAAAAAATTGTGGAAAACAATGTAAAAGTGTTTATTTTGTGCAATCCTCATAATCCGGTGGGGCGTGTGTGGAAAAAAGAAGAATTGGAGAAGTTATGCGATATTTGTCTGAAACATAATGTGGTGATTATGGATGATGAAATTCATTGTGATTTTGTATATAAAGATTACAAATTTACAAGTGTCATGACATTGGACGACCGTTATAAAGAAAATTTAGTTTTATATACTTCCCCGAGCAAAACCTTTAATGTTGCCGGTTTTCAGCCTGCAAATATCATCATTCCTAATGAGGATCTTAGGAAAAAATATCGCCATGCAAATGCCGGCGCCGGATATAGTCAGGGAAATATTATGGGGATGACTGCGGTGCAGGCCTGCTATACGAAAGGCGGCCTCTGGGTAGATGAGATGTTAGATTACATTGCAGGGAACATTGCGTATGTGAGAGAGTTTGTAAAAGAGAATTTCCCTGAGGCAGTGTTTGTGGAGCCGGAAGGAACCTATCTGGTGTGGATAGATTTTTCTAACTATGGGTTTAAGGATGAAGAGTTAGAGCATATCATGGTGGATGAAGCCAGATTATGGCTGGACTCTGGAAAAATATTTGGGCCGGAAACAGCACAGTTTGAGCGCTTTAATCTGGCATGTCCGCGTTCCGTGGTAGCGCAGGCATTTGAACAGTTGAAAGAAGCATTCAATCGTCATGTTAAATGGAATTAATGAGAAGGATATGATAAGGGGAATTCGGTATGAAAAATATATGGAATGCATATAAGCCATCTATTATACTTTTGGGAGCTATGGTCATCGGGGGAGTTGTTGGATTTTTTTGGGGAGAAGGCTCGTCAGTCCTTCAGCCAATTGCAGACCTGTTTTTAAATATGCTGTATTGTTGTGTTGTGCCGCTGATTTTTTGGTTTCCCGACCGTATCTGTTCCGGTAATGGTTTTGATTGGAACGATTACTGATGCGCCTGCAACCGCCGTAAATGTGACAGGAGATACAGGCCTGGCAATGATTATTGCGAGATTTGTTCATGGAAAGGATTGGCTGAAACGAGCCGTTGAGGCAGAGTCATAAAAAGAGTAATCGAGAAAAAAGAGCAGAGATGGGATTGGAATAGAGCGTTTGGTGTCTTATAGTATGCCCCCTTATCATCGGTTGTGTCTGGCAGGGTTTCATGGTACACTTTTTGGAAAGAAGGCAGAATTTTGCCAGGACAGGGAGGAAGTACCATGGTAGAAAGAACGTATGCAGATTTTTCTGTAGAGCAGATTTGTGATTCGGGACAATGCTTCCGCATGGAGAAGGTGGAAGAGAATAGATACAAAGTGATTGCTGGGGACCGGCATGTCAAGGTGTGGCAGAAAGAGACATTGTGCCGCTTTGATTGCAGCGAAGAAGAGTTTGAAAGTTTTTGGAAGCATTATTTTGACCTGGAGACGGACTATGCCTATTTTAAGGGGCAGGCCAATCCCAACGACGCCTACCTGGTGCAGGCCATTTCCTTTGGGGGAGGGATACGGATTTTGCATCAGGATTTGTGGGAGATGATCGTTTCCTTTTTGATTTCTCAGCAGAATAATATTGTGCGTATCCGAAAATGTATTGAGAACATTTGCAGGGCATATGGAGAGAAAAAAGAGCTGTCAGACGGGACGTCATATTATGCCTTCCCGCAGCCGGAAGCGCTGTGGGAGCTGCCGGAGGACGCATTAAAAGAATGTAATCTGGGCTACCGCAGCAAGTATGTAGTGCGAGCCGCCCAAAGCGTGGTGTCGGGCGAGTTTTCCCTTGAAAATATGTACTCTATGCCTTACAAAAAAGCAAAGGAAGAACTGACAAAGCTGTTCGGAGTGGGGGAGAAAGTAGCAGAATGTATCTGTTTATTTGCCCTGCACCATCTGCAGGCCTTCCCTGTGGATACCCATATCAGACAGGCCATGGAGCGGCATTATAAAAGAGGTTTTCCCAACCGAAGATACCGGGCCTTTCGAGGGGTGATGCAGCAGTATATTTTTTATTATGAACTAAAAGGATAATATTAATAATAGCCGCCTCCTTTGCAAGCAAGCTTGGGTCGGATGCGGACGATTAGCAGGCGCATGGCTGAATAGTTGTAGTTAAATGGCTGAATAGTTGTAGTTAAATTTATGATTGACAAATCGTTGGTTTTTTTATAGAATAAAGTCCGTATTGAGTATAGAAGGCCATTCCCGTTGGGGATGGATAGATTTACAGAGAAAATGACGTTGACGGAAAAAAGTAGTCTGTTTGCGGACTTGCAGAGAGAGGCCGGGTGGTGAAAGGCCAAGGAAAGCATACAGAACGAATACATTCCCGAGTTCCGCACCGAACGCCAGGATATTTTTGGATTAGTAGGCTGCGGCGGCAGACAGCCGTTATCTGTCAGCACACCGATGTGCGAAAGAGAAACAGAAAAAGAATAATCTTTTTCTGTAAAAAAGGTGGTACCGCGACGACTCCTCGCCCTTTTACAGGGCGAGGATTTTTTATATCAGGCAGTCGCAATGCGAAACCGCAGAGACATGTAAGCATGTCGAAGCGGGGAGCATTAGCGACGCCCCCACAAATGAGCATGAAGCACAGAGTGCGGAAATGCGAATAAATGGAGAAATCAAAGCAAAATCAGCAAAGGAGATAAAAACAATGACAGTATATGATGAATTAGTGGCCCGTGGGCTGATTGCTCAGGTGACCAACGAAGAAGAAATTAAGAAGATGGTAAATGAAGGAAAAGCCGTGTTCTATATCGGTTTTGACCCTACGGCGGACAGCCTTCATGTAGGGCATTTCATGGCGCTTTGCCTCATGAAGCGTCTGCAGATGGCAGGCAATAAGCCAATCGCCCTAATCGGAGGCGGAACGGCCATGATTGGAGACCCGTCCGGCAGGACAGATATGCGTCAGATGATGACGAAGGAGACCATTAACCATAACGTAGAGTGTTTCAAAAAACAGATGAGCCGCTTCATTGATTTTTCTGATGATAAAGCGCTGCTGGTCAATAATGCAGACTGGCTGCTGGACTTAAACTATGTGGATGTGCTTCGTGAGGTGGGCGCCTGCTTCTCCGTCAACAATATGCTTCGAGCTGAATGTTACAAACAACGAATGGAAAAAGGTCTCTCTTTCCTGGAATTCAACTACATGATTATGCAGAGCTACGATTTTTACGCATTATACCAGAAATACGGCTGTAATATGCAGTTTGGCGGAAATGACCAGTGGAGCAATATGCTGGGTGGTACAGAGCTGATTCGTCGGAAGCTGGGAAAAGATGCCCATGCCATGACCATCACCCTGTTGCTTAATTCCGAAGGGAAAAAAATGGGAAAAACTCAGTCCGGCGCTGTGTGGCTGGATCCGAATAAAACCTCTCCGTTTGATTTTTACCAGTATTGGAGAAATGTCAGCGATGACGATGTGATGAAGTGTATCCGTATGCTGACGTTCCTTCCGTTAGAGGAAATCGACGCCATGGCATCCTGGGAGGGAAGCCAGTTAAACCAGGCAAAAGAGATTCTTGCCTTTGAGCTGACTAAGCTGGTTCACGGGGAAGAAGAAGCGGTGAAGGCGCAAAACGGGGCAAGAGCGCTATTTGGCCAGGGCGCTGCGGCAGATATGCCGGAATGTCAGCTTGCCGCAGAAGATTTTCAGGACGGGAGCATCGACATTTTAGGACTTCTCGTCAAAGCAGAGTTGGCGGCAACACGTTCTGAGGCAAGAAGAAACGTGACCCAGGGCGGTGTTACCATGGATGGAGAAAAAATCACGGATGTGAAAGCTTCCTACACGATGGAGGATTTCCGGGGAGAAGGTCGGATTTTGAAACGTGGAAAGAAAAAATTCAAAAAAATAGTAGTAGAATAATTTTTAACATTCAGGGCATACTCTCCTTGTTGATTCATGAACCAATAAGAAATGAGGAAGGAGATCTTATTATGTCCAGAAATCAGAAATCATCCAATCAGAGTTATAACAGCCAGAATAGCAACAATCATCAGAGCAGCAGCCGCATGGAAAATCAGTCCAAAAACCAGAGCCAGAACCATTCAAAATCACGGTCCGGCTGCCGCTCTGAAAATAAATCCCAAAATAACAGCGGGCCGTATTCTGATGTAGAAAAAGACAGCGATGAATCCGAGGATTCTGATTCGTCGCATCAGTTTCAATCATTGTCCGGTGACATTCCGGACGGCCCGTCCTGCCGCTTGAATAAAGGGGCCAGAAATTACGGCCCGTCCAGCACCAACTGGTGTAAATAAAAAAAGAAAAATAATAAAATTTTTCATAAATTCAATTAGGTTGCTCCCCTCACTGTCTTCGGATGGTGAGAGGAGCAACCGACCTTTTATCCTTGAGATTCTATGTATTTTTGTATGGTGGCTGATGATACTTCTTCTATATTACAGGCAAAGTAACCATCAGACCAAAAGATTTTCTTCTTCCCATATTGTTTTGAAATGCGAGAGATCTCGAGATTTTTCGTATGTTCTGAGGTATATCATCATGTGAAAAAATAAAGTGGCCGTTTCCGTAGGTAGTCATATCTCATGGAAGCGGCAGTTTTTTTAGAAAAATAATTCTGTTGATTTTTTATTCCAGATGGAAGATGCGCGCATGTTGAGATTCATACGCAAATCTTGCATTGCTTTCCATATAATATAGTAAGCGATTGTTCGAAGCCGGATGAAGCCAACGGAGGGGATATTCTATGATTTCACTGATTTCTTCTGTCGATGCCATAAAAAAATGTTTGAATAAACAGGGAATTTTAGTTGATGTGCGTTCACCGGAGGAGTATCGTCTCGGTCATCTTCCAATGGCGGAAAATGTGCCTCTGGACAGGATTTTGGAAGGGAATCATTCTTTTCCGAAGGAAATGGAGTTGTATTTTTACTGTGATACCGGGGCTTCCAGTATGCTGGCAGCCAGAGAAATGGATAAGGTCGGACGAAAAGTCCATTCCATGGCCGGAGGACTGAGGGAATACAGAGGTTATCTGGAAAAGGAAGAAAAAGAACTGTGGACGATGGTATGGAAGGAATAATAAATAAAGTCAACATGATGTTTCCCATCTCCATGACGGTTACTCAAATAAATATATGATGTTTCTATTTCAAGTGTATTATGTTGTGGAGAACTTTAAAAACCAATGTCGGCGGAAGAACAGGCATGATGTTTTTTGGTGAAAAAGATACGGACAGAGTACCCGTTGGAAAGAAGCAACTATGATTATACAGAAAATGTCCTAAAAGAATGTGGCTTTTAAAGTGTTTTTTGTTACAATTTTACGTTGCATATAGTATAATAAATGCATCCGTAATAAAAGGAACGGAAATCAAAAGCATATCCTGAAAGTCCCGCAGGAAGTCCCAATGCCAATCTTGCGGGTGTGCTGGTTATGCAAAACAAAAGGAGGAAGGAAAATGAAACAGAGAAACACATGGAAACAAAACAAAGGCTGGATGCTGTCAATCCTGGCCCTACTTTTGCTGTTTGCTTTCGGCACAGTGCCGGTAAAAGCGGCGGGGGGGGGCAATAATAATTAATGCTTATAACTTCCCCGATACATTCTTCCGAAGTTATGTACTGGAAAATTGTGACACAGATAAGAATGGAGAATTGACAGAAAATGAAATAGCAAATGTAAAAGAGATTAGTGTGGCGTGGAATAGTAATATTCAGGTTTTGAAAGGAATCGAATTTTTTACTGCATTGGAAGAGTTAGATTGTGGATGGTGTAATCTGGGCAGTCTGGATGTGAGCAAAAATCCGGAATTAAAGTATTTAAATTGTCAAGCAAATCACCTGACAAGCCTGGATGTAAGCAAAAATCCCAAATTAAAGTTTTTAAATTGTAATAGCAACAATCTGACAAGCCTGGATGTGAGTAACAATCCGTTACTGGAGTCTTTGTGGTGTTATATTAATCGTGTATTAAGCAGCCTGAATTTGAGTGGTTGTGTGGCATTGAAAGAGTTGAGGTGTGAAATGAATCAGCTGACAAGCCTGGATGTGAGTGATTGCACGGCGCTGGTAGAATTTTGGTGCAGTGACAATCATTTGAACAGCTTGGATGTGGGGAACAATCCTTTATTGGAGTCTTTTTGGTGCAATGACAATGAACTGGGTAGTCTGGATGTGAGCAACAGTCCGAAATTGAAGTATTTAGTTTGTGGAGGAAATCAGCTGACAAGCCTGGATGTGAGCAACAATCCGAAATTGGAGAGATTGTATTGTGGAGGAAATCAGCTGACAAGCCTGGATGTGAGCCAAAACATTGTATTGGAGAGATTGGGTTGTGGCGGAAACCAACTGACAAGCCTGGATGTGAGTGGGTGCACGGAATTAAAGGAATTGGATTGCGAAGGAAATCAGCGTTGGGTAACTGTTGAACCGAACAAAAACGCCTTTGATCTTTCGTCTTTGGAGCCATTGGGATTCAATATCAGCAAAGCCAGCAACTGGTCAGGAGGAACGATAGATGGTACGATTCTCAAATTTGCTGCTAATCAAGTTTCTTATAAATATCGTGTAGGAAAAGGATATAACGTAATCTTTACGTTAGTGTCAAATAATTATATAGAAGAAGCGAGGCCCGATACGCCTCCATCATTAGATGACACGGAGGAAATAAAACCAGGTATCGCTATTGATGAAGCAACTTTCCCAGATGAAAACTTTCGGAATCATGTAAAGATAAATTGTGATGCAGACGGGAATGGAACACTGTCAGAGGATGAACTCGCAGACGTAACATCTATGGATGTGTCAGAAAGACAAATTCAGAATTTGAAGGGGATAGAATATTTTACGGGACTGGATTCTTTGTCTTGTGAAGGAAATATGTTGAGCAGTCTGGATATGAGTAAAAACACGGCTTTGGTGAAGCTGAATTGTGGTGAGAATCAGCTAAGCAGCTTGGACATGAGTGGCTGTACATTATTGAGATCCTTAACTTGTTGTTATAATAAGCTATCCAGCTTGGATGTGAGTCAAAAACCGGCACTGTGGAAGTTAAATTGTACTGGAAATGAACTTAACAACCTGGATGTAAGTGGCTGTACGTTATTGAAATCCTTGTTATGTATGTATAATCGATTGAGCAGTTTGGACGTGAGCAAACATACGAAATTGGAAGAGTTGAATTGTAATAGTAATCAACTGAGCAGTCTGGATGTGAGTAGCTGCACGGCATTGAAGGAGTTGTATTGTAGTAGCAATTGTCTAGGCAGTCTGGATGTGAGCCAGAATACGGCATTGAAGGAATTGTCTTGTGAAGGAAATCAGCTAAGCAGCCTGGATGTGAGTAAGAATGAGGCATTGGGGTCGTTGAGTTGTTATAATAATCAGCTAAGCAGCATGGATGTGAGTAAGAACACGTTATTGGAGTATTTGTATTGTGGAGGAAATCAGCTGACAAGCCTGGATGTGAGTAACAATCCGAAATTGAAGAGATTGTCTTGTGGAGGAAATCAATGCCCGGTAAGCGTATCTGCTGACAACACCTTTGATTTATCAAAGCTTCCATCAGGATTCGATATCAAAAAAGCCAGCAATTGGACAGGAGGAACGGTAGAGGGAACTATTCTCACCTTTAAAGAGGATAAAGTTACTTATTACTATGATACAGGATATTATGATACAGGATATAAAACTGAACAGTTTACTTTAACGAAAAAAGACAGCGGTGAATCAGACACGCCTCCGACGACGGAGAGTACAGTATCAATCAATGAGGATAATTTCCCTGATGCAAATTTCCGGAGCTATGTGGAGGAAAATTGTGACACAGATAAGAATGGAGAGTTGACAGAAAATGAAATAGCAAATGTGACTTCTATTGATGTGTCATTGTTGTTCGAGGATCCAAAAGAAATAACTATTAAGAACTTGCAAGGGATAGAATATTTTACGGCATTGAAGTGGTTGTTTTGTGAAAATAATCAGCTAAGCAGCCTGGATGTGAGTAAGAATGAGGCATTGGAGTCGTTGAGTTGTTATAATAATCAGCTGAGTAGCTTGGATGTGAGTAAAAATACGACGTTGACGAGTTTGCATTGTTCTGGTAATCGGCTAAGAAGTTTGGATGTGAGTAAAAATACGGCGTTGACGAGTTTGCATTGTTATAGTAATCAGCTGAGCAGCCTGGATGTGAGCAAGAATGAGGCACTGACGTGGTTGAGTTGTGAAGATAATCAGTTAAGTAGCCTGGATGTGAGTAAGAATGAGGCACTGACGTGGTTGAGTTGTTATAATAATCAGCTAAGTAGCCTGGATGTGAGCGGCTGTATGTCATTGAAGGAGTTGTATTGCTATGATAATCAGTTGAGCAGCCTGGATGTGGGCCAAAACACGACATTGATGTGGTTAAGTTGTGGAGAGAATCAGCTAAGCAGCTTGGATGTGAGTAAGAACACGGCATTGGAGTCTTTGTACTGTTCTGGTAACCGGTGCCTGATAACCGTATCTTCCACCAACACCTTTGACCTTTCGTCCTTGCCAGCAGGATTTGATATCAGTAAAGCCGGCAACTGGTCAGGAGGAATGGTAGAAGGAACGCTCCTCACCTTTACTGCTGACGAGGTGACTTATGATTATGATGTGGGATATAAAGAACCGGTACAGTTTACTTTGGCGAAAAAAGATGACGGTAAATCAGACACCCCGTCAACGACGGAGAGTACAGAGGAAACGAAACCGGATAAGCCGGATACCCTTCCTACTACAGAAAACACAGAGGAGACGAAACCGGACAAACCAGTCATTCAGCCGACGACGGATAAAAAAGAGGAGGCGAAGCCTTCGGAACCGTCCGTGGCTACTGAGGCAAAGAAGGCGGACACGGTTCCGGCGGTCAGCCCTGTTACAATCGGCCAGATGGTGAAGGATGCATCGTCCGAAGCTTTCTATAAAGTCAGCGAAGACGGTGGGGACAGTTACACAGTAACTTACCAGAAACCGGTGAAGAAAAACGGAAAAGTGGTCGCTATTCCCGCCACTATCAACGTGAACGGAGTGGCCTGCAAGGTAACATCGGTGGCGAACAATGCCTTTAAGGGACAGAAGAAACTGAAGAAAGTTATCATTGGCGCCAACGTAAAAACCATCGGTAAAAAAGCCTTCAGTGGATGCAAGAACATAAAGACCATCACTGTGAAGTCAAAGAGCATAAAGAAGGTGGGAGCGAAGGCATTTGCGGGCCTTGGCAAAAAAGCGGTGATCAAAGTGCCGAAGCAGAAACGGAAGGTTTACAAAAAGCTTTTCAGCAAAAAGACCGGAATCAAAGTGGCACAGGTTAAATAAAACGATATGGGTTAAATAAAGCAACATAGCAGGGGCGGCCCGCTGGAGACAGCAGGCCGCCTCTTAAAGTGTTTTTGGATAGTTTGTTATCATTTTCTTGTGACCGCTTTCAGCGGGGAACAGGACGGAATCTGCCGGAAAAGAGGGAGGAATCGGTTGACACATTCCTGTGGAATCAGTAGAATGGTTATTATCTAATGTGTCGTAAATCCCCCTGCTTTCGCTGTGGGGAGTGTCAAAAAACAGAACTATCACTCTATGAGAAAACAGTGGTATACTATAGATGGAGGGAAAATGAAGGATAAATTTGAGTTTATTGCACCGTGTCATTTTGGTCTGGAGGCTGTCTGTAAAAGAGAGATTATGAATCTGGGCTATGAGATTGTCCGGGTGGAAGATGGCAAGGTGACCTTTGCCGGAGGGAAAGACGCTGCGGTGAGAGGAAATATATTTTTGCGCACTCCTCAGAGGATTTTGTGGAAGATGGCGGAGTTTCGTGCCGTGACTTTTGAGGAATTGTTTCAGGGAGTGAAGGACATCGCCTGGGAGGAGTATTTGCCTGTGGATGCCCGATTCTGGGTGACGAAGGCTACCTCAATCAAGAGTGCTTTGTTTAGCACTTCGGATATCCAGTCTATCGTCAAGAAGGCCATGGTGGAGCGAATGAAGAAACATTATCGGGTAAGCTGGTTTCCGGAGGACGGCGATGATTATCCGGTTCGCATTTTCATCTATAAAGATATGGTGACGGTGACCTTGGATGTGTCAGGCGAAAGCCTTCATAAAAGAGGATACCGCAAGAAAGTCAGCAAGGCGCCCATCGAGGAGACGCTGGCGGCTGCCCTCATCATGTTGACGCCATGGCGCAGAGACAGGGTTTTGGTAGATCCGTTTTGTGGCAGCGGTACCTTCTGCATCGAGGCGGCCATGATTGGTGCGGGCATTGCCCCCGGAATGTGCCGTACTTTCCAGGGACAGCAGTGGAATCATCTGCTTCCGGCAAAACTGTGGAGAGAAGTCTTTGAGGAGGCGGAGGCACAGGTGGACAGATCTGTGGAGATGGATATCCAGGGATATGATATTGACCCGGCTATCGTGAAGGTTGCCAGAGAAAATGCGGGAAGAGCCGGCGTGGAACATTTGATACATTTTCAACAAAGACCGGTGCATAAGCTGAGACATCCGAAGAAGTTCGGTTTTGTCATCACCAATCCACCTTATGGAGAACGGATGGAGGAAAAGGAAGATTTGCCGATGCTGTACCGGGATATGGGGGAAGCTTTTGCACGGCTGGACAGCTGGTCAGAATATGTGATTTCTTCCTATGAGAACACGGAAAAATACATTGGAAAAAAGGCAGATAAAAAACGGAAAATTTACAATGGCATGATGAAAACAAACTTTTATCAGTTCATGGGACCGAAGCCGCCGAGAAGGAAAAGGGACGGGCAGACGGAGGAGAAAGCATGAAGAAACGATTGATTTTTGCGACGGGAAATGAAGATAAAATGAAGGAAATTCGACAGATTCTCGGAGATTTGGATTACGAGATCGTGTCTATGAAGGAGGCCGGAGTGGATGTGGATATTGTGGAAGACGGTGCCACTTTTGAGGAAAATGCCATCATAAAGGCAAAAACGGTGATGAAAGAAACGGGCACCCCGGTGCTGGCTGATGATTCGGGTCTGGAGATAGATTATCTTAACAAGGAGCCGGGTATTCTTTCTGCCCGGTATCTGGGGGAGGATACATCCTACCGGATTAAAAATCAAAGCTTGTTGGACAGGCTTTGCGGCGTTCCGGCATCATCCCGCACCGCCCGGTTTGTCTGTGCCATCGCCGCCGCCTTTCCTGATGGCCGGGTGGAGACGAGAGTTGGAACCATCGAAGGAAGGATAGCCGAAGAGCCGGCGGGAGAAAATGGTTTCGGATACGACCCGATTTTTTATCTTCCCGACAGGAAGAAGACTACGGCTCAGCTTTCTGAAGAGGAGAAAAATGAGATAAGCCACAGAGGCAAAGCCCTCAGGTTGATAAAGGAGATTTTGTAGTCCGAAAGACAGAGTTTCATGATTGGAGGAACGATGAGAATTTTAGTAATCAGTGATTCTCATGGACGTAACGATGACGTGGCAGGTGTCATCCGTCAGGTCGGAGAGATTGACATGTTGATTCACTGTGGAGATGTGGAACGTGGAGACGATTATATCCGCTCCCTCGTAGACTGTCCGATCTACATGGTGTCGGGAAATAATGATTATAACCTGGATTTGCCGTCGAAAATCACGGTGCAAATCGGAGACTATAGGGTGTTGATAGTACATGGACATACTTTCTATGTCTATCGGGGCGTGCAGCGGCTTCGCCAATATGCTCTGGAAAACCACATAGACGTGGTGATGTACGGCCATACCCATGTGCCGTTTATCGACATTGGTCATGAGGTTACTATCTTAAATCCGGGTAGCCTGTCCTACCCGAGGCAGGCGGAGAGAAAACCGACCTTTCTTCTCATGGAGATTGACGACGAGGGCCACGCCCACTACGGCCACGGCTACTATAAATCTAAGTTCAGCGAGCTTCGGATTTGAGGACGGAGAAATAAGACGGATTGGTTGAGGATACAACCTGGTTTGGAACTTCTTGCTATTCAGACTGAGAGCGATATGCGTTTGGGACAGGAATGACGGCAAAAGAAGCAGGGAAGATTTTTTCTAAAAGTCGAGTGTTTGGAAAAATCGTTAAAAAGTACGAGTAACAGTACCAATTTTCTTTTGGGGAAGTAGCGAGGTTTGTAAAAAAATAGTTGCAAAATAAAGAGAAAGTTATCCTGATACTGGCTATCTGGTTAAAGACATTGCGGGGGCTGCTGCGGAGAATGTAGCGGCCCCTTTCTTATAGGCAGGCGTGTTCGCATACAGCCCGTCTGCCCAGGATAAACAACCATGGAACCGGGGGTTTTTCTCTGCCCGGTAGAAAGACGAGGAAATAATAAATGAAAAAAGGTGATATATTAGAAGGAAAAGTGAGAGAAACAGAATTCCCGAATAAAGGAATTGTGTTTGTGGAGGAGCAAAAGATTATCGTGAAAAATGCGCTGGAAGGACAGACCATCCGATTTTCCGTGTCAAAAAAACGCAAGGATAAAATCGAGGGCCGCCTGTTGGAGGTTTTGGAGCCGTCTCCGTTGGAGGATGAGAAGAATCCGGGTATGTGCCGGCATTTTGGCATTTGCGGCGGCTGTGCCTACCGTTCTCTGCCTTACGAGGAGCAGCTTGCCCTGAAAAAACGGCAGGTGGAGACCTTGATAGAAAAGAGCGGTTTTTCTTTTGCGGTGGAGGAAATCATTCCAAGTCCGGCAGTCTGTGTCTATCGCAACAAGATGGAATTTACCTTTGGAGATGAAGAAAAGGACGGCCCGCTGGCTTTGGGAATGCACAAGAAGAACAGTTTTTATGATTTGGTTACCTTGGAGGAATGTAAAATTGCGGATAAGGATTTCATCGCAATTTTGCAGGCAGTGCTGCATTACTTTACGGAAAAAGGCGTGACCTATTACCATAAGATGAGGAAAACCGGATTTCTACGCCATCTGGTGCTGCGCCGTTCCGTCAAAACCGGCGATATTCTGGTAAACCTGGTGACCACCACCCAGGCAAACCTTGAGGAGCAGGAGTTTGTGAAAATGCTGACCCAGCTTCCCATTGATGGAAAAATTGTAGGGATTTTACACACCTTAAATGACAGCCCTGCGGACGTGGTGCAAAGTGATGAGACCCGGATTCTCTATGGGCAGGATTATTTTTATGAGTATCTGCTCCATCTGCGTTTTAAAATTTCCCCATTCTCCTTTTTCCAGACCAACACATTGGGAGCCGAGGAGCTTTATCAAAAAGTAGGAGAATATGTGGGAGAGACAAAAGACAAGGTGATATTTGATTTATATTCCGGTACCGGAACCATCGCCCAGATGATGGCAGCCCATGCCAAGAAGGTAGTTGGCGTGGAGATTGTCGAGGAAGCCGTGGAGGCCGCCAAACGCAATGCGGAGGATAACGGCCTGTCCAATTGTGAATTTCTCGCCGGAGATGTGCTGAAGCTTGTGGATAACCTGAAAGAAAAACCGGATTTAATTATCCTTGACCCGCCAAGAGACGGCGTTCACCCGAAGGCGCTCAAAAAAATCATCGGCTTTGGCGTAAAGGAAATGGTATATGTCAGTTGCAAGGCCACCAGCCTGATGCGGGATTTGGTGATGCTCCAGGAGGCGGGCTATGAAGTAAAACGCTGTTGCCTGGTGGATATGTTCCCGGCCACCACGGGGATAGAGACGGTGTGTCTCTTGAGCAACTGAAAACGGAAGCCGGATTCCTATGTGAAGTTGAGTTTGGATATGGAAGATTATTAC
>JAUNJG010000058.1 GCA_030533385.1 Eubacteriales bacterium | reverse complement strand
AACATTTGAAAGAAAAACAAAAGAAAAGTTGCCAACGTTTACTTGACACAAACGCCGTCTGGACAAACATTGACAAGAGGTTTAAATTAGATTATAATGATGCTTTATAACGAGCGATTTCAGCAGAAAGGTGTAGATGAAAGAGATGGTAGAAACTAAGAAACATATATTAACGAGCAAGGGGATGCAGGCGCTGGAAGACGAGCTTCAGGAACTGAAAGTAGTAAAAAGAAAAGAGATTGCCCAGAAGATCAAGGAGGCAAGAGAGCAGGGAGACCTGTCTGAGAATGCAGAGTATGATGCGGCGAAGGATGAACAGCGTGCCATTGAAGCAAAAATAGAAGAGCTGGAAAAGATTATCCGCAATGCTGAAGTCATTGATGAGACTTCTTTTGATAAAGATACGGTGAGCATCGGAAGCACAGTAAAGTTTTATGATGAAGAGTTTGAAGAAGAGCTGGAATACCGCATCGTAGGATCCACAGAGTCTGATATTTTAAAAGGATTGATTTCCAACGAATCTCCTCTCGGAAAGGCGCTGATTGGTTCTAAGATTGGACAGGAGGTTGAGGTGGAGAGTGCCGAGGGTGCTTCCCGTTATAAAGTTCTTGAGATTTCAAGAAGTGATATGTAAAAGAGACGAAGGATAGAGAATCTGTTCCGCAGAAAGAAAAACAAAGGTTTGTTTTTTCTGTGGGGCAGTTTTTTTATGGATTTTCTACTAAATGGAGCGCAATCGCCAGAATTTATCCGAAGTGAGGAGGTATCCTTTGTTATATCCCGTGAAATCTGTCAGATTTCCGTTGTATTTCATAGAATAAACATGCTATAATTGTAACACCTTTTGGAAAAATGGAACGTTTTTCAAGGTTTGTCTTCGATTGTTGTCGGAGATGTGATTTGCGGTCGTAAAGTCAGTGCGATGCACGTTTTAGGAAAGCAGATAAGAGATATCAGGGGAGAGACAGAACAGACAGGATAGAATAGATAGGATAGAAAGAATATATAGGATAGAAAAGGGTGAAGGCCATGATTGACACGACGAAGGTTCATATGATGACCGAGCTTGCCGTCTATGAAAAAAAAGAAGGAAAAAGAGAGTTGAAGATGCATCGATACAGTTATAAGGCGTACATGAGCCTGAAGCTGTTAGAGAGCTTTTTTCTGGTGACTCTCGCCTATCTGCTGGGCAGCGGGGTTTATATGATGCGGTATTACACCAACATCATGACGGAAGGACTGGCCTTTTCTTACGGAGAGATTCTTGCAGATCTTCTTCTGATATATGGCGTGGTGGTATTGGGAAGCCTGATAGTGGCTTTTTTTCTTCATAAAAAGAAATACCAGGAGATGTTGAAACATATAAGAGAGTATGATAAGAAGCTTTACAAATTAAAGAAATATCTGGAAAAAGAAGAAGACTTATCAAAAGAAAGATAGGATATGATGTATGGTACAGTTAGTTTATTTGAAAGAAAACATCAAATATTTTTATCAAAAATACGGAGAATACCTTCTGCCGGCCTGGAAACTTGTGTTTTCTTTTCTGGCATTGTGTCTGATACAGGAGATGTTTGCTTATAATGAGGCGGTAGATAATCCGCTGGCGTTTTTGGCTATCTCTGCGGTGCAGGCTTTTGCTCCCATGTCTTTGTTGTTCTACACGGCATCTTGTGTGATGCTGTTGAATTTGTGGAAGGTATCCGTGGAAATTTGTGCGGTGCTGTTTATTTTTCTTTTTATCAGCTATCTTTTATTCATAAGAATGGACAGCAGATATGCTTTCATTGTCATACTGACGCCGATTTTGTTTTATCTGAAATTAGAATATTTTCTTCCGGTTCTTCTGGGGATGATGGTGGGATTTGGAGGGATTCTTCCGATGACTTCGGGAGTCTTCATCTATTTTTTCAGCTCTTACACAAAAGATGCCAGTGCGCTGATCACGACCACCTCCAACCTGGAACCGGGCATGGGCATGTCAAGGATCGTAAACCTGATCGTCATAGACAGGAGACTGTTGGTACTTTTGGTCACGTTTGGTCTTGTGGCTTTTTTGTCCTGTCTGCTGTATCAGATGTTCCATGAAAATGCGTGGCTTTTTTCGATTCTCATTGGAAATGTATCTATGGCCATCCTGCTTTTGTCGGGGAGATTGATTTTTGAGCTGGATTATACGATATGGAGAGTTTTTCTGGAGAGCTTTCTGGCTGTTGGACTGGCTGGCGTCGTGCAGTTTTTTAAAGGACTGGGCGACGTGTCAAGAATGGAGAAGGTGACCTTCGAGGATGAAGAATACATTTACTATGTCAAGGCTGTGCCGAAAATTAAGGTGACGCAGGCGGACAGGAATGTCATGGACATCATATCCGGGGAAGAACAGGCGGAGTTTGAGATGTTTTCGGAGGGGGAAGACAGGAAAAAGGAGGAAGCGGAGAGCAGGGAAAAGAGTGCTGTCGATGTGGATCCTCCCCCCGCCGATTGAAATAAAACGGGAGCAACAGGGGACGAAACAAAAAACTGGAGACGGAAATCATGAGTTTGGAGCATTTACAAAATATCATAGAAAAATTTTTATACAGATATTCTCTTTCAACGATAGGTGTTTCCGATGTCGTGGAGATTATCATTATTAGTATGGCGGTGTATCAGATTATCACATGGCTGCAACTGACGAGAGCATGGACTTTGTTTAAGGGGATTATTGTGCTGCTGGTGTTTGCCCTGATGGCGGCGGTGTTTCAACTAAATACCATATCCTGGCTTTTGTCCAATTCATTCAGCGTCGGCATCATGGCTGCCGTTGTGATTTTTCAGCCGGAGTTAAGGAGGGCATTGGAGCAGCTGGGAAGAAAAAACCTGTTTCGGAATTTGATTTTTGCTGCGGAAGAATACAGCGGCGAGACGACTTTTATGTCGGAAAAGACAGTTTCTGAGATTATTAAGGCTGTTTATGAGATGAGCAGGGTTAAGACAGGAGCGCTGATCGTCATTGAGCAGATGGTGGCTCTCGGAGAGTATGAAAGAACGGGAATTGCCGTGGATGGTCTGGTGAGCAGCCAGCTTCTGATTAATATTTTTGAACATAACACCCCTCTGCATGACGGGGCCATCATCATCCGGGGAGGCAGGGTGGTGTCCGCCACCTGTTATTTGCCGCTCACGGACAGCATGGAGCTTGGTAAGGAGCTTGGAACGAGACACCGGGCGGCGGTGGGAATCAGCGAGGTGTCCGATAGTTTTACCATTGTGGTATCTGAGGAGACGGGAGCGGTTTCCGTTGCCAGAGAGGGAAAAATATTCCGTGATTTAAGCCGGGATATGCTGGAAGAAAAGATGGAATTTTTGAAGAAGGGAAGTACATCTGCCAGCAAAGATGTCTTGAAAAAATGGAAGGGATTGCTGCATAATGATAATGAAAAATCTGAAAAATAACAATTTGGGAATGAAGATCCTGTCCGTTTTGACGGCCATTTTGATATGGCTTCTTGTGGCTAATATCAACGATCCGATCAGGAGCGAGCGCTTTAGCGATATTCCTGTTACGATTGTAAATGAGAGTGCGCTGACAGATTTGGGATATGCTTATGAAATTGTGGAGGGAGATAAGGTTTCCATCACGGTGGAAGGAAAGAACAGCGTGGTGAGTAAACTTTCTGCGTCGGATTTTCAGGCGGTGGCGGATTTTTCTAAATTGTCGGAAGTGGATGCAGTGCCTATTGATGTCAGCGCCAGAAAATATGCGAATCAACTGGAGCTTTCCATCGGAACGGTCAACACCATGAAAATCAAAAAAGATGCGGTGGTGAGCAGCAGCGTGCCGGTTAATATTGTCATGGATGGGAAGGCTGCGAAAGGCTATGCCGTGGGGAACATGACGGGAACTCCGAATCTTGTGAAAGTGACCGGGCCGGAAAACCTGCTGTCGAAAGTCAAGGAAATCCGGGCGGAGGTGGATATCGAGGGGATTACCCATGACGTGACAACCTCGGCAGAGCCGGTATTATATGACAAGAACGGAAAAGTGATAGACAGCAACCAGATTAAAATGGACGCTACGTCCATTGATGTATATGTGCGTTTGTGGAAGACAAAAAATGTGAAGGTGGAGCTTCAGGAATCGGTGGCTCCGGCGGCTGGCTACGAAAAAGTATCTTTTGATTATGAGCCAAAGACCATCGAGGTGGCCGCTCCGGAGGATGTGCTGGAAGAACTGACTTCTATATCCTTGGGCAGGATTTCTTTGAACAATCTGACGGAGAGCTATGAAGAAGATATAGAGCTGACGGAGGAGCGTCTGCCAAAGGGTGTGATTTTGGTGGATGATGCGAAGGACATCAAGGTCAAGGCGACCATTGAGAAAAGGACCAGCCGGAAATTGAGCTTTACGGCGGCGAACGTTTCCATCAGGGGGGAGAAGAACAAAGAGGTGACGTTCCACGATGATAATGTTTATGCTATTGTGATTGACGGGGCGGAATCTGTTATAAAAGACGTGAAGATTGAAGATTTTTCTCCGTGGATAGACATCTCCAACCTGGATGCGGGAGAACATGCGGTGCGGGTTCATGTGAAGGATGTGGACGGCATTACGGTGAGCGATACGGGCAAAGTAAAAATCAGTATCAGGTAAAGAGAATATCGTGACAGCCTGAGAAAGCGCCCCATAGATTTTTCGAGGCGGGAAAATTTATGCAAGACAAGAGAGACATCAAATCCGGACGGGGGACGGTCATAATTTCGGGCAAGGCAACTGGGGGAGGAAAATATGAGAAAAAATACTGAGACGATGTTGTGCATTGCATTTATGGAGCTGTTGGGAAAATGTCCGTTTCCTAAAATAACCATACAAAAAATTGCGGAACAGTGCGGGGTAAACCGTCAGACGTTTTATTATTATTTTGATAATATTTATGATCTGATGAAGAAGGCTTTTGAGTATAAGTTGATACATGAAAGTCATATGTATGACGAGCCGTCCTGGGAGTCGGCCATGAGAAGGTTTCTTATTTGGATGAAGGAGAACAGGCTTATCATAAAAAATATTTTGAGTAATGTGGAGAGCAAGTATTTGCGTCAGGCCATCTACCCGATTATTTACAAAGGCATGACCAATGAATATCGTCCGAATCGCATTGTCTATGTGGAAGAGGGACAGATGGGAGAGTTCATCAGACATTTCATGGCCATCGGCATCACGCAGTATGTGTTGGAGTGGGCGGAAAGCGATTTTAAAGAAAGTGTGGATGAAGTGATTCACAAGCTTTTTACGATTTTAAAAAAAGTATATCAGGCCAGGTAGAGAAGGTCTGGCGGGTAAGAGGAGAAGGGCAGCATGAATTTGCGCGCCCTTTTTTTCTGTGGCAGGTCAATGCGGAGGAGGTATGCAGAGGGCAGGAGGAAACTTCTCATTTTTAGCCTGATTTTGTTTTGTCGTGCGAAGGGGAGAAAGAAGCGGGAGAAAGGAAGATGGTTATGATTTCCAGTTATACAAACAGCAAGATAAAAAATATGATGCTTTTAAAAAATAATGCGAGAGCAAGAAAAAAACAGAATTGTTTTCTGGTGGAAGGGCCGAGGATGTTTTTTGAGATTCCGAAAGAGCGACTGCTGGAAGTATATGTGACGGAGGAATTTGAAGAAAAACATAAGGACAAGCTGGAAGGGTACAGGAGAGAGCTTATCAGTGACAGTGTCTGTCGCCACCTTTCCGATACGAAAACGCCTCAGGGAGTGGTTGCTCTGGTGGAAAAAAGGGAGAGCACCTTGGAGGAACTTTTGGAGCGGGAGCAGGAGCCTTGTCTGTTTTTGTTGGAAAATCTTCAGGATCCGGGCAATATGGGAACTATTCTTCGGACGGCGGAAGGTGCCGGGGTGACGGGAGTCATCATGAACCGGGGGTGTGTGGATCCTTATAATCCCAAGGTTATTCGCGCCACCATGGGCGCCATGTTCCGCATGCCCTTTGTCGTCGTAGATTATTTGCCGGCTGTTTTTCCGGCGCTTAAAGAGAAAGGAATTGTCACTTATGCAGCTCATCTGGATGGAACAGAATTTTTCCGGCAAAATTATCGCAGAGGAACGGCGTTTCTCATTGGAAATGAGGGGAAGGGACTGACGGAGGAGACCGCTGATGGCGCCGATGTGAAGATTCGGATTCCCATGAAAGGACAGGTGGAATCTCTGAATGCGTCCATTGCCGCCACGGTGCTGATGTATGAGGCGCTGCGGCAGCGAGAGTGGGAATGATGTCCGACGTCAGCGGTGTAAAAGTGTCTCGGCAGATGTCTCTGTCGTTGGGTTGAGTCACCGGAAATGGCGGCTTGATATTGCATACATGATGGAAAGATGACATATTATCTATTTTTTATATAATAGGTCATTTTATGTAATGTTTTTTTGAAAGATAAGTGAGTAGATAGTTGGTGTGTTGAAATGTGCTTATTCAATCTGCTTGAAAAAGACTAAAAATTAAAAACAATATCATGCAAAAAGACTATAAAACCATACAAAAATATTGAATTGTCTAAACACAGAATCTTTAAACTGTGTTAATATATAGATACAGGTCAAATATTTGGAGATTGACCAGGCTAATTGAAACGGTATTTTTAAGGAGGTTTTACTTATGGCTAAGTACATGATGGCATTAGATGCCGGCACAACAAGCAATCGTTGTATTTTATTTAACGAGAAGGGTGAAATCTGCAGTGTTGCACAGCAGGAGTTTACACAGTATTATCCACAGCCAGGCTGGGTAGAACATGATGCAAAAGAAATTTGGCACACACAGTTATCCGTTGCAAGAAAAGCTATGGAGCAGTTGGGGGTTGGAGCTGCTGATATCGCTGGTATCGGTATTACGAACCAGCGTGAGACGACTATCGTCTGGGATAGAGAAACCGGAGTTCCGGTTTATCATGCGATCGTATGGCAGTGCCGCCGTACATCTGAATATTGTGACTCCTTAAAAGAAAAAGGTCTTGTTGACATGATTCAGAAGAAGACAGGACTTGTGATTGACGCTTACTTCTCCGGCTCCAAGATTCACTGGATTCTTGAGAACGTAGAGGGTGCAAGAGAAAAAGCGGAAGCTGGAAAATTAATGTTCGGTACAGTGGATACATGGTTAATCTACAATCTGTCCGGCAAAAAGATTCATGTGACAGATTATTCCAATGCGGCGAGAACCATGCTGTTTAACATCAACACTCTTCAGTGGGATGATGAGATTCTTGAAGTGATGGATATTCCGAAATCTATGCTTCCTACGGCAAAACCATCCAGTGAAATTTATGGCATGACCGAAGAGAGTCTGTTCCAGGGAAGAATCCCTATTGCAGGCGCAGCAGGTGACCAGCAGGCAGCTCTGTTTGGACAGACCTGTTTCAATGCCGGCGAAGCTAAGAATACATATGGAACCGGTACTTTCATGCTGATGAACATCGGTAAAGAGATGAAGATTTCTGAGAACGGACTGGTAACTACCATTGCATGGGGACTGGACGGAGAGGTGAATTACGCTCTCGAAGGTTCTGTGTTTGTGGCTGGTGCTGCGATTCAGTGGCTCCGTGACGAAGTAAAACTTGTGGATGCGGCTCCGGATTCTGAGTTCTATTGTAACAAGGTTCCTGATACAAATGGATGTTATGTAGTACCTGCATTTACAGGTCTTGGAGCTCCTCATTGGGATCAGTACGCTCGTGGATGTATTGTAGGACTGACCCGTGGATGTAACAAAGCACACATCATCCGTGCTACCGTAGAGTCTCTGGCATATCAGACCAACGATATTCTGGAAGCTATGCAGGCTGACGCAGGTGTGAAACTGGCAGCTTTGAAGGTTGACGGCGGCGCTTGTAAGAACGATTTCATGATGCAGTTCCAGGCAGATATCATCGATGCTCCTGTACATCGTCCACAGTGCGTAGAGACAACGGCTATGGGTGCTGCTTATCTGGCAGGACTTGCAGTTGGATACTGGAACAGCAAGGAAGACGTTATCGCTAACTGGGCGATTGACAAGGTTTTCGAGCCTAATATGGATGATGAGACTCGTCAGGAACTTCTGGCTGGCTGGAAGAAGGCAGTACAGTGTTCTTACGGCTGGGCAAAATAATGAAAAGCTATTGATGCAATTCCTCTATATATAAAAATTTGCATAAAAAATTGCGGTTGGGAGAGGAGATTGTTTGAAGTTTTACAGAGTAAATGAATGTTTATTCAGTAAAATTTGATTGATTCTCTTCAATCGAGATGAGAGAGGCAAGGCCATGTCGAAGAATAGATTCTTTGGCATGGCCTTTCTCTATGTCCGTACGCCCGAAGGGTGGGGGAGGAAATCCTAAAGCGGAGGTCGTCTTGAAGAGAGGATTGATGTTGGTCATAGCAAGGAGGTTTTTATGAAAATCAGTTACACTGGAGGGATTGTTGCTGCGGCTAGTAAGCGGGTGGCCAAGCCTTTTTTGCAGGTGGGAGCCATATCCACAATCCGCCGTATCGTCATCACATATCAACAGGCTGGGGTATTTCCCATCGTGATTATCACGGGAAATGACAATGAGGAGATCCGTCGGCATCTGTCAGGGTACGGAGCCATTTTTTTAAAAAATCCGCAGGACGAGGATCCACAGCTTTTTGAATCGGTGCGTATCGGTCTTTCTTTTTTGAAGGAAAAATGTGAGCGAATCCTGTTTACCCCTGTCAATGTTCCGATGTTTACCCCCTGTACTTTAAAAACGCTTATGAAAAGTACCGGGTCTATCACCATCCCAACGTTTGAAGGAAGGGGAGGGCATCCGGTGATGATTCACAGCCGGGTGGTGGAAGATATTCTGCAATATGAGGGGGAGGGAGGATTGAAACAGGCGTTGCGTCGGTGCAAAGATTGCTGTCGCATTCCTGTGGAGGATTCGGGGATACATATTAGTATTCATGATGAGGAGGGGCTGGAAAAACGGCTAAAGGCACACAATCTGTCCTTGCTGCACCCTTCCGTACAATTGCAGTTAGAAAAAGAAATGCCTTTTTTTCATACCCGGTTAAAACTTCTTCTCTTTTTAATTCATGAAACGCACAATATGCGTCTCTCCTGTACATATATGGGCATTTCCTATAGTAAGTCCTGGGAGATGGTCAAAGAGTTGGAGAGGAATCTGGGCTTTTCCGTGGTGGAGAGGAAGAGAGGAGGTCTGGACGGTGGGAGTACCATTTTGACGCCCCGCGGGACAGAATTTCTGATGGCTTACCAGAGATTTGAGGAAGATATTCGGAGGTTTACGCAAGACTCTTTTCAGAATCAGTTCATTTCTACAAAAATCCTGTAATTTTTTCTGCGAGGTTCCCAAAAGGGAAATTTGACGTAGTTCTTTTGCAGCGCATATAATAAAAATATAATCATTGTAAAACTCTAAGGTTTTATTAAGAGAGGAAAGGAGAAGTATCATTAAAGAACGCATAAACGGATTAATCCTGGCGGCAGGGCTTTCCTCCCGCATGGGAGATTTTAAACCTTTGCTGCCTCTGCACAACAAGACAGTCATCGGACACACCATCGACCATATGCTTTTGGGAGGCGCAGAAACCATCGTGGTTGTCACAGGATACCGGAGGAGGGAGCTGGATGCTTATCTGCGAGACCATTATCCGGAGCAGGTGATTCTTGTGGAAAATGTGGCCTATGCTTCCACGGATATGATGGAATCCGTGCGGATGGGATGCAGGGACATGCCCGCCTGCGATGCCTTCTTTTTAATGCCTGCGGACATGCCCATGGTTTCCCCGGAGACATTTCGGACGCTGATTTTTCATCGGAGTGCAACTGGGGGCGATGTCGTGTTTCCCACCTTGGATGGCTATCGAAAGCATCCACCTTTGATTGACTATGCCATGATTCCGGAAATTTTGGCATTTTCAGGAGATGGGGGATTGCGAAGACTGTGGAAACAGATGGACGGCAGAATTGTGACGGTACCCGTGGAGGACGAGGGCGTTTGGATTGATATGGACACCAAACAGGATTACTATACTATTGTGAAAGGAATGTGAAGTCTATGTACATTGTGAACATTAATGGTAAGGATTACGAATCAGCACAGGATAAAAAGCTTTTGCGCTTTTTGAGAGATGATTTGCATTTGACGGCAACTAAGGATGGGTGCAGTGAGGGAGCCTGCGGCACTTGTACTGTCCTGGTGGACGGCAAGAAAACGAAAGCCTGTGTGCCACTTTTGAGTAAGCTGGCAGGTAAAAAAATCTTGACGGTGGAGGGCATTGACCCGGAAGAAATGAAGATTTATGAACATTGTTTTGCGGAGGCCGGAGCTGTACAGTGCGGATTTTGTATCCCGGGTATGATTATCTCTGCCAAAAGTCTTTTGGATGTCAATCTGTCTCCGACCAGAGAAGATGTGAAAAAAGCCATTCGTGGAAATCTCTGTCGATGTACAGGATATAAAAAAATTGAGGAAGCCATCTTGATGGCCGCAGACTTTTTCCGGGAGAAAAAAGTCATTCCGCCACAGCCTACTGTTCTTCACATGAATGAGCATTTCAAGCGCATCGATGCGGCGGAAAAGGTTAACGGAACTGGTATTTTTGCGGATGATATTTATTTGGATGGAATGCTCTACGCAAAGCCGGTTTATTCCAAATATCCCAGAGCACGCATAGATCGTATTGATGTCAGTAAAGCTCTGGCACATCCGGACTGTGTGAAAGTGCTGACAAAAAAGGATGTTCCGTGTAATAAAATAGGCCACATTAAGCAGGACTGGGATGTGATGATGGGAGAAGGCGATATTACCAGATATGTGGGAAATGTTCTTGCGGTTATCGCTTCTGAAAAACAGGAAACCATGGAGGAGATTGCATCTCTCGTGGAAGTGGATTACACGGAACTGACTCCGGTTACCACCCCTCAGGATGCTTTAAAAGGGGATGCTCCGATGATTCATGAGGACGGAAATATCATGAGCAGGGCAAACCTTGTGAGAGGAAATGCAGATGAGGCTATCAAAAATTCCAAATATGTGGTGACCCGGAAATATAAAACGACCTGGCAGGAACATGGATTTATGGAACCGGAATGTTGCGTAGCCCTTCCGGAAGGAGAGGACGGGCTGTTAATTTACACCACCAGCCAGTCTGTATATGATGTACAGCGCGAGTGTGCGACCATGTTGAAGCTTGAACCGGAAAAGGTACACTGTCATGCACCTTTGGTAGGCGGAGGATTTGGTGGTAAGGAAGATATGTCTGTACAGCAGTATGCCGCTTTGATGGCATGGGTGACGAAGAAGCCGGTGAAGGTGAAGTTCACCCGCCAGGAGTCTTTGAGCTATCATGTGAAGCGTCATCCAATGGAGATGGAGTTTACTACAGCCTGCGATGAAAACGGTATTCTGACCGGCATGAAAGGTGTCATTATTGCAGACACTGGCGCTTATGCATCGTTGGGTGGCCCTGTGCTTCATCGTGCCTGTACGCACGCTGCCGGACCGTATAATTATCAGAATATAGATATTTTCGGAATGTCAGTTTATACGAACAACGTAGTATCTGGAGCCTTCCGGGGATTCGGCGTGAGCCAAAGTTGTTTTGCCACAGAGATGAATATTAACCTGCTGGCGGAAATGGCCGGTATTGATGCATGGGAGTTCCGTCGTCGCAACGCCATCAAGCCTGGGGATGTGCTTCCAAATGGACAGACGGCTGACCCGAATACGAACATGGCTGCATGTTTGGATGCGTTGAAGGAAGAGTATGACAAGCATCCGTATGCCGGCATTGCCTGTGGTTTTAAGAATTCTGGTACAGGTATGGGAAAAAAAGACATTGGACGCGTGCTGTTAAGTGTGGAGCAGGGCAAGATTCACATCCGTACTTCCGCTTCCTGTATGGGGCAGGGCATCGGTCAGATGGTGCTGACAGAAATCTGTCATGTCACAGAATTAGACCCGGCGCTGTTCGTCTTTGAACATGCGGATACGGTTCGTACTCCGAATGCGGGTACTTCCACGGCTTCCCGCCAGACCGTGGTTACAGGAGAGGCAGCTCGGAGAGTAGGAGAGAAACTGAAGCTGGCCCTGGAAGGCGGAAAGACTTTGGCAGATCTGGAAGGGCAGGAATTCTTTGGAGAGTATTCG
This sequence comes from Eubacteriales bacterium, assembly GCA_030533385.1. Taxonomy (GTDB): domain Bacteria; phylum Bacillota; class Clostridia; order Lachnospirales; family Lachnospiraceae; genus Anaerobutyricum. Next base: position 3,708 of record JAUNJG010000058.1, on the reverse strand, counting down.
GTTAAGACAGATCCGCTTGGAGCCATCAAGGATAATCCTGTCAGCCATGTTTCTTATTCTTATGGGGCACAGCTTATTGTACTTAACGAGGATGGAAAGATTACAAAGGCAGTCTCCGCCTTTGATGTGGGTACGCCTGTTAATATTCAGTCTGTGGAAGGACAAATTGAAGGTGGCATGGTCATGGGTATTGGTTACGGTGTCACGGAAAAATTTGAGTGTGTGGACAGTTATCCTAAGAGCAAGTTTGGTACCATCGGATTTATGCGGGCAGATGAGGCACCGGAGCTTGAGGTCATTCTCTGCGAGCCTGAGGAGAAGGATAAGCTTCCTTATTCTCTTGGAGCCAAGGGATGTGGTGAGCTGTGCATGATTCCTACAGCGCCTGCCTGTGCGCATGCCTACTATCGTTATGACGGAAAATTCCGACAGACGCTTCCACTGGACGATACTCCGTATCGGCGTAAAAAATAAAATCTGTTTCTTGGGAAGAACGGAGATATTGAATAAATGTTTGGACTGTCTGGATGTGTTGTCTATGAGAGTAACATGGAAAAAGTAAAAAATGATGGAAGGCAACGGCAGTTTATAAAACGTATAAAAAAGTGAAATTTTCCGAAAAACCGGCGTGGTGAAAAAGCACGTCGGTTTTTCTTTTACGGTATGTGGCATCAGCATTCCATGAAAAATTTTTGTGTACTCATTGCAAGAAGGGAGGATAATGCCTATTTTGCCATGCGTTGAGGAGAAACGACAGTATACACATCTGACTAAGGTCGCAGGCCGGTAACTAAGGTCTTTGTTGACTAATTTTAAGGTTATCATATAGTATATAATACCAGGGGAAAATACCCGCATGGGCATGACGGGACGGAAAAGGAATAAAATGAGTGGGAGGATCATAAGATGGATGTGCAGGAGAGCAAAAAAATAGCGATGAGAATATCGAACGTCAGCATTGCGGGCAATGTTGTTTTATCCGCATTGAAGATGGCGGCCGGTATACTTGGTCATTCCAGTGCGATGATATCTGATGCCGTACATTCGCTGTCGGACGTGCTGAGTACTTTCGTTGTCATGATAGGGATTCATATTTCCAGCAAGGAATCAGATGAAAGTCACCAGTATGGACATGAGCGTTTTGAGTGTGTGGCGTCCATTATACTGGCCACCATGCTGGGACTGACCGGCGTGGGAATCGGAATTTCAGGCATTAAGATGATTGTGGCGGAAACGTCCCACCTGGAAGCACCGGGGATGTTGGCGCTGGCAGCGGCCATTTTGTCCATTGTTGTAAAGGAGGCCATGTTCTGGTATACTAAAATCGGTGCAGATAACATTCATTCGGGCGCTCTGATGGCGGATGCATGGCACCATCGGTCGGATGCTCTTTCCTCGGTCGGCAGTTTGATCGGAATTGCGGCGGCGAGGATGGGTTTTCCGGTCTTTGACCCAATTGCCAGTATCGTCATCTGCCTTTTTATTTTTAAGGCTGCCTACGATATTTATAAAGATGCCGTCAATAAGATGGTGGATTCCTCTGTGGATGAACAGACGTTGGAATTTATCAATGAAATCATCATGAAGGAGGAGGGTGTCGTTGGCATCGACGAGGTTCGTACCCGCATTTTTGGCTCCAGGTATTATGTGGATGTGGAGGTGTCTGCTGACGGAAGCCAGACCCTGTGGGAAGCGCATGATATTGCAGAGCGCATCCATGATCGCATCGAAGAGGAGCTGCCGGAGGCAAAACATGTAATGGTACATGTGAACCCGTGTGAGACAAAAAGACAGGAAAAAGTACAATGATGGATGGTCCATGGTGGCAGCAGGAGGCAAAAGATGATAAAAATAGGAAGCCATGTTGGCATGAGTGGTAAGGAGATGTTCCTGGGCTCGGTGAAGGAGGCTCTTTCCTACGGGGCAAATACCTTTATGATATATACGGGAGCGCCCCAGAATACGAGAAGAAAGCCGATAGAAGAACTGCGGATAGAGGAAGGCAGGGCGTTGATGAAAGAGCATGGAATCGAGGAGTTTGTGATTCATGCTCCTTATATTATCAACCTGGCCAACACGATAAAAAAAGAGACGTATGAGCTGGCGGTAGAGTTTTTACAGCTGGAGATGGAGCGCACGGAAGCCATGGGCTGTCGGACGCTGATTTTGCATCCGGGCGCCCATGTGGGAGCCGGCGTGGATGCAGGGATTGCGCAGATTATAAAGGGTCTGAATGAAGTTTTGTCAAAGGCTGGCGAGGTGAATATTGCACTGGAGACCATGGCGGGTAAAGGGACGGAAATTGGCAGAAATTTTGAAGAGATCGCCCGCATTTATGATGGAGTTGTCCATTCTCACAGGTTGCGGGTATGTTTTGATACCTGTCATGCCAGTGACAGTGGTTATGACGTGAAGGATCATTTTGATGAAGTGATGGAAGAGTTTGATCGATACATCGGAAAAGACCAGATTGCCGTATTTCATGTAAATGACAGTAAGAATCCGAGAGGGGCAAAAAAAGATCGCCATGAAAATTTTGGGTTCGGTCATATCGGTTTCGACAGCCTGAGACATATTATTTATCATAAAGATTTTGAGGAGATTCCCAAGATTTTGGAGACGCCATACATTCCAGACAGGGAGACAAAAAAACGTTCCTATCCGCCGTATAAGCAGGAGATTGCCATGATTCGGGAAGGTGTGTTCCGGGAGAATCTGAAGGAAGAAATCCTGACGCAGGCAGAGTGATAGGAAAATTTATAAAAAGCACAGCAAAGATGGAGGGCGAATGCAGAGTTGCCTGCGGCCATCCATGAGAACATGAGGAGGGCAGAAATGAAAAACGGATTAAAGGTGACCTACCTTTTTCACAGTGGATTTTTGGTGGAGACGGAAAACAGCTATCTTTTATTTGACTATTGGAAGGGACAGATACCGGAGCTGGACGCAAAAAAAGCGCTGTTTGTCTTTGCGTCCCATGCCCATCATGACCACTATTCCAAAGAAATTTTTAAGCTGGAAAATCGTTGCGTGTCTGTGACTTACATTTTATCGTCTGATATTAAAAAGGCATCAGGTTACTGGAAAAAGGCGGAGAACGTACATTTTATCGCACCCCATGAGTCTCTGGAAATAGAGGGGATGGAGATAAACACGCTCACTTCCACAGATGAAGGAGTGGCCTTTGTGGTTCGGGTTGACGGGCATCAGATATATCATGCCGGAGATTTGCACTGGTGGCATTGGCCGGGAGAGCCGGAGGAAGACAATACATGGCACAAAAATGCTTTTCAGAAAGAAATGTCTTACATTGCCGGGCAGAAGATGGATTGTGCCTTTGTGCCTTTGGATCCCCGTCAGGAGGAAGCGGGCAGCTGGGGCATGGACTATTACTTGAAAAATGTACCCAGCAGGTATGTGTTCCCGATGCATTTCTGGGAGGACTACAAAATGGTGCAGACATATATAGAAGATAAAGAAAGAAAGTATCTGACCGGAAAACTGATGTGTATTACAGCTCCGGGAGAATATTTTGTCATAGATTGACGAGAAAATGTGCCACAGGTTTTCGCGCCTGATGGACGATATTTCCCGTCCGCCTACGAAACGTTCTATGCCTGATCATAGACATTATATTTTAACCCAAATCAGACTTTGGCTTAGAGTATAATTATCATTGGCAAAAAAGAAAAAAATAAAGGGAAGAGA